>NC_007181.1:953982-1271976 GCF_000012285.1 Sulfolobus acidocaldarius DSM 639
ACTCTTAACTACGATGGGGCAATAAGCCAGTCCGCATAAGTACTTTGAGCTTCTGCATATTACACAGAGTCTAGGATCCATTAAAGATAAAATTCTCGGAATACCTTTTACATGTTATCTAATGAAAAGCGGTATTACAATAGTATACACGTAAATCATGCTGTGAGAGATACTGTAGTATTTATAGAGATAACATGGTTCATAATACATACGCATAGTCAGGTTGAGACAATACATTTACCTAATCTCGTTAGATTTGATTTATGTTACACGCTTTAGTCTGGTTTTAGTTTAGGATCGCTGTCCAAATAACCATTATATAAAACTTTTTTAGCGGAATAGTTCTATCTGAAAAATGGTTTTATCTAAAATTTTTAGAATTTAGAGTACCTATATTTATATTTCATGTTAGAGTTATCGCTGGTAGTAAACCTATGGAAAAACGAAAATCGGATCATCTATTAAATCAAAATAAGTATCTGAAACACGAATAAAAAGGTTTTGATTAAGTATTTATCCTTCCTAACGCTCGTTACTTTCACTTCTAAATTCGACACTTCTAAAAAAGCAAATTAACAACAGCATAGTCAATATGGTAGGTTATCTGTCTTTCCAATATCTCTGCTGGCTTATTTCCGACTGCCCCTACAGGTACGATCCAAGTTCTCAACTCGATATTTCCAGTCTCCTCAAGCTTATCATCACTCAACTTAGCTAATTCCTTTCCTTTTCCTGCCTTCAATGTCTCCAGGATAAAGTTATCAAAATCAATATCGATTTTACCATAGTAAGGCGTTCCTGGAAAATGGGACAAGCCTCCTGTACCAATTATAGCAACCTTCTCGTTCTCTGGTCTTTTCTTAGCTACAATTCTGGCAATAGCCCTACCTAATTCAAAGCATCTTCTTACGGGCATTTTAGGTTCCACGTTGGCATTTAAGTGGATAGGTACGATTGGAATTGAGTAATCCCTGAATATGTCTAGTAAGGGTATGAAGAATGCGTGTGAAAGTAGAACTTCACCAGGAGAGGAAGCAAAGGTCAGAATCGGAAAGGGTAAGGTGGAAGTAATTACTGGTTCAGGGCATCATGGTCAGGCTTACCTATCCTCCTTCTCCAAACTCGTAATTGAGGAGCTCGGCGTCTCAGAAAATGTTATTTAGGTTTACACAGGTACCACTGATGGTTTGAAAGAAGGAGTAGGTAGCTACGGGAGTAGAGCATTGTCGGTAGGAGGATCTGCCATAATTGAAGCCTGTAGAAATTTGAAGAAAAAGCTAAACGGAACAGGGGATAGACTTGGATAAAGCCCTCCATGGAGAACAAATCTATGAGTCAGAGGTATACGTTAAGGCTGGAGATGTGTTCGCACCAGGATTTCACATATCCGTAGTGGACATTGATTTGGAAACCTTAACACCAAGAGTAAGAGAATACGTTGCAGTGGATGATGTAGGAAGAGTTGTCGTAAAAGAAGAAGTTGAAGGGCAAGTTATAGGTGGAGTAATGCAGGGTATAGCGCAAGTGCTCTGTGAGTGGGCAACTTATGATGAGGAGGGAAATCCAACATTCTCTTCTATAGCTGATGCTGGCATGCCTTCTCCAGAGGAGTTTACTTGGAGAGTTATTGTTGACGAGGTCGAGTTTAAGTCTGGACTACTTAGTGGTACAAGAGGCGTAGGAGAGGCTGGTAGTATTGGAGGACTAGTTGCAACCTTTATTGGTCTTGAAAAAGCTATAAAGGATAAATTTGGTAGGAAGGTAAAGTTACAAAGAACACCAGTTACACCAACATATTTAATGGAACTTTTAGGGAAAAGTTAAATTTGTTTTTGAAACTATTGACTACCATCTTTATAACCTCTATTAATATAAATCAAAGTTCTTACTATCAAGATTAATGCGCGGTCAGTAATAAGGATTAATATTTATTTGAAGTAATGCTCATGATATAAACTAGATATCTATATCGTGATAAGGTAAAAATTACGCAATTCCTCCTATTACTTTATGCTAGTTCGAAGTATTAATTTGAAAATACGAATATCTAATTCCTACGATTAACTTTTTAGGTTGTTGTAACTTTGAACTGGTCTAAAAATCTATCGCTCATCGAAAATTTTGACAAATTCATGTCTAGATCTAAGATACTTAGAGTTTAAAAGCCTTGTAAAATTTATTTTGATTAATCTAGAGCTTCTATGTTTAATTTAGTGTTACGGGAAAAATACCTTATGCCTGGGTCTTAGGAAATATTTCGTTTAACTGGATGAAGCTAACAATATTCGATATATAGGTTTAAATCTAATATCACGTTTTATGGTATATATCTTAAATTCGTTTCAAGCCTTAATTATGACACCTAATAGCTCTACTAGAATTGAGTATAGATAATGAATTAACTATGTCCCAGTTTCAAAATATCTCGTTTATCACGCTTTCAAGAGGGCATTTAATCTATTAGTAATCTTTATTAATGTATTTCGCATAATAGTACTAGTGGGTGTGTATATCCTTCTAAAAACCCATGTTAAGTTGTTATTTCCACGATTCATGTTCAGTATTAGTGAAGGATTTAAGGAGTTTGAAGATCCATCTTGAGAAAAATCCCGCTGATAAATGCCCAGTTTGCAAGAAGGAAATAAGATCTAAGTGCTTTAGTGATTTGAAGAAGCATGTGAAAATGAGTAAGGATAGTGCGCATGCAGAGCATTTAAAGATATACAGCGTGTTATACAAATAACGTGGAGTGTTAGAATAAGAATAACGGTTTGTCTATCTCGTCATAAAGAATAGTAGAATCTTTTTTCTATCTTTAACCTAAAAATTAAAAAGAATTTAAAAAGGAATTAAAAAATGATGACATATTAAAAAACTTATTAATATGATTTATAAGAATATTTTATGCAAGTCAAATTCTTGATACCAATATCCATACTCTTAATCTCTATAAGTGGAATATTAAGTCTAGGGATCTCAAGCCCCTCAAATCAGAACACATTTTTTAATTCTTATACTAATGCAAAACTCTTACCATCTAATACCTTACTGACACTAACATTTTTCATCCCGCCCAAGAACCTAAACATGCTATATTATACTGCAGAAGAAGTTGCAAACCACCAGATATCTCCCCTAACTCCACAACAAATTATTAAGGAATTTTCTCAGCCAAATAAAGTAACTTCTCTAATTAATTTCCTAGAAAGCAATGGTTTTACAATATATTATTCTAGCCCATTTGCAGTTGTTGCTACTGCCACTGCAGGAAAAATAGATAACGTGTTTAGTACCGAGTTAGGTTTATTCAGTTATAACGGACATGTATACTATAAGCCTCTTACATCTCCTTCATTTAGTCTAACAGGGATTATAGTAGGTGGACTTGACAACGAAACTGCCTTCCAGCCCTATTTTATGCAATTGAACAATACGACCCATCCAGCTTTTCAGTTCTCTTACCTAGGGTATGGTCCAAATGCGTTAAGGACTGCATATAATGTTACAGGGACAGGTAAGAACGTGACAATTGCAATAATAGATGCTTTTGGAGACCCTCTGATATATCAAGATGTAAAGAGTTTCGATCAGATATACGGATTACCACCAGCAAACTTAAGTGTTTACGCTGTAGGTCCTTACATTCCTGAGCAGGGAATAGCAACAGGTTGGGATATAGAGACAGCTTTAGATGTGGAAGCGGCCCATGCTATGGCTCCTTATGCCAAAATCAATTTAGTGGTCTCCTCAGATAGTGGTCCAACGCTTTATGCGGCTGTTGATTATGTTGTTACGCAAAAACTAGGAGATGTTGTATCAATGAGCTGGGGGTTATCTGAAAACTTATTCGCCGCTTCAGGATTCTACTACTTTATAAACGGTCAACCATTTCCCAACTATCCGTACTTAGACTATTACTTCGCACTAGGAACTGCTGAGGGAATAACTTTCTTCGCATCGTCAGGTGATACTGGTGCTTATGGCGATTCACTGACCACATACGGTGGTGCATCATTCCCTGCTACTTCTCCATTCGTTACAGCGGTTGGCGGTACAACTTTGTATTTAAGCTCTGGAAAAGCCTATGAGACAGCCTGGAGTGTATTGCCACAATATTTTGAGTATGCTGGTACAGTTTCCTCTGGTGGTGGATATAGTACATTTTTCCCTAGACCATGGTACCAAGACGGAGTTATAAACTCCTCATTTAGAGCTGTCCCTGATGTGGCAGCAGATGCCAATCCATATACCGGATTTAATATTACAGTTTTGGGCTCTGAAGAAATAATTGGAGGAACTAGTTTAGCTTCACCACTCTGGGCTGGTATGTTGGCTGACATTATCTCTCAGCTAGGTAGACCAATAGGTCTACTCAATCCAATCCTCTACTGGATATACAAGAATCCTGCACTTTACCAAGAGTCATTCCATCAAATCACCCTTGGTTACAACGGAGAATTTTATGCTAAGCCAGGATATAATTTAGTTACCGGCTTAGGAACTCCTAATGTCGGAGAATTATTAAATGCTATTCAGCAATACTTAAAGACAAATAATTTAGAAATTTCAGTCACTACAAATGGTACAATCCCGTGGTATATGTATAATAGTACTGTAAGTGTAATAGCATACATAACCTATCCTAACGGCACCATAGTGAGCCAAGGAACATTTAGTGCATATATTCAGACTACCAGTGGGACAGTAACAACTATACCCTTATCATTTAATGGTACTGATTGGGTCGGAAGTTTTAATATACAACCTGGAATGACACCAAATATATGGTCTATAATTGTCAATGGTTCATCAGCAGGCTTTTCGGGAACTTCGAGCTACGATATAGATGTTGGACAATCAATAAACATCTTATCTCCAATTCCATTCCCCTATGGTCCTCCTTTGTCACTCAACACACCATTTGGCGTAGTAGCTCAAATATATAATCCAGATGGAACTCCGGCTGTTAACCAAACAGTTAACGTTTACCTGCTAAAGAATGGAAAGGTTGTGGAGAGCGCTGTATTAACTCCAACATCTCAACCTGGTGAATATGTTGGTCAGTTAGCCCTTATTACTCCTGCTGAACAGGGCACATATATACTAGTTGTTAACACGTCTTATGGTAGTGCGTACACTTATGTTTACTTTGGAAACATAATAGAAGGTGCAGTATACACTCCAATAAATACTGGATTTCCTGGAGTATCTCCTGGACAGAATATAACGCTATTTGCTTTTACTCTAACTCCAGAAGGGACAGGTCAGTTGTCCTCGAACGTGTCAGCATTTATATACAACCAAAATGGTCAACTAGTATCAACAGTTAATTTAACTCAAGCTCCTGAGATAACTCTATTCGGCGTATTTAACTTCTTTGGATTATATTACGCGAACTTCACAATACCTTCAAACTTTACTCCAGGATTCTATAGTGTAATCATTCAATCACAGGCGAGAACAGGAATCGGGGTCAGCACAGGTGAGTTCTTCACGTCTTTTTATGTCTCTCCAGCATCACTAAGTTACAATATAAAAGTAAAAGGAATAGCTTATGAAGGGCAACACATCAAAATATATGCCAACATAACGTATACTAACGGTACTGAGGTGGAATATGGGATATTTAACGCAATTCCGTTGCCTTCATCCATAGCATTTAAGTCTTATTTGGTAGCTACGAATTACTCAGTACCGCTCCAATTTAACTCCACTCTGGGACTCTGGGAGGGAACTTTCCAGATACCCTCAGTACTTGGGGCAAATTCATTCTATCTAGGATATCCGCCCTACACTTTATCTGGACCTTGGACAGTATATATATCAGGAGTTTCTGCTAACGGTAACCCAATATCTTCAGGTCCAACTTACTTCAACGTTCTTCCATACACCTACTTAGGTAGTAAAGTGATAATTACTAGTCAAAACTACACGAGTGTGCCGTTACTCTCATCCAATTCTCTGAGTAATGTTTACGTAGGTAATCTAGAACTAATAAATGTTAATATCTCCCTGAATAATGTTGTAGTAGGTAACTTGACAGTGGTTAACTCACAGGTTGGAGTAAGTAGTTCAACATTAAATTCACTGACCGCGAAGAACTCTAAATTATCAATAGCCCAATCCACAATAGGTGGTGATCCTGACAGTGTAGCGATACAATTATATAACTCTAGCCTCATACTGACTTCTGTAGTAATAGCAAACTCGACTTATGCATTCAATCAGGTCAATAGTAATGTTGAGCTAAACGGAGTAAGCCTATCGAACGTACAACATGTATCTACAATATCACCTCCTACCATATCACCTCAATTTGTAAATATAACGCAGAAAATAAGTGCACTAAACCTAACTGTCTCCGGTTATAACGCTAAGATACTGAACGTTTTAGTGAATGGAATATCGACAAGGTACTCAGTTATTAGCTCATCACAAAATTCCACAACGATTTCAATACCCTTCTCTTCATCCGCTTTACCGTCGGGACAATACACTATAGTGGTTATGACATATAATGGATTACCGTATAATGTGAGTGCTACGGTATACAATGCTTATCCTCAAATATCACTATCAAGTTCATTGTCTAACGCGACAACCTCACTATCAAGTAAAATATCCAGTAATGCGTCTGACGTAGCGTTTTATAGAAATATCACCATAGCTTCCCTAATAATAGCCATAATATCATTGATCCTTGTCATATACTTGTTGTTAAGAAGGAGGTGAGACAAGAATGAAAGCCCTCTTACTTATACTGGTTATTGCTCTTGGTATTACACCATTAACACTAATGGGGTCTACTACTTCATCCTCCCATTATGGGGTCTATAATGATATGACGATTTACAACATAACAGGATTTCCTAACGGAGTGGATCCTGCATACTATTCTGAAGAGCCATTTTTCATAAAGAGCAATGTTACACCTATAATAGTCAACGTAGCCCAAAACATGGTATTCAATAACACAGGAATAATTCCAAAAGTTGTAACATTATATATTCCGCCAGGTAATTACAGCATGATACTGCTGAACATATCTATCAAAGAGTACGGAGGTGCTCAGTTTGACAGACCTGTTTACATATTTGCAAATGGTATACCAATATTCTGGGGATCAACACAAGAGATCAGAAATAGTACAGCTCAGACTGATGTCACTATGTTTGAAAACTTGCTACAGGGTAATGTGACTTTCCAGCTTGTCTTAGCCACTTACTACGCCAAAAGTGTTGGTATAGTTGGTCTTTACTCAATGAACGTAACGCTGTTACTTTATCCAGGTAACAAACCTGCGGGACTACCAAATTACTTCATACCGCTCTTCATGAACAGCTTAAACTACTCGAGGGTTGTTCTAAATCCATTAAATGATCAGGTAACCCAAAGTGTAGTAATGCCTAATGGAACATTTAGGTCAGTTCTATTGCTCTACTATGAAGGCGGTGGTTTAGATGAATTTTGGTATACGAATATACCAGCCACTAGAAATATACTAGTATATTATAACAGCCTTTTGGCGGGAGTAGTGAATCCATATCCTATAATATATACAGGCGGGATAAACTTGTTCTGGTGGAGACCGGTAACCTCCATAAACACATTAGCTTTTGAGACACCACAATATATAGAGCTGACACCCCTCTTAGCAACTTCAACTAAGCCAAATATAACAGTAACAGTTAGTAATCTGTTAGCTTCTGCACAGGAGTTAGGTTCTACCGCGCTGTCATGGACAATTTCGGGTGTCCTGATGCTTTGGGTGAACAACTCTAACCCATTAATAAGTTCAAAGCTTATATCTGCCGATGCAAGGTATGTTGACTCTCAGCCGATATTTACAGGTTTATCTGGTTCCACATATTATCAACAGGGAGAATATTATTCAATAAACTACACATCTATACTGAAATTCGAGAATGGGCAAGAGTTTGCTACCACTTATGAAGAAGGAAAAGTAACAGCTTACCAATCTTTCAATCCTAGTTTTATCTATCAACAGGCTATACTTGATCAACAATTTAAAGAAATTAGTTTAATCAAGGGATTACACAACGCAGAGCTAATTTTGGAGGGAACGTTCCCAATAAATCTCCAGTTAACCTCCTTCGTTGTCCCCATAACTAATCCAAATATAATTCCATACAATGCTAGCTATTTACAGAATGGAACCCTGAGCTTAGGACTATTTTATAAATTCGGCTACGTATACGATAACTATAACCTAACCATCCAGATCAGTGAGAATTCTAATGCTATAGGTGGGTTTTCAGGTATTTTAGAGATAATAAACAAGTATGGGGGAGCAGTTTTAGTGTCTATTACAAGTAACTATGCCCAAACCCAAAAGTCACTAAACGCTATCTACCTAGTGAATGGTAAGGGTTTTGAAGAGAACTTCTACGCATTAGGTGTGCAGAACTCCACTAACAATACTGCAGGATATCTGGTGAAATATGAGATAAATTATGAGTACATTTGATAAAAGTAAAGACACACACTTCTTTTTTATTCATTTATCTTTTAAATGTGATAGTAAAAAGCTCGATTGGGTTCTTGTTACGCTTAAAAAGTGTACTCGTTTTCGCTTTTCTCACCCTTTTTATATCTATCCTCCTCCAGCTTCCTTAATTCATTCCTCCTTATTTTACCACTAATAGTCTTTGGTAATTCATTTACAAACTCTATTTTCCTTGGTACCTTATACGGAGATAGACTCTTACTAACATGATTGACCAGTTCTTTGGCTAATTCATAAGAGGGTGAGTATCCTGGTTTAAGTACTACAAAGGCTTTAACGAGTTGCCACCTAACAGGATCTGGTGAACCAACTACCGCAGCCTCAGCTACTGCAGGGTGTTCAATTAACGCGCTCTCCACTTCAAAGGGTCCCACCCTGTAGTCGGAGGTTTTTATCACGTCATCAGCCCTAGCAACAAAGTACCAGTTACCCTTATCGTCAAAATATCCCTTATCTCCAGTGAAGTAATAACCGTTTCTAAATGCCTCTTTGTTTTTCTCCTCATTAGAATATCCTTTAAACAGTGGAATAGCACGCCATTTAGTTAATCTAATAGCTATATGCCCAACATCGAAGGGTTTAGTTATCTCTTTACCTTCGTCATCGAGTAGAACAACGTCGTATAGGGGCGACGGTATGCCAAAGGATCCTGGAGTCACATCTCTCCACGGTGGATTGCCTATAATTGCGGTTGTTTCTGTCTGCCCATAGAAGTCTCTTATTGTCAAATCAAACTTATCCTTCCATACCTTTATTATCTCAGGGTTCAGAGGTTCACCAGCGGAAACAACATTCCTCAGCTTATGGAATTTAAACTTCCACAGATCCACTAAATTAAACAGTCTCCAGGCTGTAGGGGGTGCACAAAATGACGTTACATTGAAATTATCTACAACACTCAAATATTCCTGGGCGTTTAGTCTACCCTCGTAGTTGACAGCCATTATTGTTGCTCCAACTATCAACGGAGAAAAGAATGAACTCCAGGCAAACTTAGCCCAACCTGGTGCACTCAAATTCAGATGAATGTCCTCAGTCGACACCCCTATTATAGAGGCAGTGGATAAGTGCCCCAATGGATATGAAGTAGCAGTGTGAATAACCCTTTTAGGCAATCCTGTAGTACCAGACGTAAAGTAGTTTAAAATATCGTCCTCTGATGAGGTAGGATATGCCTCAGCGCTTTCACTTTCACTTTGAGTAAGCTCAAAGTCTGTCCAGCCATTAACTCTTCCTCTCACGACTATTTTTAAGGGTTTTAGATCCCCTAGAGCTTGGTCTATCCTTTCTGCACTTTTTGGATCAGCTATTATAACTTTAGGCTTAAGATCAGCAAATCTATAGCCTAATTCATAAGCTGTAAGATTATTCGCTGTAGGTACTAGCACAAAACCAGCCTTTATAGTAGCTAAGAACGTAACCCACTGCTCAGGAAACACGGGTGTCATCAAGTAAACTGGATCTCCCTTACCTATACCACTGGATTAAGAAAGTTAATCAATTTATTAGCTCTGATCAGAAGATCTTGATAAGTGTAAATCTCCTCAACTTTGGTATCTAAATCGTACCACATGAGGGCTGTCTTCCCGCCTCTATCTTTCACATGGATTTCCTCATAAATATCCCTTACCCAATTAAAATCCTCTATCTTTCCGAGGAAATTTAATCTAGTAAACAAATCATTAATTCTTTCTGGTCTATCTAGAGGATTAAGTTTTTGTATATCTATGAAGTCTCTTACTAGATTTTTGATTAATTCGTTCGCCATATTTAATATTGAGCTTAATAATTTATTTAAAGATTTTGTTTAGTAATAATAGGAAATAAATACAATATGTATAAGATAGTTTTCGACAATAGAGAATATTAACAAGATAACACGTGAAAATTCCCTCAGTAAAAGCTTAATCGTTTGTCATATGTGTATAAGAATTGCACAACTTTAGTTATCTCTCTCAACATTCTCTAGAACTCAAGATCATCACGGCTTTCTAGCCTCTGTTCTCAAAACAAATTTAAATACATACTTGTTCTAAATTTTAACGATGAATGACCTGGAGGATATCCTTAAAAAATTGGCTCTGTCTTATAAATTCATTTCTGTTCCTAATGCAAGGACAGTAAAAGATGCCTCAATGTCTTTAGGAGTCTCAGAAGATAGAATAGCTAAAACGATTTTGGTTATTGCAGATAACAAACCATATGCAGTGTTCCTGAGAGGTAATAGAAGGGTTGACTTAGATAAATTAAAACTGTATCTTAACGTGAGAGAAATTAGAGTGGCTAAAGCTAGTGAAGTAAAGAAGATAACTGGATATGAAGTTGGTGGTTTACCACCTTTAATAAATGGAGTTGAGACTATAATGGATGAAGAACTTGCAGATGATGATAAAGAGGTATTTTGTGGCGGAGGTAACGAGACGACACTCCTTTCCATAATACCTAAAGAGCTAGCTGAAAAGTCAATGCTGAGGATATTTTCCGTAGGAATTTAAGCTCCAGCACGAACTAATCAGATTTTTTAATTGACATACTTAATATTTTACATATGAGAGAAGAGGCAAAAGAGGAATTGGAAGACATAAGAGATAAATTAGAAAGGATATTGGACAAAATAAATGACATGATAAATGAATTGGACAGTGGTAAGGACATTGATTATGATGAGTTGGATCGGATTATAGACGAAGTTGGGATTCTGAGAGACGACTTGAAGAATTTGAAAAGAGATTGAAGAGTTTTTTAAAATGGCTTCTCTTAAAATCTTTATTCGACTATCATAACCACGCCTGATTTCACTTAGAGAGCTTCTACCGTCATCAATGCAGCCTTATCAATCCTCACCCTGGGTGGAGGAGGAATTTCATTAACATAATACGTTCCCTCACCATATAAACGACCATATCTTAGTACGACCCCATTAGCCTCTTTCACGATACTTTCCATCTCATCTACTGCTCTTCCAGAATCACCATTCAATTTCCATGCAACACTTTCCATATAAATCCTACTTACTCCGATATCTTTAGATACTCGTATCAGATTTGCCGTTCCTTCTCTTCTAATCTTATTATTTAAAGGCGCAAACTCATTAATCAGTTTCATATCATCTGGCAGATCAGTCAGAAAACTTATAATTACGTCTGGATTAGATTCCCTCACTACGTTATACAATCTCGGCATATCATATACGTTACAGACTACTGGATGTGAGCCTAAGCTCCTGAGGATCCCGACTTTTTCAACTGACCTTGTGATTCCGGTTACTTCATAGCCTTCACGAACTAGTAAAGGTATGACATTCCTTCCCAGTACTCCACTAGCACCCACGACTAAAACTTTCATCATTGAAACTCAAAATATACTAGTTGTCTGAAGGTTTTATAGATTATATACACGGTCTCATGATTTATACGCTTGAATTATCAGTTAGTTTTCAGAACCATACAAACACTATTACATTTTAATGCCTAATTCAGGGTAGCCTTGTAGGTTATGGCACATTTAGACTTAAAATACACAGTCCATATTAAACTGGGATCCCTTATATCTACAAAACTTAATATGACGACAGTAGTTTATAATTGCATGAACACTTTAGCCATATACAACCATCCTGTGGAAAGGCTGGGTATACTCAGTAGGTTTCTGAAAAATGTAACCGAAATATATGCTGAGGAAATAACGGGCGAAGAGAGATTTGATAACGTGGTCATTATGGGAGGACCCATGGGAGTATATGAAAGAGAAAAATACCGTTTTTTAGATCTAGAAATGAAGTTGATCAGGAGAGCTTACTCAGAGAAGAAAAGAGTTTTAGGTATTTGCCTTGGATCACAGTTAATTGCCGAAGCTTTAGGAGGAAAAGTAGTAAAGGGGCAGTTCGGAGTTGAAATAGGTGTTTCAAGAATAAGACTAGTAAATGATTTTAAGGACTATTTTGGATCAGATGAGTTACATGTGTTTCAATGGCATGGTGATACTTTTTCCCTACCCCATGGCGCTACACTACTGGCTTACAGTGAAAAATATTATCAGGCATTTAATATCGGAAGAGCCTTAGGAATACAATTCCATATAGAAGTGGATTCGGAGATGCTGAGAGATTGGTTAAGGGTTTACGGAGGAGATAGTAAGATGATAGAGGAAGTAAGGGAACAGGAAAACAATTTCGAGAAAATAGCGGATAAATTGGTGAGATATTGGTTAAGCTTGTAGAGTTCACTCCTGCGCATCCTAGTGCATGAACTGAACCTAAAATAACGTTCACTCACGTTTCTAGGACAGAGATTTTTTCTCTCTCCTCCTACTCTCATATACTACCGCGAGTCTATAACTAGTAAGATTAAAGCTTTATATATGGAGTTAATTAGTTGAATTTATGAATGATAATCTGCTCACATACCCTTTCACGAGAAGTGGTAAATCAGCTATTGTTCCTCCTCCGCCATGGTACTATGGTGTGACATATATTTCGGCTTATGTAAAATTTCAAAAAGACACTTTGTATCAGTTTTTACCAAACTTTCTCGATAGCAAGGGAGAAGGCTGGATATATATAGCTGAATTTATCTCCCCGTCTGAGGAGACTTGGGATCTTATGTATCAGGACCCAGATTTAACCCAGTATCTAGAGGGAGCCATAGGTTTACGAGTATACTATGAAGGGAAAAGCTACTTATACTTTCCATTCATGTGGGTGGACAAGGACTGGGCTCTGGTAAGAGGATGGTTAGATGGATATCCTAAAAAGATAGCTAAGATCTCCATGACCAAACTACATCCTCTACTTCCTAAGTACAACAAACCAGAAAATGGACTAAAGCTTGGAGGATATGTTGTTAGAGGAGGAAATTTCCTGTTTAGACTACAGGTTGAGCTAAGGGAAAAGGTGGACGACGTGCCTCTGAGGAGCTTTGGTGCTCCTTTAAATGTTAGGATATATCCTGCAAGAGGGGAATCAGAGACCAGTGTCTTTGAACTGGTTAGCAGAGTTAGGGACGAGAATGTCCTAGGCGAGATATGGAAAGGAGATGCGAAGATAGAGCTTGGGGGATACGTAAATGATGAGCTCGACAAGTTGAAGATAGAAGACGTAATAGCAGGTTATTACTACACGACATACTTTAAGGTAAGAACTACAAGATTGCTTGCTAAGCTAGATAGAGAAACATTAGTGTCTAAGTAATTTTAAACAAAACACAACTTTTTATATTAAGATTTTTAAACATATCATCTTAAACAGTTTCCTAATACTCTTTGTAGAGTAAAGAGACTAAAAATAAACAATTCCTC
Organism: Sulfolobus acidocaldarius DSM 639; assembly: GCF_000012285.1. NCBI lineage: Archaea > Thermoproteati > Thermoproteota > Thermoprotei > Sulfolobales > Sulfolobaceae > Sulfolobus > Sulfolobus acidocaldarius. Next base: position 967,805 of record NC_007181.1, read on the forward strand.
ATTTACTCGTGAGAAAAATAATAACTTAATATAATTAGGTCGCTAAACTTGTATATTTTTTAAGATATAAAAATAGTTTATCTTTATACATGAAAACTAACACTGTTGAAGATTTATCATCTTGTCTAGGAATTCCTCTAAAGGTAGAAGTTTGTAATCTTTTCCGCATTTAGCAGGTATCATAATCTTCAATTTTTCGAAGAGGTTATAGAGTCCTACTACTTTGTCTATATCCAATAATAACGGCAAAGGTCTCAGTACAACCCACACCTCGGTTACCTCATTTGTAATATTCTCATATTTAATACGCTTATATTTATTGTAAGCGTCAATTATTTCATCACCTGGCTCCTTTTCAATACTCGTCTTAGCATCTATGACTATATTTGAGTCTGACACGTAGATATCTGGCACAACTCCTTCAATACGTGTCTCTACATGAATGTTTTCTGGCTTCACTCCTCGTTGTTGTATTAAATATCTTATTGCGACAGCTTTCATCTCCTTATGGTACTCAGATTCTTTTTCGCCAACTGATTCCACGTCCCACCACGGATAGGAGTTCTTTAGCCATTTACGGCTCTCACTCAATATTTCCTCAAAACTAGTATTTACATCCTTCATAGAGTCCCATCTATAAAGCACACTTACATCATTAACATTAAACCCTGAAGCGACATAAGCGATTTTCTGAATTAGATCTTTGTTTACCTTATATACTTTTATAGGGCTTGGTAAGCCAGCTCCTCGTATAACATCAGCGTCAATAAATATTTTTGAGGGTTGACCACCTATCGTTTCTCTAAACCTATAATATAGGCATGAGGGCATAATGAGTATGGAAAACTGGTACCCCATAAGTCTTGATTCTAATACCTCCTTTACCTTGTCTTCATCTTTATCTTCACGGACTGAACATAAGCTTTTATCTATCTTAAAGATACCAGGGTTACCCATCTGAGTTATATTGCCTAAGTTTATAGTTATTGGGTCAGGCTTAACTAGTAAACCACTTATTATTGCAATTTCCTCAGCAATCCTTTCTAACGAGTCTTCAATACCACGTTTATTTTCATCATAAACAATTACAATGACACCATGTTTGGTCGATAATCCTGAGGAAAATGCACCAAGGAACTCTTTTATATCGTTAAGAATATTTATATCAATCTTTTTCTTAGGCTGAGTTAATGATGTCCTAACAACTTGAGGAGACTCATAAAGGCTAGGTTGTTCAACTCTCTCTTTTTCTGGACTAGTAGGCATTAAAGACTGTTGTACCCTAACTTTAAGATAAATTTCAGAATCAATAGAGCTAACTACAACTTGAGGTGGAATTGGGAACTGAAGAGATATTATTTGTGTACGCATAACACTGTCTCTTTTAACGCTAGCGCTTAGATAGTCTTCCATGTTTAATTCTGATAAAATCACTGATGGTGGAGGAGGAAAGTAAATAGGCACAATATTTGTTTCTCGTCTCTTTTGAACGAGCGACGTTAGGTAGTTAGCAGTATCTAGACTTGAAGTGCTAACTTTAGGAGTACTTGGAAACGTTAAGGGTATGATCTTAACCTTTCTCATCTGGTCAAATTTCTGCTTTTTAACACTGGTTGAGGATTTTACATTTTCGGATGCAGAAAGTGTATTACTTTTTACGTCCTCTGTGCTCTTTACTTCAGGAGAGGTCACCGTACTTTTCTCAATCTCCTCATAGTAAGCCTCTTCTTCCCTTCTTTGTTCAGTAGCTTTTTCCCTTTCCTTATCCGTATACATCACCATCCGATCACACTTCGTGGATCTCACGTTTAGGATCTAGCTCCATTATTATGGCATCTTGAGCAGTTGTAAACTTTAGATCATAATATAATAAGAGAGGTATTGAAAATTCTTCGAGCATTTCTATAAGGGTGTATGTTCTAGACCTATATTTAGCTTTATAAGCTTCACTATACGAATTATCACAAGTGATCTTAGAAGGATTCGATAAGGGTATATGGCACCTAACTGGGTTAGTCCAAAAAGCGAAATCTAATACTTCACTCAGATTTGAAGATGTAATGTAATAGCTAAGTAAAGATTCAAAGTCCTTTTCTATGTTTCCATCCAGTCTTATAAACTCAGAACGAAAGTTTCGTAAAAAGTCATATGCCTGTTTATCTAGATCAGTAATATAACGACCTAAAGAGTTATCTGTGTAGCCATATATTGTATATCTTTCATCATTTAAGAACATCCTCAAAGGAACAACTCCAAATTTCCTAAACACACTATTCCTAATGCTCTTATCGTTCAACTTATCATAAGCTTCTAGAAACGCCTTAAGAATATCACCTGTTAAAGAAGTTATGAAAAAAGTCCTAGGGTTATACACTGATGAAAATCTAGCTAGTGATTCTAGTAGTTCTTTGAATGTATTAAAAACTCCATTTAAATCGCTTAAGGAAACTCTTTCTACTTCCCTTGGTCTAAAACCACTAGAGATTATAATTCTTTTAGATAAATCGTTGATTTCCCGGATATAATCTTTTATCGATTTAGAAAGCCGCATCTCCATCGGTTTCTTGCTTATAAGCCTTGCAACAATAGAAGTGCCTAACTGAAGTGATTGTAAATATGTACTGTAATCCATCGTTAGTCCAATAAAGTCAGCGTAAAACTTTGCACTGCTATTTTTTGTGTAGTCAAAGGAGCCATCCTCATTTCTTGTGACACCTCCTAAAAGTATTCTCTTCAAGTTATCATCTAATTTATCATAAGTCAATTTAACAATCCTCTCAACTTGTTGGTATAGATTAACAACCTTTGATGTTGTTTCATACACTTTCATTACATCTTCTTGTATGTACTGATCCCATGTTTCGTAATCTATATGAACCAACTCCCCACACATATTCGTATTATTTTCACTTTAGACATATAAATATTTTAATTAAAACTCATTCAGCCAATTAGAGGTCCCTTGTTAAATTAAATAGATTAACTAATTATTAGTCCTTGTGCTTTAAATGGATGATATGTAGACATAGTGCCGTTATGAAGGTGCTATTTATTATCACGTTTTGTATAAGTATTACCTATGGGTAGGAAGGAGGTCTATATGGACATAACTTATAAGAGTACAACAGCCATTACGTCGTTAAGGTCGGTAAGGTTAGGGGAAGACAGGAGTATAAGTGTGTCAATTGTGGTAGGAAGTTTCTCGAAAATGCTAAGCATAGGTATCATAAGGAGGTTAGGGATTTGGCATTAAAGATGTATTCCAATGGTATGAGAACTAGGACTATAGCAAGGGTATTAAATTACGAGGGGGTACTTTGTTCACTTGGATTAAGAGATAATGAAAACAATTTTCATACTTTTCAATAACTTACAGTATCTTACCTTCGGGGAGGAACAATAGACTTACAGATTGGTGTTTAGACCATTTTACTTTAACTTCCTGATATGTATATATAAACTAGCATGATAAAATATCATTTATGGATCTACTAAGGATTAAAACTGACACTTATATCAAGGAATATTCGGACATTGAAAAATATATTGAACAATCGTTAGGCGGAAAATTTCCCTATGCGTTAAGTAAAACTAAAAGAATTATATTGTATGCGATAATAAAGGAGACTACGCCAAAGATTGCTATAGAGACGGGAGTAGGTCCCGGAGTATCATCAACCATAATCCTCTCAGCCTTACCTGAAGATTCTGTTCTTTACTCTATCGACGTGAGAAATAGGTTAGAAGACGGGAACGAAGTTGGATATATAATTCCACAAAAACTAAGGAAAAAGTGGAAATTCTTCCTTGGCGAGTCACGTCGTTTTTTACCTAAAATTCTCCAGGAGGTAAATGAGGTGAACTTCTTCCTTCATGATAGTGACCATAGTTATGAAAATGTGATGTTTGAACTCTCCACTATATGGTATAAGTTAAGTGAAGGTGGAGTGATATTGGTGGATAACTATAGGTTTAGTAATGCGACGATAGATTTTGTGAGTAGCAAAAAAGCGATATATTCTGAGCTGAGTGATGAAGCTGGAGGACTATTATTGATTTTAAAACCATAGAGCCAAAATATTTAAACCATGAAACTAGTTGTAGGAAAATATGTCATAACTACTGACACACAGAACATTGGACAGCTATTAAACATACTGAACACATATAATGTAAAAGCTTTCAATTATAAAGTCAGGTTTATAGATGGAAAACTGACTGTAAACGTTGTAAAAGGAGATGTTATACTCTCCATAGAAAACTTAAGCCTATCTGAAGCAGAGTCCTTGCTCAAAGAGTCCACTGACGTAAATTTGAAGGATGACAGGTTTTCAATATTCTTCCACAATATGCCTACTAATCACGATATCATAAATAGACTTGAAAGTATTAAGCTACCCTCATGTGTGGTACATTTTTATCGGGATAGAGTTAAGGTGAGAACACTGGACGGAATCTCGTTTGAAGACTCTTTAGACATGGAGGCAACTGAAGCGTTAAGCCTTATCATAGACAGGATCAAGACTCCCTTAGTTTTAGGTAAAATAAAGAGATATGAACATATGTACTTATACTCTTTGCTGAAGTCGTTCGGCATAAGAGATCCTGAACTTATAGACAAGATAATGAGACAAAAATATGAAATAAGGGAGGAGAGGGATAAGAATGAAGTTGTAGTCATGGTCGGTGACTTCAAGATCAAAAAAGAAGGAGTTTACTTTAAAGATAAAGTAGTTAAAAAGACAGATCTGTATAAGTACTTTACGTCTAATTCTTAGCTATTCAATTATTCAGATTTAATACAAGAAATGAAAAATAGGAGTTATCCTGTTCAAATTGTAATAACCGCTTAATGCATATTTTTACTCAAATGTTGAAATAAATTGTTAGTTGTGCTAACCCTTATTCGGTCTCCTCATTACCTCAAATTTACTTTTATTTACTCCAGGTGAGATCTTCACGTTACCATTTTCATGGAGAATTTGTGTACCATCACCTAATTCTATCTTTCCGCTGTTCCCGTAAACATTCAGTGTGATTAAGCCATTTCCATAGGGTACAACTGAGTTATATCTTAAGAATAATGGGAAATCATGGTCACTCTCTATCCAGTTCTTTCCCTCATACTCTTCATCAGTCCACCAATTCAACCACTTCCCTTCAGGTAAATAGATCAGCCTTTTGCCTTCCTTATTAATTTGTGGAGCGTAAAGCAAGTATTCTCCTACCATATACTGGTCATTTATCTTGAAGGCATTTTCGTCCCTGAAGTAATGATAAGCCAAAGGTCTTATAATCGGATGACCTGTTTTAGAAGACTCTCTTGCTAATGCGTTCAGGTATGGTAGGAACTGATATCTCATCTTAATTACTCTCTTAATTTTTTCCTTCCAGTAATCTGGTATTGAGTAAATTTCTTGATCACTCCCCCCTTTATCCTTGTGATTTCTGAAAATGGGGAAGAACAGTGCAATTTGGAAATACCTGTATAACAGGAGGTAGTCAGTTGTCCTACCTATGAATCCACCCAGATCACAGCCCACATATGGCACACCTGAAATTGACAGACCGAGAGTTAATGCAAGCTGAAGAGTTAAATCACTCCAACTGGTGGTGTTATCACCTGTCCATATAGCAGCATATCTCTGTATTCCTGAGTAACCGGCTCTGCTCAGAACAAAATCTACGGATGGCTTAGTAGCCATTGCTTGAAATAGAGAATATAGATTATGAACACTCTCATGATATACCTGTGAATTATCGTCTAGTCTATGAATAGCTCTAGGATTGAAGGGCTTTTTATTAAGAGGAGAAGGTTCATTCATGTCCAACCAAATTCCATCTATGTTGTTCTCTTTAACCCATTTCTCCACTAGGTTTCTCCACCACTCTCTTGTCTTGGAATTCAGAAAGTCTGGAAATACAGACAAGCCTGGCCATAGTATATCTGCGTAAATAGTCCCATCCTCGTTCTCCACATAGTTACCTAACCCATCCTTAAATACATGATAGTTTTGATCTAACCTCACACAAGGGTCAACTATAGTTACGACCTTAACCCCTAAGGAGTGAAGTTTTTCAATTAATTCCTTAGGAGATGGAAATTTTGCTTTATCCCATGTAAACAGTCTATACTTTTCCATATAATCTATGTCGAGATAGATTGCAGACAAGGGTATATCCTCTTCAAGGTGTCTCCTCACAACCTCCTCTACTGTCTCTTGCGGATAATAGGAGTATCTACTTATCTGGTAACCTAAAGCCCATTCAGGAAGTTCAAACGGTTTTCCTGTTAATTCAACATAATGCTCAATTACCTCTTGTACGGAATCTCCCTCGAAGACAAAGAATTCAACACTCTCCTCAGGAATTTTTACTATAATTTTGTCGTATCTCTCTAACCCCATGTCAAAAACTAGTTTTGAGGGACTATTAAAGAAATATCCTTTTATCGAACTATCCACAAGTATAAAAAACGGTATGCTAACATACAGTGGGTCAGAATACCAAGTGTAACCATAAGAGTCTGTATTCCACATAGTAACTCTAGTTCTTCTTCTGTCAAGCTCGAACGCTTTTTCACCAAGTCCAAGAACGTGGGTCTTTGTATTTAACGGTAGAAGGACGTTTATGGAATGACTTGTAGTATCTTTTGTTACTTCAATATCTGATGGTATCATTTCTGATTGATCTGCCTTAAAATTAAACTTAATAACTGGATTAGGGTTGTTTATGAGTACCCTTACTACCTTTCCTTTTCTCTCTGCTTTAATCTCCACATTATGCTAATTGATTCTCTAATTTAAATAGTTATCACTATATCAAAATTTTTACTACAATTCATTATTAATTAAGATTTGGAGAGAAAAAAAGATTTAAAAATTCTAACAGAGCTTTTATATATAGATGTTTGAAGTCAATGATGAGTTTATAGATGCCCTTACAGTATTGGGAATATCGAAGAAAGAAGCTTTAGTTTTTGCTTATCTAACTTATAAAGGAGGAGCTACTGCTAAAGAGATGATATCTGACCTTTACATACATCAGCCTCAGCTTTACAATATACTTTTATCCCTAGAGAGGAAAGGTCTAATATATGTTCAGAACAGTAAGCCGAAATTCTACATCCCAGCAAGGTTAAACATAGTATTGGAAAAGATAGACCAAGAGCAGACAAAGAGAAAACATGTTATTCTGGAACAGATCAAAAAGCTTGAAACTAATCACAGGAAATCTCAGGGAATGATGTGGATGACAAAGAGCACTGAAAACGTATTGAACAACTGTATATCTGTTATTACGAGTGCTAAAAATGAGTTATACGTTGAAATTCCTAATAACTACCTTCAGAAGCTAATCAGCTACATTATTAAGGTTGCAGAGTCAGGCGTGAAAACTTATCTAAATATTTATCCTAATGTGGATGAGTTTCTAGTGAACAAGTTATTGGAAAGTAAAGTGATGGAAGTAAAGGTACATTCTTTAGGACACTTTTTCTTGGTATCTGCTGATGCAGAGGAAAGCGTGTTTATGCCGAGAGTCATGAGCCTCTCGACGAATCCTAACATTTACAGTTATGTCTTTAGAGACTCGACAATGAGTCTTTTCTTCATTCACTACTATTTCGAAGGATGGAGGACATCTAGGACTGTTTACAGGAAAGCTGTGACACAAAGTGATTTCCCTATGATATTTAGTGCCCATAGATTTGCTACATGGGAGATCATGAAGGCTAAAGAGCAGGGATTAAGATTAAAGGTAAAGGTGGATGGTGTAATAACCAGGACAGGAGAAAATGTTGAGTTATTTGGTTATCCCAATAACGTTAATATCAGTAGTGAAGTGATTAATTTCGAATTAGTAGAGGAAAGGAGTGGTAGGAGTTACCTCATAGGAGGAGATAATGCACTCGTGGAGGACGTCTCAGCTGAAAAAATAGAAGTTTATACTCAATAAAAAAGATTTTTTACCTTATATTTTAGTTATAAATTATGCTATTTCAGGAACCTCCTTACGGTTAGACCTAACACTGGGATTATTAGAGCCCCTGCTATCACAATCAATGTTAACATAGAGGAGTTACTTCCATCACTATTCACACTATAGCTATGTATAAGGAAGCCATAACTAAATAATGGTATAGGTGAAGCCCCTACATCTTGTGGTGTTACAGGAGAGTATAGATATACATTTACACTGTTGACAGATTTGGGTAAATTAACACTTATATCGTTTCTCCCCGGATTTAGCACTATGTTGTAACTGGTGTTATAATTCCCTGAGGATACTACTAACACTAGGTTTAGGGTATAGTTGAGACCGTTCATGAATGTCAATTTAAGCTTATGACCGTCTATATTTGCTTTCGTTAGAGTTATTTTGGAAAACATTTGATTCACTGTACTAATTATGGCGTTAGTATAGTTTAGTGCTTGATACATAAACCATGAAGGACCATTTGATGGAGGACCTGTTTGCCATGTCCAATCACTACCTTCAGCTACATACAGGTAGTTCCATAAGGTTGCTATTGGATTTGTAGAGTTTGGAGATATTGATGGTGGTAGATTAACTACTGGAGACAAATTCAAGCCTACTGCTTTGGTTAACGCAACTAGATATTCTCTTGCAGTTGCGACGCTCTTCCAGATCTCTATTTTACCTGGGTTTCCGTTATTCCAATAGTTCAGATTTAGATTCCATGAGGTTTCGGGCAAATTAGTTATCACACTGTAGGGCTTATGGGTTGCTATAGCTTGACTTGCTGTTTGTGTAATCAACCAACTTCCCTGATACTGAGAGAGAGCTTGATAGATTGCGTTCAAATCCTGCGGTCCGGTAGATGGATTAAATATGAGTGGGTTCTCGCCATCAAAAGCTACAGTAACCACACCTCCTGGGTTATTCATATATATCATGGCTAATTCTTGGATTAGTTGTTGTGCAGTAAGCTGAGGAGGCTGACTAAAGAACTGGAAACTAAACTGATTAGATAATGCTGTATCCCTAAACAGAACTATTGTACTTTGTCCAAGGCTATTTAATACTTCAAATGGTTGATAAGGATTTGTATTTCCACTTACTACTGTAACGTAAGGAAGATAAGCATCTTGATCTAGTATGGTGTATCGAATACCAGTCTGATTATATAACGTTATTAAGCCCATGTTGAAAGCCTGTTCAGGTGTCCATGTTCCTGCAGGGCTGACATTAAATACTTGTCTAGTCATTTGGATACCCATAAGTATTTGAGCTAAATCGTCACTCCACCAACCGTTATCAAGTATTATTGGCTGTAATGGATGATAGAAGGGTACAGTTAACACTTCTACCTTACCCTCCTGCGCTAAACTCCTGTAAAGATTTAGAGTATAGTTTACAGCCTGTGTATCATGGGTTACATTTACGTTAATTCCGCTTGCGAATTTTGGATTAGTTTGGGATAGAATAGTCAACCACTGATATAACAGGACTGGAGTAAAATCTATTGTTACGCTCACATTGTATTTGTTAATTAATAGGGCTTGTAATTCATAAGCTCCTACTAGACTGGAATTCCAATAAAAGTCTTGACCAGTGTGAACCCATACCCAGGGCTGTTCCCAGACCCCTTGAGGGGACAGATATAGTGGTTGATGCATGTTCCATACTATTACTAGACTAATGGGTCTTTTACCAGTAGTGTTAAGAACAATTAGTTGTGGCAAATTGAAAGTTCCCTGTAGCGAGTTGGAATAGTATAGATCAACAACAGGATAATAGACACCTTGACTAAAAGAGGCGGTAAATGGAAGAGTTATATTGTTCTGTCCAGGATTCAGGGTTATTCCGTTATAGGATAGTTGATTATTTTGAATATTAACTACAATATTTACATTTACAGGACTGTTAAGCTTGTTATCTACAGTCAAGAATATTTTACCATTCTGATTAATAGTGTATACGTACTTGTCATAATTCCCACCAGTAATTGTTAAAAATGTGTAAATAACTTGAATAGCAAAGTTCTGCCCATTATTACTATAGTATTTATTCTCAGTGAGATCATGATACACCCACTGAACCCATGTTCCATTAGGGAACGGACCTATGACTGCAGTATAATTACCCCACAGAGGATTATATACCATTGTCACATCAGTGATATTGCTCCAAGGTAACCCTGTCTGTGGTCCTGATGCAATTCCGTAATGAACCACAATATCATCTGGTGCTCTTCCTATTGTGGTAATCAATATTGAACCATTACTGAGAACTGTAGCGTAAGTAATCCCCACCACTGGTGGATTTACTTCTAAATTCCAGTTCCAGAACGGATGATTATCATAGTTTATCCATGTATTTGTGGTGTTGTCGTGGAAAACCCATCCAATCCAAGTCCCATTCTGAAAAGGACCTATTGTTGCAGAGAAGTTATTTCCATTCCAGGTCATTGGTGTATCATATACTTGAGTCCATGATGACTGAGGTCCAGGTTGTACTCCCCAGTGTAGTATAACATCGTCACTGCTAGGTAGTCCAGATAGATATATTGTGACATATCCATTTGATGTGACATTAAAGTTAACGCTGACATTTCCAGTTTGCGCTAGAGCTAGGACAGACAGGATGGATATTACGAATATACTTAGCACTAGGACTACTTTCATAAATAAAAATAGATATTCAAGTTTATAAATTTTTTGGTGTAATTATTTTAATCATATAAAAAATATTACAAAACAAAAATAAAGCCTTACTTACCTCCTGATAGGGAATATACGTTCCTGATGTACTTTTGAAAGGCTATGAATATAGCCATAATTGGTACACCCATGATTACAGAGAACGCTGCAAAAACATTGTACAAGGTTGAGTGATTTGTCACTGCTAAATAGTACATACCCAATGTCAAGGTCCACATATTCCCTGAGGTTATGAAAGCATTTGCTAAGGCATAGTCAGTATAAGCACCTAAAAAGGCGAGTAACATTACGAAAGCGACAATTGGTCGTGTCATCGGTAAAAGTATTCTTATATATGCTCTGAATCTTGAAAGACCATCGACCATAGCAGCCTCCTCATATTCTGGGGGGATAGTATCTATGAATATTTTAACTAGATAAGCACCGAAAATAGATGTGCCCGATGAATAAGCCAGGATAAGACCATAATATGTATTTATCAGATGTAAAGAAGCGAACATTAGATATAATGGTATTACAGTAGCCACAGATGGTAAGAAAGTTAGTATGTAGAGGAAAACGATTAGAGCCTTCTTTCCTGGTACATTCAATCTGGATAACGCAGCCCCGGTCAAAAAGGCTACTAATACGGAGACAATTATTGTACCTAAAGCCATGATAAGGCTATTTCTTAACCAGACAAAGAAGGGCTCCTGAAACAAAATGTCATAATATGCATTCAAACTTATCCTGCTAGGCAAAAGTGAGCCTAGACTCACAGAAGCTAATGAGGGGATATTGTTCAGTGACGTGATTACTATGTAATAAATTGGGAATATTGAAATTATTGCCATTACGACTAAAACTAAATATGATATTGCCAATCTAATTATCTTACCTACTGTTCTCTTGCTACCGACCCTCTGCATTATCCCCTCCCCTCCAATATTCTCGAGTATCTGAACATAATAACAGCCATAATTGCAAGTATTATAGTACTTATTATGGAGTATGCAGAAGCAAGCGCATATTGGTTATAACTAAACGCCTCCTGATAAGAATAAACTATCAATATATCCGTGGACGTGCCAGGACCTCCTCCGGTAAGTATAAATACGGGATAGAAATTGTTCCAGGTGAATATGAAACCACTTACGCCAACAAATACTAATGTACTCTTCATCATTGGTAACGTTATCCTGGCAAACCTCGTTAACATGCCTGCTCCGTCAACCTCTGCTATTTCATACAATTCTCTGGGTATGCTCTGTAACGCAGACAGAAAAATTGAGGTATAATAAGGGAAAGATAACCATACATTAGTAAGAATAAGTGCTACCCAAGCATATGTGGTATTGTTAAGCCAATTTATTGGAGCTATTCCTATTAACCCTATTATCTTGTTTATTATACCATAAGAGTAGTCCCACATCCCTGACCAGATAAGCAACGAGATATATGCTGGAAATGCCCACGGTATTAAGAAGGACGAAAAGAAAACATTCTTAAATTTTAGGTCACTCTGATTTAGTATTAGTGCTAGGAAGAAACCTAGTATCATCATTGGTATTAGACTCCCTATAGTCCAGATTGCCGTATTTTTGAGTAGTTCGACAAAGTAAAAGTTAGGATTAGTTAAGATATTGATGTAATTTTTGAAGCCAATATAAGAATACTGGAAGAAATGAAACAGGCTGAAATTCGTGAACGAGATATACACAGCGTAAGCAACTGGATATAAGAATAGGAACAGAACTAATGCTAGTATGGGAAGAAGGTAAAAATAATTAAAAATTACTTGTCTTTTACCCACTTATTATCACCTAGTACATGACATCTGGTATAGCTAAAATAAAGTCTGGATAATACCCATTAGCTTGCATTTGTTGTATCATGGTTGATTCCATTTCTTGTGCAGCCTGTTGAGCCGTAATTTGACCTGCATAGTACTCAGTGACGTATTCATGGAAGGTATTCCAATAGAAACTCATCTGTGGAATATTGGGGAACTTCTGTCCATAATTAGCCTGTTCAAATATCCCTGCCATTATACTGCCGAGATATGAGGGTGTTATGTTACCTGCTTTCAATTGAGTAAGAGCTTGATTATAGCTAGCGAGATATGCAGGTATATCTCCTGCTATGTTCCATAAGTTCATTTCTGCCTTATAGCCAGTGACAAACTGGATGAACAGAAGTGCAGCTTGTATCTGCTGTGGAGTTGCACCACTAGCTTGTGGACTAGATATAACCCAACCTGTAGATCCTATAAACGGTGCAGCTCTCAACCCTGTTTGACTTACAATTGGTAATGGTGCTGCTCCTAAATCAGAGCCCAGGGCACTAACGTACTTCTGTAGATCCCATGGACCGTCAAATATTATGGCAGCCTTACCACTGGTAAATAGCTGTTGTTCTAATGTGGTTGAGATACCTTGTGGGTTAACTCCCATTACATAAGTTAAGTTGTACCAGAATTGTAAAGCATTGACCATTGCAGTTGAGTTCAATTGAGGAATGCCTTGACTATTAAACATCTGACCGCCAAAACCGGCAAACCAGGCAGCAAATCTATAACCGTATTCCTGACCCATTCCGTAAGCTATTCCCCAAACATTGTATGTCTTATTCACATTTAACGCAATATTCACTAACTGAGCAGTTGTATTGGGAGGATATGGTACATATTTCTTGTTGTAGAACATAACAATATAGTTGACGTTGTCAGGAAGCCCATAAATTTTACCACTTAGGTTGAAATTATTGATTGCTATTGGTAAATATTGGCTGAATACACTGGAATTGAGATACTGAGAAAGATCCAGTAATAATCCGGCAGCAAATAATTTTCCTGCATCATCGCTTGTATCCCTATATACTATTGGGGCTTGACCTGCTTTCGCAGCAGAGGCGAAGTTGGAGGTGGCAACTGATACACCATAAGTGACTTGAACGTGTATCCATGGATACTGTTGCTCGAAAGCAGCTAAAGTTTGATTGAATGCCTTATCCTCCGAGGGGCTATATGTATCCCATACAGTTATAGTCACTGGGGTTTGCGACGTAGTAGAAGATACACCGCCACTCGAAGAACTTGAAGACATACTGCTGGATGTGTTTGTGGTTGTACTTGGACTACTAGATGATGACCTACCCATTAACAGATATACACCAACTCCTATTACGATTATTAAAACCACTACTACAACTATTATTATTTGGGTATTGGATACTCCTTTTTTCCTTCTCCTGTAATCTTTGTTCATCGGGTTAACTTAATCACGTAATTATTTATAAACTTAATATATATATAAAATATTTAAGGTCTAAACTTAAGGACACCTCCGTTGAACATGTCAACTTAAGTATTATAAGATGTAGTTTACGAAATGATATTAGTATTATTAATTAGCCTTTATTTAATTTACTTAAATTTATTTCTAGTTTCCAGTAAAATTTTTAAACCACAAGGAGTAGGTAAAAAAAGATAAGCGTGCAATCATCAGCATTTCTCCAACTATCAGATATCTGGAAATCATTTAAAATAAAAAAACAAGTTATTGAGGTTCTCAAGGGAGTTTCTCTTGATGTAAATAAGGGGGAATTTGTGGTAATATTAGGTCCCTCAGGAGAGGGCAAAACTACACTTCTCAGAATAATATCAGGGCTTGAGGTTCAAGACAAAGGTGAGGTTTACATTGACGGAGAAAGGGTCGATAATATTCCACCTAAAGATAGAAACGTTGCTATGGTATTCCAAAACTACGCCATATACCCATTCATGTCAGTCTTTGACAATATAGCCTTTCCTCTGAAACTGAAAAAACTACCTAAACAAGAGATAGCAAAAAAGGTTAGAGAGGTAGCCGAATTATTGCAGATAGAAAAGCTCCTCGATAGAAAACCTTACCAGTTATCGGGTGGACAAAAGCAAAGGGTAGCAATTGCCCGTGCCCTAGTCAAAGGTGCACAGTTATTATTGATGGATGAACCTTTAGCTAATCTCGATGCACAAATAAGAATGATAGCAAGAGAAGAACTCAAAGAACTTCAGAGAAAGTTAGGATTCACCGTAGTTTACGTTACACACGATCAGACTGAAGCCCTTGCTCTAGCCGACAGAGTAGCATTACTTAGGAAGGGTGTACTTCAGGCATACGATAAACCAATGAAATTGTTTAAGAGACCTAACAATATATGGGTAGCGTCGTTCTTAGGTAATCCACCTATGAATCTACTTAAAGTAAAGGTTGATGAAGGTGCAGTGTTATTAGATGAGTATAAGATTGAAATTCCCTCTGAAATATCGGAGAAACTAAAGGGTAGAAGCGAAGTTATCATGGGTATAAGACCAGAAGATATAGATATAGGAGGGAAAATTAAAGGGAGCGTGGAATTAACTGAACCTCTAGGTCTTTTCTCAGTGATACATGTAAAAATACGTGAGGATGAAATAAGAGTTGTAACAAATTCATCAAGCTCTTACGTTAAGGGTGACACTATACAATTAGCTATTTCAGGGAACAAAGCTCTATTCTTCGATGAAAGTACAGGTGAGTTAATAACATAAAGAATCTTGCGATGGTTAACCATGGAAGGTATTAAACTAAAAATTCTTAGTAAAAAAATAACCTTCAACCTTCCATAAAATTCTTGTGTACTTATTTAAAGCAAATTATTATTGCTAAACGGTGAATATTACATTAAATGTGAATAGAACTTAGATCGTCTTAACATCTATTAATTTCTTAGCCCAATCAAATTATTCTTATTTATCTAACCACCTCGTAATTCATGGTCATGAATCGGGCGAAACTATACCTAACGTACAATATAAGACAACATTTAAGAAGAGAAATCGAAAATCTTAAAAAAGGCTAACTTATTTACTAAACCTCTAGTCAGATCCTGCTCCACAACCACAGTACCCAAACTCGTCAATCTCCAGACCACATACAGGACATGAGTTTAAATCACTTGCTTCTATCCTCATGTTCGATAGATTATCCAAGTCCACCAACGCTTTCACTAAATCCCTTATTGAAACAATACCGTGGACCTTATCACCCTCAACTACCGGTAAGTGTCTAAATCCGTTATCCACCATTGTTTTTAAGGCAGTATAAATATCGGTGCCTATTTTTACTCCTTTTACCTCTCTGCTCATATAATCTCCTACTGTTGCATCAAAATTACCATCTGCAAATGCTTTAACTACATCTCTTTCTGTTATTATTCCAACTACTTCCTCATTCTCGTTTACCACTACTAATGCTCCTATATTGTGGTTTCTCATCTCTCTAGTTGCCCTCAAAAGACTGTCATTTTCTCTTACCACAAGGACGGGCTTACTTATATA
The DNA here is from genome assembly GCF_000012285.1 of Sulfolobus acidocaldarius DSM 639. Classification (NCBI taxonomy): domain Archaea; kingdom Thermoproteati; phylum Thermoproteota; class Thermoprotei; order Sulfolobales; family Sulfolobaceae; genus Sulfolobus; species Sulfolobus acidocaldarius. The sequence goes on from NC_007181.1 coordinate 983,828, forward strand.
TGTTTTTAATTCTGATAGCATAAGTATATACTTGCTTAAATCATTTAAAAATATAAATAAGTAATCTCTCAATAAAGATATATTAAACTACATTTTAACTTTTTAAAAATATGTTGAAACATAATAAAATAACCATAATTATAATTTTACATTCCCCTTAAATAGTTCCTCATGTAACACCCAGTTCACATATTAACTTCTTATATATTGTGCGTATTAAATTAAAAAATTTTAAAATTAATATGAGTAAATATTATTTAACATTAAACGCAATCTCTAATAACTGCTTAGAATTCCTATAACGCCAATAATCTTGAATTATCTGACCTACTTCTCCAGTAGTGTTTGTGTGAGATTTATTACATGCATTTATGTTCCAATCATCTATAACGACAATGTTTAATTGTGAAACCTCAGGAGGTACAGGGAAGAGATCGTATATCTGGTCACCATATTTCCTCTCTGCCTGAACCCTATCAAGAACTTCAGTCCTTATCAATGCGTTTTCCTGTACTTTCTTATTAGCTAAGTTAAATATTTCAGCGATCTCCTCATCGGAAGGCTTTCTCTCAAATTTAACAGTTAGCCGACCGTGATTGTCTTGAGTGTAAACACTAGCTGTCCACTTTGCTCCTAAAACCTTGACTACAGCTCCCTTGAGGACATGAAGGGCAGTATGAGTCCTTACCTCTATCACAGAATCTATTACTAAATTTAATGATAATAAGTTTTCATGAGTGCTACTATGGACAACAAAACCTTTCAGATCTAACTTAGCTTAAGGCTAATCTTTTTCTTCTCAGCCTTCCAGTCAACCGTTATAGGTCCTAAACCACGTTTACTTCTTAAATAGTTATAAGCTGACAATGCAGCCTTAACACCCTCAGCAGCTGCTATAACTGCCTGCTTGTAAGGAGTCTGTGTCACATCTCCAGCCGCAAAAACTCCTTCCCTACTTGTCCTGCCAAATTCATCTACGATCACCTCTCCTTTATCATTTAATTTTAGAAATCCTCTTAGAAAATCAGTCTTCAAAACATAACCCATTTCAATTATAACTCCTTCTACCTTCAGCCTCAATGTCTCTCCCCCTTTATTGATAACCACTTCTTCAACTTTTCCGTTACCGTTTATCTGAAGAACTTTAGACGATGTGTAGATCTTGATGTTTGAGGTAGACATAATTTTCTTTATCAATTCCTCGTCTCCTGATAATTGTCCTGAAGAGGTAACGTAATATGCCGGATTGGCATGTTTAGAAAGTATCTCAATAGCCTCTAATCCTGGCTCTCCTTCACCGACTACCATAGCAGGTTTTCCCTTGAAAAAAGCTGCATCGCAAATAGCACAGTAGGAGACTCCCTTACCTTTGAACTCTTGTTCTCCTGGGACGTTTAACTCCCTCGGAGTTTTACCAAATGCTAAGACTATGGTCTTAGACTGATAAACATTATGAATCCCATTAACTATGAAAATTTCACCTTCTTGACTTATCTCTTTAACTTCCTCCCCTAAAACAAACTCTGCGTTAAATCGCTTTGCTTGAGTGTATATCTTCTGAGATAAACCCCGACCACCTATACTTTCGATTCCGGGATAATTTTCAATAAGGTCTGTCAGCGTGAGTTGACCTCCTAGATCTTTGGACAACACTAAGGTGGATAGTTTCTGTCTAGCTGAGTATAAAGCTGCACTTAAACCAGCTATACCACCGCCAATTATTATTGTATCATACACTTTGTTGGTGTCCATATATTTCTTTTTAACTAAATATAATAAAAAGTTAACTTATACTAAAGCGACGTCGCACAAAATTTTGCCGGTAATTTCCTGATTTTCCAGGTCATTAGAGAAAATTAAACATGTCTTTTTATTACCTTAAATACATAATATACACTATGGAAGTTGCAACTTTAGGCGGAGGTTGCTTCTGGTGCACAGAAGCAGTGTTTAAGAGAGTTAAAGGTGTAGTAAGTGTTAAACCGGGTTATTCCGGTGGAAAAGTTCCAAATCCAACTTATGAAGAAGTATGCACAGACGAGACAGGACATGCTGAGGTAGTCCAGATAACCTTCGATCCCTCAGTCATCACATATAGGGAATTGCTCGAGATATTTTTTGAAATTCATGATCCAACTACACCCAATAGACAAGGTAATGATGTAGGCTCTCAATACAGATCAATAATACTCTATCATAGTGAGGAACAGAAGAAGATCGCCGAGGAGATGATTAAGCTTTACGAGAGGAAGTTAGGTAAAAAGGTCGTTACCGAGTTAGTACCTTTTGAAGCATTTTATGAGGCTGAGGATTATCATCATGACTTTTACGACAAGCACAAGAATTATCCCTATTGCAAATTAGTTATTGACCCTAAAGTAAAGAAATTTATGAAAAACTTCCCAGATAAGGCTTCAATAAGGATCTAATGCACTGTACTGTTAATAGAATAGTGGTTGATTTATAAATGACTTTGTAAATAGATTATAAACTCAAGTGAATAAAAATTTTTAATCTTTTGATTTATGCTCCTTTCTTATACTATATTTATTAATTTATCGACACTGTATCATTAAAATATTTTGAATGTGCACTTTTATACATATAAGAGACCATGTTATTGGCATTCAAAAATATTTAGTCATTGAAAATTGTGCTAAAACCCTGGTTTAAGGAGGATCTAGATGTTGAAAAAACTACAAAATAGTGATTTAGTTAGTTCGAGTCTTGACAGATTTTTTTAATTAATTACAACAAATTATACAATATTATAATAGAGTAGGTAGGTGAACCTGGATTACTAATAGATTAGGGGGTAAATATTAAAAGCCTCAATTTTCTACCAACTATTTTCATGTAATAATATTTAAATACATGTAAATTGAAAAACCGTTTACTTAAACTTTTTAAAACACTCCCAGAGGGATAGGGGCTAACAAGAGCAAATAATTTTTATCTGTATGTTCTAAAAATTAAAGTAAAAATGATTTTTATAGTTGGAAATTTTCTAGTTCCTTGCAACTCTGTAGTATTATATAAGTATTGACGTGAATTTTGCGTTTAGTGAAATCACGTAGAGCCGAATTTTGTACGCTTTTCAAACGTTAAACCTATATTAGAGTAAAAATAACAGCAGGGAATTCACAGGAGAGTTAAGCTTTCGGCCAAGATTTTAGGTGGTTATTATTTTTTATATTAATTAACCTTAAAAAGGACTAAAATTTTTACGTATTTAAATACCTGTGTATTATCATTATGAATGTCTTCCATGAATAAGAGAGTGTTTGACATACTTAGAGAATTAGACTCTCTTGTCGATTTCTCTAGGGCAAAACTACAGTGGGATATATTAATTATACTTGCAACCAAAGGACCATCATCGACAACAGAAATCTCACAAACAATAAACACAAGCAGAAAATCCATAATAGACGCAATAAGAAAACTAGTTGACAAAGAACTTGTAACAAAAGTTAAAGGAGATATATATGGTCTATCTGAAAAAGGGGAGAAGTTACTAGAAAGTTTTGACTCTATAATGTCTATTAATGTAACAGATAAACCTGATTCTTCCATAGAAAGTAACAGTATCAGTTTGACCAACATAGCAGAATATTTTTACATGCTAGAGATCTTAAAGATGGCACTTTTAAATAAACAGATAACCATAGATAAGGCTTCTCATGAACTCGGAATTTCTAAGCAGACCCTAAAATATTACATAGAGACCTTTACGGAAAATAAACTCCTGAAAGTAGTAAATCAGGAGAGTGTTTTAGGGAAGTCAAAAAAGATATATGTTTTAACTGATGAGAGCCGTAAGTTAGTATCTAGACTACCTGAGCTTACACGACTTAAGAGAAACCTACCCCTTAAGATCCTGTTAAAACTCACGGGAAGTTATAGATACGAGATCGCCTTAACTAAAGTAATGCTATTCAACGTGATATCAATTCCGGTTCTTATGTATCTCAAGGATCAGTTGGGTATATTGGAAGCGATATGGTTATATGTGATAATTCTACTTCCGTTACTTTCGATATTCGCAGAAATATTTAACAGGATATAATTTAAGGTCCTTTCAAAATAAGTACCTTTGGTCATATATTTTCATCAAGTTGTATTCTGAATGCCACTAATTATACCTCCAGATGAAAAAGCTTGAAACAGTTGCGCGGTGAGCGTTAATATGACATAATACGATATCGCGCTCATAATCATAAGTAGACCTATAAAGTATAGGCTTGCATAAATAGACTTACCATAAGCCAAAGATATCGCCATCCCATTCGCAAAACTCATGACGAAAAGCATTATTAAAAATATTTTAGAAACAAATCCTATATCAATAGGGTTGAACGCTATTACCGAAGCCAATTCACCAATCGAAAATAAATTATTCAGCATACTAGTTATAGAGATTAAGGCAGCAGAAACGCCTGCTGAGGACACTTGAAGTGCGTATATAGAAGCCTCGAAAGCCCTACCGTTCTGCTCCTTTCTGGCTCTTATATTCAGTACTACATCACCTATTTTACTTAATATCTCTCCGGTGATCAACATATTACCTCCATTACTAATTGTCTCGTACAAGATCTCACTGAGCATAGTTACGAGTACGCTTTTACTTTCTCTTCCCATAAGGGAAAAAATTTTGCTTTTATTAACTCCTAAGTTTAGCCTGTTTAATGCCCTTCTTATCATAGGTTTTGCAGAACCTAAATCACCCCTTAAAACAGCCATCAGTGACTCCTTTAGATTGTTTACAACTGAATAATTTCTAGTAAAATAACGCGTAAATAACAAAAAATATCTCTCTAAATTATTTATTTTATTTTCAAATATCCTGTATCTCATTCCCACTCCTAAATAGAGAACTCCTGTTATTATCATTGTTATAAATGATGTATAGGTTAGATTTAATGCAATTCCCAGTAAAATTAAAGCAGTTAATAAAAGTCTGTCTCTACTACTATATCGCATATAGCTTTCAGGTTTATATATATAGTACATGATTACAGTTAAATTAACTAAGATGACCGTGGAGAGAAAGAAAATCTGTAATAGTATACTAGAACCACCAGAGTAAAGAACTGATAGGACAGTCATGTCTGCTACGAGAAATGCTAAAGAACTATTCAAGGTTGCATAGACTGTGAGGAAATTGTTCATAGATTCAATAACTCTAGCTGAGTGAGAACTGTACTCAGCCAATGAGAAATCTATTTCCCTCTCTAGAAACTGAACCATGTCGTCTCCAAAAGTAACGGCCTGTGATAATCTTACCAGAAATTCACTTAGAAATTTTACTTTAGAATTTCTTATAGCATAGTTTATTCCTTGTGAAAATTTATATCTAAATCCTGATACTAAATTCTTTATTCTCCTAAAGACCTTCAAATACGGATGAAAAGAGTCCTTATTTGATACTTTTAACAAAACCGTTTCAGGGGGCAACCCTGCAGAAAAGAGAGCCATCATGAAAGCTAACATAAAGATATATTTAGAGTCCATTTCCTCTTTTTTATTCCTGTCAAATATTACTGACATATTTTATCGCCTCCTCCAAACCCATCTGTCTCGCTCTTAAAATATAATCCCAAACATCATAATAGTTGAATATCTTCTTCTCTACAAGAAGATTTAAAAACCTGGATCGCATCTGCAACTCATCATATAACAAGCCGATATTCCTTCTATCTATGCCCCTCTTGACTGCTATCTTGTTCTCGATTAGATATGAAGATCCTTTTCCAGCAAATAACATCTTATCCTGAACTGAATCATACGTAAATGCAGGGATATAAACTACGTCATTTGTCACAGGATCTATGTCTATTATTTCGTCGACCTCGACAACCCTCCTGATTAGATTCCCTTTCTTATCGTATAAGGCAGTTTGAAATAACGCAATATTCAAGTTATTAATATAACTCTTTGGAACCTCTATAGGATAACCAGTAAGTCGCTGTATTAACGTCGTTATATTCGCTGCATGAAACGTTGCCATTACTGAGTGACCAGTTTGCATAGCCTGAAAGGCGACATTTCCCTCCTTGTCTCTAATTTCTCCCACAAGTATGTAGTTTGGTCTTTGTCTTAATGCAGCTTTAAGTAAGTCAAATAATTTTATTGTACCTTCACCACCAGTTTCTCTAGTGACCTCTGCAACCCAATTTGAATGCGGAACCGTCAATTCTGGAGTGTCCTCAATAGTAACTATCTTTAGATTTGGGGGAATGAAAGCAGTTATGGCATTTAATGTAGTTGTCTTTCCAGATGCGGTTTCTCCACATACAAAAAGATTCATTCCCTCATCCAGCATAGTCCATATATATGCCGCCATCATAGAGGATAATGTTCCAAACATGATGAGTTGAGTTATACTGGTTGGAACTCTACTAAATTTCCTGACAGTTAGATTTGATCCTCTTCTACTTATATCAACACCGTACACAAAATTTACCCTAGAACCGTCAGGCAGACTCGCATCAACTACTGGTCTGTTATGAGAAACGGGCCTATATGACTTTTCACTGAGGGAAACTATTAGATTATCTAACTCTTCATAATTCTCAAATTTAATTGAAGTTCTCATTGGACCGAAAACCTTATGAACGATATATACATGTCCTAGCCCTGGTATTGATATATCTTCTATGTAAGGATCTCTAATGAGAGGTTCTAATGAACCTGTATATAACTTATCCCTGATGAAATGGTAAATAACATATTCCTTTGGAACAGAAAGCCTCATTCTTAGAAGGATTTTATCTAATATTGAGCGTATTAATTTTTCTTTCTCCTTAGTATCTTCTGGTGGTTCCTTATCGCCGATAGATAAGGCAAACTTCTCCTCTATTTCCTCCATTTCATCATGAGTAGGTCTAGGAGGTTCTATAACATTATATTGATTATAGCCATCCTCACTTTTTATACTCTGAATATGAATATAAACAAAATCGTCTACTCTATAGATTGCATTAAATATTTTGCTCCCCTTCAAGATATTTGGGTTTTCTATTATTGTAGGTCTTTCCTGAAGTTTTGTTAAATAGTCTTCCACGAAGCTCATGACTTATGCCCTCGATAAGGATAATGGTACAACCTTAATGCCCAGCGCAGGATCCACATCAAAAGAAATTGTGTCTGAACCAGATATTCCTCCTGTAGTTTTTACTCTTTCTAGGATCTTTACTCTTCTTCCACCTATAGTCGCAGCCGAGAGCTTAAGATACACATCAACTATACTAGTTATTTTACTCTTCATTTCCTCGTCAAAAGTATCTGGATGAATAGTGAATAGAATCATTTTACCCGTATTAACTAAGACCCTGATGTCCTTCATAAATTGTAATAACTGCTTCTCCTTTGAGAAAGCAGCTAGTATTGACAAACTATCGATTACGATGAAGTCTATATTTTTACTTCTTATAAAGTTTACAATAACATCTAAAATTTTCTCAGCTAAACTAGAGTTCCAATTAAATTTCTTCGTATTCAATGGAGCAATTCTTAGTTTTCCCCTTATAAAGTATGGTATTAAATCGATCTTTATTTCCTTCATCTTAATCAAGTAATCTTTAGTAGTCTGCTCCGTAGTAATCACATATCCCTTCTTATCTGACAATAGAAAACCTAATACGAATTGAGCAGATAACACACTCTTACCCGTGCCATGATCTCCTTCTATCATTATCGATGCTGGATATGGTATTCCTCCTAGTCTTCTATCTAGATCGTCATTACCGGTACTTATAATCATAGGCTTCCCCTCCATATTACCGATGGACCATAGTTTGTTACAATGACTACTGTAGCTTGAGTATTTGGATACGGAGGATATGGCAGAATGATAGTTAAAGTAGCCTGAGAGCCTGGAGCTAACAAAGGAGTATTAATTGTCCAATAATAAGGGCTAGGGTTAGAGTTCTTTGTGTAGTTATATAACGAGAGATTGAAAGTTGAGATATTGCTAATGTTAGCATAGTATTGTACTATAACGGAAAAACCTTGAAAATCATACAGATTAGTAGATCCATTATTTTCTAACACAACATTCAAAGTACTTCCCGTTAATGATACGGAGCTTACAGTTATCTTCGTTTCTAACTGTTCTAATTCCAATTCATGATTTAATTCTTGTGCTTGATTCAAAATTTGCTGGCTCTTAAAATATGCACTCAACAATACAATTCCAAATGAAACACCAATAAAAGTTATTAGAATAAACGCCAAAGTTTGTGACACTCCCATTTTAGCTTACCTTAAACATGTAACTAACAGTATATCCATTGGGTGTAACAATCTGAATAGTATAGTATTGGTTTGATGATAACGGAGAAGACAAATAGATAATGATTTTTACTACTGACCCTGGCTGTAGTGAATTAGATGTAACTGTCCAATAGGGGGAAGAACCTGAATTATAGCCTACAGGTTGCAATTGACCATTTGGACCGAAATACACTACACTATTTTGAAGGTAAGAGATCGTTGTTTCCCCCACATTATGTAAATATGCAACTACAGTGTTTGAGCTCGTGTTAGTAGCATAATCTATCTGTAGTTGTGTCAACATTTTTTGAGATTGTTGAATAGAATATGACGACATTGTCGTAGAGATAGATGAGGCGACTGAAAAAACGGTTCCCGCTAAAACGCCAATAAGAGTTACAGAAACTATTATCATAATGGTCTCACTTATAACCTCACTAACCATTCACACCACCACCCTCCAAAATCATTATATATTTCTTAATTTCAGGAGTTAGTGATGAGTAACTCTCAGCTATATTTGCAGCAATAGAAGCTAACTCTTTCGCTGTAATTTTTCTATTCTTTATGAAAGATAAAATTCTTAGAATAGTAAACATATCATCTGAAGAGACATATCCTAATTCATACAGCTGTTTAATTTTTTCTTCATCATATTCCATTATCTCCAACAGGACACATGATTTTATAAACCATGTTAAGTTTACGTTATTAGGGTTATTAGATCCTACTAACTGACTTACGGTACTAATCTCTCTACTAACATGTTCTTCTTCCTGCTGAATTATTGTATTAAACGGTGAGGAGGAATCTGATTCACTTGCCTTCACAGATAAGGCTAACTCTTCAACTGCTGAGTTAAGATTCTCTATCAATTTTTTCATCTCATTAAAACTGTTTGTTATATTTGTCAACAATTCATTCTCTTTTTTATCCATCTTCCCTAACACATCCTTTAGAGCCTTTTCGATACTGTCACTTGAGTATTTTGAGGTTTCATCATTAGCAGGTTTCTGCTGAGTCGGAAATCGCTGTTCTTGAGAAATGTTTTGAGGGCTTTGCTGGGTTTGCACTCTCTTAGTCTTTGGTAAAATTACACGGAATAGAATTTCTAGGAATGCAGCTATAGGTATACCAACTCCTATCAATATTATGAATAATGATGATTGTAATAGATCTTGGATAGCCATTACTCATGCACCGCCTTAGTGGGAAATATTAAATAAAAAACATTATATCTTAAATATCTTCTCATTTTAAACCATTTATCCTATAACTGTCACTTTTCCATCAGGCTGATAGATATACTGGGATATTGTTAATGGTGAACCAATATTTGGAGTTATCTGAATTGTCACAGTCTCGTATTGGAAAACGTTAGTTGCCTCGCCAGGACCAAATAATATCATCACACCTATTACGGATCCAGCAGGAGCTATATCACTTCCGGCTAATGGGAAGCCGGATACTGGATACGTGAAGGCAAATGTTTTATTAACATATGCATAGTATTCTACCTCCGTACCGTTAACACTTATATTGAAGGTAAATACGTTATCGTTCTTTAGCCATGGCTTTGATGCTACTATAGACGTATTAGAAATGATATAGAGAGGAGAAGATGTTAATTGACCACCCTTAACCTCCTGACCTAAAGTATAATTCAGAGCTAATAATGCATAATTGGGATCGGAATAGTATACATAAGTTTGTCCTGCACTATTGGAAGAAAAGGCTAATGTTAAATTTATAATACTGGTGCCTAATTTAACTTGTACTTTGTTATTCACCTGGCTAGGTAGTACAGATAATAAACTGAATTGGTAGATGTTAGATAGTGACACTCCTCTACTAGCAGCTGTAAACGATATTGCTGTAGTTGAAGGAGATAAGTCTACACTAGATACACCAGAACTAGGAGATACAGTGAAATACATCCAGTAACTCTTTGTATTGGTGGGATAATTCACTGCATATAGCACATTTCCTGATAAAGATAACGCAGTAGACGCAGTTTCTTCTCCTTTATTTATAGTAGTCTTAGCTTTTTGAGTTACAAATAACCCCATATTTACTGCAACATATGCCAAAACTGCTGCTGTTATTATGAATGCTATTAATATTATTGCTGTATCCAATCCTGCTAAACCTCTTGTTTTCCTTCTTTTCATGTATATCATGTTTCTATCACTTTTTCAAAATGAGATTTCTAAGTTGGTCTTTAAAAACCTCCCCTCGATCTTCGACCAAAAATCACAATTTTTCGACTGCTGATCGACGTTAATTTAGTCTTTTTTTTAAAGAACTTTTATTTTATTATACATGATACTGATGAGAAGGCAATATATTCTTATATCATTATTAATGATACCTTTTCTTATAGTGCTATCAATACTTTATGATACACCTTTATTCATGGCTCCAGTTCCGCTATTCTTATTCTACATATCTAGAATTATCGGAATTAACACAATAAATGATAGTAAATCGCTTTATAGATACATAAAGAGATATTATGGGAAAGAAATTGCAGATAAAATTCAACAAAACTTTAAAGTTGTAAATAGCTTTGACTTATTGGATAATAATTCTCTTATAATATTTGATAACATATTAATTCTAAAAATTAACAATAAAATAGGAGTTTTTGAAATAGAGGAGGGTATAGACTATCTAATAAGGCTAATGAATTATGTGTAATATTCTCTTTTAATAGATCTATTTATGGTCTAAAGCTACATAATTAACAGTGCATATGTAAATTATTTACTAGAGTGTTTTACTTTTGTATAAAAACAGTAATATTTAAATTTTCAGATGGCATAGATTCTCTAAGAGATGACCAAGAGTCTATTCGATGTGTTAAAAGAATTAGACTCTCTTGTCGATTTCTCTAGGGCAAAACTACAGTGGGATATATTAATTATACTTGCAACCAAAGGACCATCATCGACAACAGAAATCTCACAAACAATAAACACAAGCAGAAAATCCATAATAGACGCAATAAGAAAACTAGTTGACAAAGAACTTGTAACAAAAGTTAAACATGATATCTATGGGTTATCCGACAAGGGAAAGGAACTTTGGAACAAGATCGATTCGGTCTTAAACATAGAAGTGATAAACGGAAATAATCATAAAGGACAAAGCAAAGATGAAGATATATTAGCTTTAGAAAACCTATCCCAATATTTTTACTTAATTAACTTATCCAAAATGATTACAATCAATCACGATGGATTGAGTCTAGATAAAGCAGCTAGAGAATTAGGAGTCTCAAGACAAACACTCAAATACTACCTTGAACTCTTTGAGGAGAAGAAATTATTCAGAGTTATAGGTAAGAGGACTCATTTTAAGAAAAATATCTATAAGTGTGTATTAATGAATGAAGGTAAAAGGCTATTATTCAGATTACCCGAGTTTACGAAAATGAAAAATAATCTTCCGCTTAAGCTACTTCTAAGACTAACAAATAGTTATACTCTCGAAATGGCAAACGTCAAAGTTATGGGATTTATTCTAATCTCTTTACCATTACTCATGTACTTTAGAGACCAATTAGGTCTAATTGAACTGCCCTGGTTATATGCAGTAATATTCTTAGCACTTTTAAGTGTATTTGCGCAAATCCTCAGTAGATAAACCCTTTTTACCATATTATACCTACTAGAATTTCATTCAATATTTTCTTGTCTATTTTAAGATTAGAAATAGTTAATCATGAAATAAATTTCTCTCATATCATAGCTAATCACATTAAAAGAGATAGAATAGTTTAAAAACAGGTGTTTCAATACTAATTATATACAATAAGAAGATATACCCACATAAAGTTGAGATGATACGAGGTGTTAGTTAGTGGAAATTAGGATAATTCACAAGCGAATTTTTCAGTATTAGTAGTAAAAGCTATGTTAATGTCGTTTATATTATTGATATCGACATCTATGATACTTATTTCAGTTTTCAGTTATGTGCTGATAGCTTTGATAGTTTTAGGAATAGTTTTGTCACTAATATCATTGCTATCTCCTAGAGTATCTTACGTATCTTCAGTTTACCTGATAGGTCTAACAGTATATTTAAATCCAGGATTTTCTCTAACTCAGTCCCTGATAAATACTGTTCCTATCCTAGGAGAAATAAATATGTTAAGTGGGCTGTTGAAGACTCCTGTAACTTCAATAATATCTAGCCTTTTCTCCCTAGCATTATTAAATTTAGGCATAAAGGGTTATGAGATATATTTGAGTAAGCACGCTGATATCGTGAAATTAGATTCAATAATTTTCTCCCAACACGGTCTTCCGAAGCAGGCTAACTGGAATATTGTTGTTAATTCTGAAGTAAAACTCCTCAAGTCAAATGAGAAGCTTATATTAAGCAATACTCCAGAAGCGAAATATGAACTTTGCCCAACATTGGTAGACCATAAATATTACGTGCCCAATAAGGTGACGGGTTTAGCCTTTGAGGGAGAGGTTATAAGGATTAATTACTCTCCAGTTGACGGTGTACCGTATGAAAAGTTCAGGAACTGTTTTACAGTATTTGAGGTCGAAGGACTACCTCCAGATACGAGTTTTGTAATTGAAATTAATGGTGCGTCATTGAAGCTCAAGGATAGAAAGTTCGCTAAACTGTCGCTGGAGCCTTTGTACTGGAAAGTAAATGAAATCAGGATATCTAGAGAGGATGAAGAAGAAATTTATGAACCTGACATAAAAGAGGGTTTAACTTTTAGAGGTGGGACAGTTAAAATAAACTTCAGGAGGAAAGTGATTAGATATAAAACAGCTAAAATACCATCTATAGAAAATTGGGATCCTGGAATTTGGGTGGGTCAAGAGGTTTATGGTTACAGGGTAATTGAAGTAATAGGATTAGGTGGAAATGGATATGTTATGAAAGTGGAAAAGAACGGTTTATTATACGCTATGAAAGTTCTATCAGTAAATAAGTTCACCAATTCCCTAGAACACTTTGACAATCTGTTAAAGGAATCTGAAAATTTGGAAAAGTTATCAAAAGATCCAAGGTTAGTTAGTATATATGGCTCATTTGTAGACAAAAATAACATTCAGTCTGCGTTAGCTGGGGATTATACCAGCTATTATAAGTACCCGCCGGCAATTATAATGGAGTTTATGGAGGGCGGCACATTATTCGATCTAATTAGTAGAGTTGATCTTGTACAGTCTAAATATTGGCAGTACATAGTCAAACTCGTCATAAAAGAAATAGCCAAAGCCCTGACGTTTTTACATAAAAGGGGATATGTTCACCTAGATGTAAAGCCACAAAATATATTTCTGAAAGAGAAAATCAACGGCGAGCCAGAAGTAGTTTATAAAATTCTGTCTTCTACCCCGGGAATAATTAAGTTGGGGGACTTAGGTAGTGCAGTTAGAGTAGGAGAGAAGATAACACAAGCAACACCAGCCTATTCACCACCAGAGCAAATAGAGGCAGTAATAACAGGAAAGGGAGCACAACCCTCCATGGATAATTATGCATTAGGTGTTACACTATATAAGTTACTTACTATGAAGAACCTAGATTATGTTAACTATTTGGATAAAGCTTTCGATGAATACATCAAAGGGGATCCCAGTATTGCGATGAAATACATAAATATGGCTAAGATGAGTATGGTTAACTTTAAACCTAAACTACCTCATAATACTCTGCCCGAGTTAGCTAACGTAGTACAGGGAACATTAGTTGTAGATCCAAAGAGGAGACTGACCAGCTACGATATAGTTAAGATATTAGAAGGGTAAAAGAGATTTCATTTAACATTTTTATAATTATGATTTTTATTAAATAAAAACTAATACCTTGATTTCACCCCTTTAATTGAGTAAGTATATTTGTTTCTAAAACTTTTAGGATTTGGCATTAAACTTCAATTTTAGTTTATCCTCTATTATAACACTTTAATTATGATTGTTAACAAGGGAAAAAGTTTTGTTTTTAAACTACACTTTCAGTAGTTTTGACCTTTTGTTTTAAAACATAGTTCTTGGTAAGTAATGCGACCAGTAAGTTGATGAACATTAAGCAGATTCCTACTAGATATATATAATGGAATGCTTCAGACGACGGAACTGACGCTATAGGCAGATATTGATTATTAAACAGGTAACCTATCCATGCTGTATAAGTATCCATAAATACGGTAGATATAACTGGTCCTACTGAACTTCCTATTGACCTTATTAAAGTGTTCATCCCAATCCCAACCCCTCTTTGATCCTCTGGTAAGGATACTGCCACCATATTCACTAAAGGTATCATCAGGGATATTATGCCAACAGATGCTACTACAGTATCTAGTAGCACTTGAATATTAGTTGAATTGAAAGCATTTAACAACAAAAAGCCTATAATCCCCACAATTGAACCAAATATAAGCAAAGGCTTAGGACCAGTGCTATTGATTAGCCTTCCTACAATGGGACCTACTACCATCATTGTGAGTGCTACAGGAGCCATTAACAACCCAGAGTCAATTATACTTAAGCCAAGACCGTAAGGCTTGGGTAACTGGGCATAATAGGTTAAGCCAATAAACATGAGGAACATCGCAGTACCTGCTATTAAACCAGATATATTAGCTACCATAATATTCCTAATTCTAAACAGGTCTAATTTCATAAGAGGTTCCGCTACTCTTCTCTCCACAAAGATAAACACACCAAAACTTATAATTGAAGTTAGAATGAGTGAGAATTGAGTTGCTGAAAACCAACCGATAGACGGTCCCTCTGTCAAGTACACTAATAGTGATATTACAGCTAACATTAAGAATACAGCCCCTAAATAGTCAATCCTCTCCTTGGTTTTAGATGGTATCTCCTGGATAAATCTTATGGATATAAACATGAGGATTATTGAGAGTATGAACGCTGTATGAAAGGCATATTGCCAACCTAAGTCTTGAACTATGTATGCACCGATTAACAAACCTAATGCCGGACCTAGTGCCAAGGTAGCGCTTAGTATACTTTGAGCCCATGCTACTCTTTCCCTTGGAAATAAATCAGTAATTATTGCAATTGCAATTGGAAAAACTGCAAAGCCCAGACCTTGAATTGCTCTAGCAAATATAAGCATATAGATATTTGTTGAAAATCCTGCAATTAACACTGCCAGAGAGTAGAAGGCTATAGCTAAAAGATATATTTTCTTTTTACCGTACCTATCTCCTAATTTTCCGAAAACTGGTGAGGCAACTGCTCCAACAATTAGGTATGCTGAAGTGATCCACGCAACAGTAGTAGCTGAAGTGGAAAACTGATCCTCTATTTTTGGAAGGGCGGGTATAACCATAGTCTCTACATAATTCACCAAAACCAACATGAGAGAAAGGGTAACTAGAGTGGTTGTTGCTCCCTTATGATCCATGGAGACTATTAAAAATTTTCGTATAAATAAAGTTTTCGATATATCTCTAGTACTGAATATTATTCAATTAGGGTATATATAGTATTGATAGAATATACTATTAGAAGTTACCTAATTACTAATATGTCGTTTTGCTTAAGTTATTTTATTAAAAACTTTTAACATTTTTACATGGCTAAAGATCAAGTTTTACCTTTTATCATGAAAATTGTAAATAAGCAAGAATTATAAGATATAAATTAGATTATCGATATCGATAATTTCCTAGAACGAGCTTAATTATTTTTTAATATCTAGTGAAGAATTGAAAATGGTCTTATTTAGGAACCACATAGTGGGTTCTCTTCAATTAAACTATCGTTTATATACGAATATTTTAAATATTCCGATATATCGGTATAGTATAGATGTATATGAAGAAAAGGGTTTCCCTAATATTACTGATTCTATCAATAATTGTTATCTCTACTTCCTTTAGTTACGTTATATCAACTGCTACACCAAACATTCAAGGATACTCGTCTTCCCCTGAGCTTATAACACCAGGAGAACAAGAGATACCTATAACATTTCACCTGATAAATTCAAACCCCTATGTCCTGTATAATGTACAAATTTCACCGACAGATACATATCCTTTTTACCTGTTCAACTACTATAATGTTAACCCTACAGTTACTATACCAGAATGGACTCCAGGACAAATGGTTAATGTCACATATATCTTCAATGTGGCAAATGGAGTTAAGGACGGAATTTATGAAGAGTTATTAAATATCCAGGCTATAGTTAATAACCAGAGCATATATACTCAAGTATCAGTAGGAGTTCCAGTTCTGGGTTATGTTAACTTCACAGCATCATCAGTATGGGGAACACCATCAAACCCAACAGTAGTAGGACCAGGACAAACAAACACACCACTAACAATAATACTACAAAACCTCGGAAACGCGTTAGTTACTAATGTCACCTTAGAGTTCAGCTCCCAGTTCCCCGTTAAATTCCTACAAAATAACGCAACAATTTCAGCCATAGAGCCAGGATATTATGGAGAGGCAACAGTCTTTGCCTCCGTATACCCCAACGCTACGGAAGGAGTATATTACATAAAACTTAAGGTAAATTATTACCAGAACAGTGTTCAGTATGTCACAGTCCCTATCGACATAGGTGCAGTTAGTAAAGTATCGTTGACAGATACATGGGGAACTCCGTCCAATCCTCAATTGGCTGCGGCTGGTTCCTCATTTTTACCCCTAACAATCTATGTGGAGAATTTGGGAGAAAACCTACTATCAAACGTAACACTAACACTAAAATCACACTACCCAATACAATTCCTACAAAATAATGCAACAATAGGCTTCGTACCAGCAGGACAATACAACTACGCAACAGTAATAGCAAGTGTAGATAGGAATGCAACACCAGGTGTCTACTACATTCCAGTTACAGTAAGCATGTACAATGGGTACAAAGAGACTGTAATGATGCCTATATACGTTTTGGGGTATGTTAACTTCACAGCATCATCAGTATGGGGAACACCATCAAACCCAACAGTAGTAGGACCAGGACAAACAAACACACCACTAACAATAATACTACAGAATATAGGTACTGCAACTGTAACTAATGCTACATTACAACTAGAGTCACAATATCCAGTAAAGTTCCTTCAAAGTAACTTGAGTATAGGTAACATACCTGTTGGAGTACCTATTGAATTGACTGTGTTGAGCAATGTATATCCTAATGCAACAACTGGTGTGTATTTTGTAAGTGCTAAAATAACATATTATGACGGTATAACGAAGAATATCACGTTCCCAATATACATTCAGGGAAGTAATCAGGTTTCCTTACAGGGAATATGGGGCTCACCATCAAACCCAATACTTGTTGCACCTGGTGAAAATAATATACCTCTAACTGTTGTTGTGGAGAATTTGGGAGAAAACCTACTATCAAACGTAACACTAACACTAAAATCACACTACCCAATACAATTCCTACAAAATAACGCAACAATAGGCTTCGTACCAGCAGGACAATACAACTACGCAACAGTAATAGCCGATATATATCCCAATGCGTCCTCTGGAGTTTACTACATTCCAGTTACAGTAAGCATGTACAATGGGTACAAAGAGACTGTAATGCTTCCTGTTGAAATACTAGGTTACGTGTCAATACAAGCTCAGTCTTTATGGGGTAGTATAAATTCACCCATAACAGTAAGTCCTGGAGAGACGCAGGTACCATTGACAATTCTCCTTAAGAACACAGGAGATGTAAACGTACTTAATGCGACACTGACCTTCTCTAATAGTGAGTACCCATTAAAATTCTCTCAAACTAATGCACAAGTAGGCATTATACCTGCAGGGCAAGAGAACTACGCTACTGTAACAGTCAGTGTCTACCCAAATGCAACTCCTGGAGTATATTACATACCTGCTACACTAAACTATTATAATTATAAGACCGAAATAACGGTGCCAGTGGACATTTACAGTCCAAATGTTTCCATAAATGTAGTCACCCTTCCACCACAGGTATTCCCAGGTTATTATGATGTGAGATTGCTAACAATATTGACGAACTACGGAAATGGAATAGCTGAAAACGCCAGTATAAGTGTATCAACACCATTCCAAGTGATCTCATCACCTGAGATTAAGATTGGAGCACTACCTATAGGATCACCTGTAAATGTCACTTTCTTAATCAACATTCCAAACGACACTATTCCAAAGACGTATACAGTAAACTTTACCGTAACATTTGACGGAGGTAAGGCAAATTACCAGTACGCATTAAATGTATATCCCAAAGCTAATATCATAATCACAAATGTCAAGTACTCCACAATAAACCCAGGAGATAGTAATGTGCCCATAACCATTACGTTAAAGAACACAGGTAATGCCACAGCTAAAAATGTAATAGTCAGACTAGGGACGTCAGATGTAATATATCCTCATGTCAGTTCCTCTAACCCACTACAAGCGCTAACCGCATCAGAGGTATTTGTAGGGGACATTAATCCACAACAGACTGCAAATGTGACATTTGTTGTTGATATAAGTGGAGGAGCTTCCCCAGGTGTTTATCCATTAGCCATCGCAGCAACATGGAATCAAACAGGAGCCATATTCCCATTTGAGCAATCTGACACATTTTATGTGAGCATATCTCAACCGTTCCTCTCACAACTATTTAGCTCTCCGCTAATTTACGTTATAATAGCTATAATTATCGTTATAATAATAATAGTGGTTGTCTTATCAAGATTTAGAAGGAAAAAGTAAAGCCTTTTTTAAAGTAATCAATATTTTTTACATTCATTTTAGTTTTTCTCATAGTTCAATCTTTAGTGATTTCATATTGTTCAAAAATCTCATTTTTGTCTCTAATAGATATACGTGCTTCCCTAAATAGTCTTCACGAATAGCCATAGGATCCTTATCCTATTTTCACGTTTTTAAGGATTGTTTAAACTCCTCGATTGCTCTCTTTATTTCCTCCATGGATGTCTCATCTTCTATAGTAGAGATATCTCCTGTGGACTGACCTAACATTACCGCTTTTATTACTCTCCGCATAACTTTGCCTGACCTTGTCTTAGGTAACTTCTCCACGAAATGTATTTCAGGGGTAACTATGGCACCCATATGTCCTCTCATATATGCTTGTATTTCTGTCGCTAATTCCTGTGACGGAACGTGTCCCGTTTTTAATACAACGAAAATATGTATATTCTCGCCCTTTACTGGGTCAGGTAGCCCTATAGCAGCAGCTTCAGCGACAGCAGGGTGTGAGGTAGTTATTGATTCAACTTCTCCTGCTCCTATTCTGTGTGCAGCGACTTTAATGGTTTCGTCTGCTCTTCCCATTACCCAAATATATCCCTCCTCATCAATCATCGCATAGTCTCCACTGTAATATATCCCAGGGAATTTACTGAAATATGACTTCTTTAATCTCTCATTTCCGGGATCATTCCACATTCCTATCATCATTGATGGGGGATATGGCGGTAGCATTACTAAATAACCCCTATTCCTAGGCTTCGTAGTGTTCCCGCTTTCGTCAAGTATTTCTATTTTATTACCTGGTAACGGAAATCCGCATGTAGGACCTGATTTCATTGGCAAGTAAATTAGACCAGGCATATAACCCAAATTCGGAGATCCTGTCTCAGTTTGCCACCATTGATGGGACATGTAGACTCTACCATTACCTACTACCTCAAGACCCCATTTCCAAGGTGCATAATTTAATGGTTCGCCCGCAGTAACTATTACTCTTAGAGAGGAAAGGTCATGTTTTTTAACAACCTCGTCTCCATATTTCATGAAGGACCTAAGTGCAGTTGCCGAAGTACCGAAAACAGTGACCCTATTTCTCTCTATGATTTCAGCCCATTTATCCGC
This sequence comes from Sulfolobus acidocaldarius DSM 639, assembly GCF_000012285.1. Classification (NCBI taxonomy): domain Archaea; kingdom Thermoproteati; phylum Thermoproteota; class Thermoprotei; order Sulfolobales; family Sulfolobaceae; genus Sulfolobus; species Sulfolobus acidocaldarius. The sequence continues at coordinate 1,003,963 of NC_007181.1, forward strand.
ATAAGGATAGTCTGGTGCATCCTCATATATAACAATAGATCTACCCATCACTAGAGGTGCATATGTTATATAGGAGTGTCCAACTACCCAGCCTATATCAGAAGTGTTAAACAGTATATCATTCTCTTCACTCATGCCATAAGACCAAAGTAACATAATCGAAGTTCCAACTAAGTATCCTGCGGTACTATGAACTATACCCTTGGGTTTTCCAGTAGTTCCAGAGGTGTAAAGTATATAAAGAGGATGTGTTGATTCTACAGGTTCAGGGTCGATAGGTTTATATTTAGCTATTTCTTCAAAGTACACATCTCTTTTGTCATCAAAAGGAATTTCAGAACCAGTCCTCTTGTAGATGATAACTTTCTCTACCGGACTGTTTTTACCAAGTAACCTAATTGACTCATCTACAGCTTTCTTTAATTCTACTAACTTTCCTCTCCTATAATAGGCATCTGCAGTAATAACAACCTTGGAACCTGCATCAGATATCCTATCTGCTAGGGCTTGAACTCCAAAACCTGCAAATACGACATTATGAATTGCACCTAATCTGGTCACTGCAAGCATAGAAATTACTCCTTCTGGAGTTAGTGGCATATATATTGTTACTCGATCACCTTTTCGTACTCCTATTTCCCTCAGAGCATTAGCCCATCTATTTACTTCATAGTACAAGTCTTGATAAGTTAAAACTCTCCTCTCGTGTTTTCCACTTTCCCAAATTATAGCAGCTTTAAATTTCCTGTTAGAAAAAGCATGTCTATCTATAGCATTATATGAGGCATTTAGCTTTCCCTCAACAAACCATTTTGTAAGCAAGCCCTCCTCTTGAACAAAGGTTTTTTTCCAAGGTTCAAACCAATCAATCAAACTCTCCGCTATCCTATCCCAGAACTTACTCGGCTCTTCTATGCTTTGTTTATAGATGTTTTTATATATCCGTAAGTTATAATCAGCCTTCTCCTCTAATTGCTGAAGCTCGTCAATTGGTTTTTCTGCCATACTACTCAGTATAAATAATTTAAACTATATTAAAAAATCTTTACTCTATCGTTATATTTTAACAGGAATCAAGTAAAGTAAATTAGGATGTAAATTTAGTAAACTCTATGAATAGAGTAACACTACTATCTACAAGCTGGTTCATATGGGGAATTGCTTACTACTTATATTATCCATATACTTCTATATATGCTTCCACATTTATTAAAGATAGACTAATACCACTAATTTACATAATATACACACTGATAGGGATTCCTTCAGCCCTATTGAGTGCTAAGATATCGAAACTTCTAGGATTGAAAAGAGCTATTATATTATTCATGGCTTTATCTGGAGTTGGTCTTATGGTTGTTGCCATAGCCCCATCTTTACCAGTACTAATTCTAGGGTTTACAATGTCCTCATCTTCTCTATTAATTGCCTTACCTAACTATTATTATTACATGAATAATCTAGGAAAAGGTGTTATTTCAAAAGTGTGGGCTATATCGATTTTACCGGCAATCTTTACTCCTGTGATAGGAGGAGCTATTGCACAGTTACTGGGAATTAGGTATGTTTTTTTAACTGCAGGTCTATTTATGACTCTTTCAGGGCTACCTGTTTTAGGTCTAGAATATGACAAGGAGAGCATAGTTTTTTATGAAAATACTAGAAAACTTAACCCCTTACCCGGTCTCGTTATCATCCCTATATCATTAGCATCTCCTTTCGTGTTCCTTATCACTAAGGACCTGTACAATTTGTCTTATGTAGCAGTGGGAGTGTTAGCTACAATGAGCGAAGTAATAGGTATGGTTGTAGTGTTCCTTTCTGCGGGTAGGAATAAGCTACTTCCGATTTACCTTATGTTGTTTTCACTTGTTTACCTGGTGTTTTTTAACCCCTTATTTTCCCTGGCATTCGGTCTATGGGAAGTCCTCATCCCATTAGCTATAGAAGAAGTTAACGGAAGTAGTATCAGTGCTTATTCAAGAATGATCTCTCTGCAACAGATCTTTTGGCTTATAGGATACGTCGCATCCTTGCTTGCGTTATCTGTAAAATTTGCTCTACTTATATCAGCCATTTCCTCCTTAGTTCTCGCTTTTATAGCCTGGAAAACGCGGAACTTTAAAATATTCGTAGATAAATAATAGTAATTGTGGATATCTTAGAATTAGCTATACTTACATTGTTGTCAGACCAGGAGGAACTAAGTATAAGGGAAATTGGAAATTATCTAGGAGTAAGGAATATAAGGTTATCAAGATCGCTCAAAGAGTTGGAGAAGAAGGGATTAATATTCACTAAAGCTCTTATAGGAAATGGAGATATGATAATTGGCATCACCGAGGAGGGTGTAAAAGAACTATATAAGAATTATATTGTATTGAGAGATTTGGTTAAAGAAATGGAATACAGTCTATGCACTAAATTCGACTGTTAGAACCACTTAAGTAAATCATACAAAAGCTTCAAAAATTCCTCCTTATGTATTTCATAGATTACCTCTGTGTTAGGATTTTTCTTCCATATAGAAAGATAGTCTATGACCACCATACCTCTGGTTAGACAATCACAATTCTCTACATCTACAAAGTGTTTGTCCGATCTTTTAACAACATTCTCATGGTTTAAAGCCACTACTGTAGTGATTAGATCAGGGTGAGGTGTACCCCCAATTTTTTCATTTTTCATTGAATACTCTCTATAGTGAGTGTAAATATCTACATAGAACTTAGACATCTTAGTATTCATGTTCTTAATCTCTTCCCATTCCCTGTTGTCTACGGGATAGTTCACTATAACGTCCCAAGGCACCATTGTTATATCAAATCCTGCATTAAATACTATCTTAGCAGCATCGGGATCAACCCAAATATTGTATTCAGCAACTGGAGTTATATTTCCTCTACCCCAAGCTGTTCCACCCATCACCCAGACTTTCCTTATCTTCTCAGTTAATGTCTTATCTTTCAAATATGCTAACGCTAAATTTGTGAGTGGGGATATAGCCAGAATTTCCAGTTCTCCAGGATATCTGTCGGCAATATCAACTATGGCGTCTAATGCCTTTTTGTTCTCAGGCTTGAGTTTTTGTGGCTTTGCAATTTTATCCCCTATTCCTCCTTTACCATGAACCTCTTCTACACTCCTAAAGTCCTTGACCAAAGGCTTATCACTGCCAGGATAGACCTTAACATTTTCCTCTCCTATATACTCTAGAGCCCATAACGCATTATTAACCTCTTGTTGGTAAGAAATGTTCCCCTCAACAATTGTTACCCCTTCCACACTCACTTTGTGTCTCAAAAGCATGAACAAACTCATTATATCGTCCTCTGCGGTGTCACAGTCAATAATGAAGTGCCTTACCATAATAGTAATTTAAGCAATGATCTTATATTTGTTGTCTCTAATTTACTTCACATTCTCAGTTAGAAATTTTTATTTTTAATGAAAACACAGATTGTTTTAGTATGTTAAACGAATTCCTAAAGGAAGTCAGTGATAAGGGTATATTAGTTCTAAACGAGTCTGAGGGTTTTAAAAGGGATTGGACGCCTTTATTAGCCCTAAGGGAATTCTTAGGACAAAAAGTTGGAAAGCCGAGTGCGGTAATTAAACCAAAATCTGTGGAGGAGATCACTGAAGTAATTAAACTAGCTAACAATTACAATGCATGTGTTGTTCCATATGCTGGAGGATCTAGTGTTGTAGGAGGTGCTTATCATAACTCTTGCACAATTTTAGATCTATCTGAATTAAATAAGGTATTAGAACTTAATGAGGACGATCTAACGGTAACAGTTGAAGCCGGAATCAAAATTAAGGACTTAGAAGACAAGTTAAATTCCAAGGGTTATACATTAGATTATCACCCACAATCCTTTTTCCTAGCAACTATAGGAGGAGCTATAGCCCATAAAGGGTCTGGCTCCCACAGTAGTAGCAATATAGAAGAGTTATTGTTGTGGATTGAGGTAGTTTTACCTAACGGAGAAATTGTCAGAATAGGTCCAGATAAATCAGTCAGGAACTCAATGGGACCAGGAATGTTGAGTCTCTTTATAGGTTCTGAAGGTACATTGGGAGTTATCACCAAAGCAAAGCTGAAAATTAAACCCTTAGCAAATTATCATAAGGATTTGGCATTTTACTTCAATTCAATTGACGACGCCATAAAATTTGCAAAAGAATATACGATAAGATTACCACCACCATACAGAGTTGTGATTCACGACAGTGAGAGCGCTAATTATATGTTAGGTCTTCCGTATTTCATCTCCTTGGTTAGAGTGAGGGGCTATGACCAAGAGCTTGTCGATGTAGAGGAGAGACTCATAAAAAGTATAGCGTTAAAGTATGGTGGTAAAGAGGGAGATAAAGAAACTGTAAGGAAATGGAGGGACGTCTTTGCAAGAAACTATGAGGCGAATTTTTTGAGTCTAGTCCAGTCTGGATATTGGACCGATACTCTTGACTTAGCTGGAAGTTGGAGTATAATTCCAAAAATTTACAAGGAGTTAAGGGAGAATCTGTACTTAATTAATGGAGTCAAAAGTGTACTTTCAAGATTTACTCATCTATATATAAATGGCACGTGCTTATACGTTATGGTTATTTTGAGACAGGATCCTGAAGTACTCTTGAAAGTCTGGGAGACTGCAGCTGAGGTGGTCATAAAGTGGGGAGGGTCTACATCTCATCATCATGGTGTAGGGTTTCTGAAAAAACCATGGATTCTAAGAGAAAAGGAGGATGAAGTGAGGCTATATAAGATGTTTAAGTTATCACTAGATAGTAAGGGGATTATGAACCCCGGTAAGTTAGTGGATTAATTAAAGATATTTTTAACGTCTAATAATTTCTTTAACTTTAGGTAGATTTCTTTTGGTCTATCCCTTGAATAATACTTAAACTGGCTTAACTTCTCCACGTCAGCATCAAATATTACAAAGGCTTTAGAATTATATATCCAATAGGCATAGCTAGGATTTGAGAGTTCAATTATCTTCTTAAAACTTTCAAAAGTGTCATCTCCTTCAACAATTATTTCATCTCTTTCCCTGTCAACCTCAACCATAGGTACACCCTCGTCTACACTGAATCCCTGTAATAACACTTCTTCGGAAAAAGATGCATGGACATTAAATCTCCCGTCATATTCTACAAGTAATACTAATGGTCTTAATGAGGAAACTTTCATAATTTCCTCTTCAGTTGCATCGTTTTTGTCATACGTCAGTATTCTTCTGGGCTTTTCAAATAATTTTAATTCAGCACGCGAAATAGCCCCCAAAAGACCCATGGAACCGACAAAGACCTTCCATTTCATCCCACCATAAGGTGTCAGAAACCTAGTCCATAGTGTGAAATCTGATGGTCTCCCATAAGATGTAGTGAGTGGGGATATAGGATTAATAGCCAATAGCCCTCCTATTGTACCGTCGTAAAGTGTTGGGAGTAGTAGCCCATTTTCACTAGCTTCCTTCCTAATCTTTGTTACATCAGCACCAGCTAATGCTTGGACTTTACCATCCTTGATCTCATACCAATTCATGTTTTTAGTGTAGACATATTCATCAACTTTAGATATCCTACCATGTCTACCATAACCTAAGACCTGGATCTTCTTATTGTCAAGGTATGCTGACCGTATAATTCTGAATAATTCTTCTTCACTATGAATATCCATTTGAAAATTATATGTTTATAAAAAGTTTAAATACCCTATCTCTACATCAGAAAGTCTTAATGTTTTTATTTTTACTTGTCTCATTTATCTTATGCCCAAAGTAGCGGTAATTATGGGAAGTAAGAACGATTGGGAATATATGAAGGATGCAGTGGATATTTTGAAAGAGTTTGGAGTGGAAGTTGAGGTAAGGGTTGTTTCGGCTCATAGAACCCCAGAGTTTATGATGGAGTTTGCGAAAACTGCGTCCCAAAAAGGGATTGAAGTAATAATTGCTGGAGCTGGAGGAGCAGCCCATTTACCAGGAATGACTGCTTCCTTAACTCACCTACCTGTTATAGGTGTTCCTGTGCCTTCTAAGAACCTAAATGGACTTGACTCACTGTTATCTATAGTTCAGATGCCTTATGGGGTTCCAGTAGCTACAGTTGCTATAGGAAATAGTAAAAACGCAGCATTGCTAGCACTAAGAATATTAGGAATTAAGTACTCAGAGATTGCCGAGAGAATTAAGAAGTTTATGGAGGATATGAAAAGTGAAGTCCTTAACACGAAACTACCTTAAAATTGGAATTCTAGGTGGAGGGCAATTAGGGTGGATGATGATATTAGAGGGAAGAAAATATCCATTCACTTTCTATGTTTTAGATGATCCAAACACACCAGGGTGTAGAATAGCAGATAAATGCTTTCCGCCAGAAAAGTACAAAGAAATGATAGATGAAGTTGATGTGGTTACTTTCGAATTTGAACATGTACTAGATAAAGCTTTAGAATATGCACAGGAGAAGGAGAAACTATTTCCTGGAATTAATAGCGTTGAGTTGAAAAGAGAAAGATATAAGGAGAAATTATACTATAAAGAACATAATTTACCTACACCTAGGTTTCTTGTTGCGGAAGACGGGGAAGAAGCATTGAAAATACTTAAAGAGGAGTTTAACGGTATAGGAGTACTTAAGGAAAGCCTAGGTGGATACGACGGTAAAGGGCAATATTTCATCAAAGGTGATGTTAATAAATATGAGAATTTAAAGAGTAAGAAAGTTAAATTTGTAGTTGAAGAGTTTGTAAACTTCAACTATGAAGCCTCAATAATTGCTATGAGAGATAAAAACGGTAATTTCAAGGCATATCCCCCCACCTTTAACTATAATGAAAAAGGAATCTTGGTCTATAATTATGGACCGTTACACGATAATAGGTTCGAGGAGATTGCTAAAAGACTTGCAGATTCTTTGAACTATGTAGGTACCATGGGAATAGAATTCTTTGTTAGAGACGGTGAAATTTTAATAAATGAGTTTGCTCCCAGGGTTCATAATACCGGTCATTACACACTGGACTCAGCTTACATTTCTCAGTTCGAACAACACATTAGAGCAATAACAGGGATAGAACTAGGTAGTACTGAATTACTTACTTTTGGAGGAATGGTCAATATACTGGGGACAGATGATGTCCCTCCAGAGGTACTAAGATATGGTAAAGTCTACTGGTACGGAAAGCCAGATGTTAAAAAGAGGAGAAAGATGGGTCACGTAAATGTAATAGGAAAAGATTTAGAGGAAGTAAAACAAAAAATTGATATTATTATGAAACTAATATATAAACAAGGTTTAGATTTATGAAAATCAGATTCAAACTATGGTTAGAGACAGATGATGGAAGACCAGTATTAGGAAAGGGTGGTATAAATCTTTTGAAGGAAATTACACTTACTGGATCTATTTCTAAATCTGCGAAATCAATGAATGTATCTTACAAGTTCGCATGGGAGTACTTAAAGAAAGTTAATGAAATTTTAGGTGGGATTGACATGAAGAAAGGCGGTAAAGGAGCTGGCGGAACAATACTGTCAGAGAAACTCGTGGATATAGTAAATTTGTATGAAGAAGCTCAAAAGGAAGTCCAAAATGTACTTGACAAGTACGAAAAGAGACTTAACGAGATTTTAGAGAAGTCAGATTAGATCTCTGAGTAGTTAAGAGGTATATTGTACCCATACTCTGTCCTAGTTATCTGCTTAAGTTCTCTGCTTATTCCCTCGATTGTAATCTCACCTCTGAGACCTCTGAGTATTAGATCATGAAACTCTGAAGGGACATAATCCAATCTTGGATCCATATTATAGAAATCTTTTATTACATTTTCTCTCTTTGATGGATCTATAACAGCCTCCTCAATCTCTCTTTCTAACCATTCTGGGAATGGGAAATTATTCGTCAACGCAACGTAAAGGGATATGGTAAGCGAATAAACATCGAAATTGTACTCAGCCCTTCCACCGAATCTTTGCAGGGGGTGAGCATAATACGGAGTATAATGTATCACAGGAGTTCCCACTTTTACTGAGGAACCTAGGTCGGAAATCTTTGGAGTAATTTTCTCCTCTAGAAGTGCCTGCACAGCCTGTTCTCCGTACTTCGGTAATTTTCCATTAAGCAATATATTGGAGGGCTTTATGTCACAATGCACATATCCGTTTTTGTTAACGTGGATAATTGCATCAGCTATTTTAGAAAACATTATGGACACTATCTCTGGCCATCTAGAGGAATGTCTCAATGTCGAATATTCGTTATTGGTTATAATTTGTCTAAGATCTCCTCCCTCCATATATTCCATTACAATCGCTGGGGGAGAGGAATAATAATCGGTGAAATTCTCGTCTACAAAACTTGCAAATATCCTCACTATGTACTTGGAACCCTTAGATATCTCCTGTAATTTTGCAATTTCATATAACATCTCGTCATATCTGAACTCTTTCTTCACTATCTTCATGGCAAACTTTCTCATGCCCTTCTCCACCAACAAGACATAACCCATTCCTCCACTTCCTATTACTTTTTCCACCTTATACCCGTAGAGTACATAACCGATCCATGAATTAGGGTCAAACTCATTTTGAGGTGTGTATAACTCATAAACCTTGATCTTGCCACACGCATCAACCAAGCCCTCCCTACAAGCGAAGAAGAATTCCTTCTGCGCCTCCATGGGGGCATTCAGGTACTCCAGAGCAATTCCCTTAAGGTAAGCCGTAGAAGAGTTTCTCCTAATCTTTTCAGCCTCTTGTATTGTATCTAGAGCCTCCTTGAACTGTTGGTTCTGTATGTAAGCGTTAGCCAGAGATAAAATGTTTGTGAAGTCTCTTCTTCTCCTTACAGCCTCCTCAAAGTATTTAACAGCTTCCTTATGATTTTTCTTCCTTATGAAATGCCAGCCTAACTTTATCGCAGGTGCGTCATAAGTAGGTAGTATGGACAGAGCCTCGAATAGTGACTTGACATTATATGTCCTCTCAAACTCATCAATTAACAAATTCACTTTATCCCTTAATCTTTTCTCTAGTTCTCTGTATTTTTGCTCAGAGAAGAATGAGTATATTTTAAGTGCTTCTAGATATTCTTCTCTTTTCTCATAGCATTCAGCCACAGCCAATGATTCCTCAGGATATTTTTTCTCGAGTGAATTGTATAATGTGATTGCCTCATCACATTTATTCATGCCTACAAGGGATATTATTGACCTCCTCACTACCTCTCCATACTTAGGAAACTCCTTGAGTAAGTATTTCACCAACTCGTAATTACCTTTCATTAAATCGAATAACTGGGGTAAGTTAGTTTTCAAAACAGGCTTTCCGTTTACGAAAACATAAGTGTTATCCTTCTTTACCTCATCTATTGAGCCGAAATGGATTATGAGAAAATCTTTGGCATCAAAGACATATGCGTTTAGGTTCTTTATCTCGTCAACTAATTTAGCCTCAACTATTTCCTTAACTTTAGATGACTCATGGACTGGTATTGAGGAAAGTTTAGGTTTTCCTTCCCTATACTCTTTCAATACATAGCCAATAACATTATCCTTCACCTTGAATTCGCTAGTTCTTATCAACGAACCATTCATGTAAAGGTAATAAACTCCGTCCTTAACGAATGCTAAATCCATCCTAATTGTTGGGTATTATCCTAAAACTGTATTTAATAAAACTGTAAATAATACATACCAAATCACTTGGTCTCTGGAATTATGGATTTAACAGAGTTGGCTTGACTTGTATTAATAGGGATAAAGCTTATATGGAAGTGATGCGTATGTATATGAAAAAAGTCGGCAAATAGGTGATATAAAATGCAACAGTACAGAGTTGTTTTTGAAGGGGCGTTCTACAAAATAGTGCAGGACGATATGGCTGAAGTATTACTTTTCGAGGGTAAGCCTGTATCAGCGACTTGCGTTGAACATGGAACACATAGAGATCTAAATTGCCCCCATATAGAAAGCCTTTTAAAAAAGATTTTTTATTAACTTAACCTTTCGAGCAAATCACACTTATTTCTATTAATGAGTCTCTGGGTAATTTGGCTACTTGCACTGTGACTCGGGCTGGAGGTCTGTTTGGAAAATATGTTGAGTATACTTCATTAAAGTCATTGAACATATTCAGATCTTTTAGGTAAACGTTAGACATTACCACGTCTTGTAGAGTGAATCCAGCTGATTCAATTATCGCCTTTAGATTCTCCATCACAGCTTTAGTCTGTTCTTTTATTCCGCCCTTTACAAGTTCACCTGTCTTTGGGTCTATTGGTATTTGACCTGAAACGAATAGGAAATTTCCTACCTTAATAGCTTGAGAATATGGACCTATGGGTTTTGGAGCCTTTTCTGTATATATTACATCCATAATTTATACTCGATAGAGAGGAATAATATAGTTTTCACTTTCAACGAGCAAGATGTAGCTGGTAGTGAAGGGCTATAATCAGGTCTCTTTCAGTTACAATAGCAGTAGGTACATTATCATTATCAACAACTATTAATGAACCTATTCTCTCTAACAACATTTTTGCTGCTGCTTCATTTATAGACTTATTAGGATCTATGGTATGTACATTAGGAGTTTTAATATCCTTTATTTTCTCGTAATAAAATGTATCTAAGCTGTTTTTTGAGAGATGTTTCAAGAAGTTCTTAAGTATGTCTGCAGCGGTAATTACACCTACGAGTTTACCTTCAGTATCAACTACTGGTAGTCTCCTAAACCCTCTCTTAACCATTAATTTTGCTCCCTCTACAACAGGCATATCCTCATAAATAGTTGTGACCCTTTTTGTCATAAACTTACTAACCGGATAAACATGATCTAGATCCTGAAAAATTAGCATCATCTCCCTTTCCGTCACTATCCCTTTCACCTTTTTCTCCACATCAATCACAGGTAAGGAGCCTAGATTTCTGGCAACCATTATGGTTAATGCGTCTACCACATCATCGTCCTCATAAACATAAGCAGGCTTTGGTGACATCACTTTACTGATTTCCTTATTCAATAATTCATATAATTGAGCCTGGTTACAAGTTTTCTCACATGCGTCGACAATACATGAAATTAAATCACGAGTGGAAACTATACCCTCAAGACTCTTATCGACAATTATTACTCTTCCTATCCCCCTTGTATTAATTCGTTTAAATGCATCATATAGTTTATCATGTAAGCCTAACACTGGAGGATCTTGTAACATTATTGTTTTTATTTGCATTATAATAAATTATGATTCACCTTTTATAAAGATATGAGTTTATTCATGGCTCTGTATACCTCGGCTACACTCCAAGCTTGAGCAATAGCTCCACCGTTGGAATAAGGTGGAACATCCTCAAATAATTCAGGGATAAAACCATTGTGTAGCTTCGCATATTCCAACAAAGGTTTGAAAGTATCCAATAGAAGCTTAGATCTCACTATGTCAGTCTCGTACCTCAGCTTAGCATCGACATAAGCTCCTATTAACCATGGCCACACTAGACCATTATGATAAGCTTCATCCCTTTTTGCTCTTTCCCCTCTATAAACTGGTTTATATTTAGGGTCTTTAGATGATAGTGTACTTAGCCCGTATGATCTTAAAAGCTCCTTTTCTATTGTTAGTATTACACTCTTCCCCTTTTCAACAGGCAATATGTTAAAAGGAAGTGATATGGCGAAAATCTGGTTAGGTCTTATTGTGTTATCTGGTGTAAATGAGGGAGTTAGGTAATCATAAAGACCCCAATTTGTGACAAACCTCTCCATGAAGGACCTTTTGACCTTTTCTGCAACTTCTCTATACAGTGAGCTTGAGTCCCCCAAGATCTTAGAGAAATAATCAAGTATCATCAATGCATTGTACCACAAGGCATTGACCTCAACAGCTGCTCCCTCTCTGGGGGTTACAATTCTACCATTATAGCTGGCATCCATCCACGTTCTTGGCGCACCCCTGTGAAATAGAATTTCCCCCATTGTATATACAATTCCGTTCCCCTTCATATAGGACTCAACGATATCCTGAAGTATTGGGTAAATCTTTCCTATAAACTGAGTATCACGGGAATAAGTGTAGAGTTTATATATCGAATTGATCGCCCATAAGCTTACGTCAACCCCGAGGTAAATCGGTTCCCCGGATGGGGTAATATGATTAGGTAAGAGACCCCTATTATTGTATTGTAAGTATCTGTTAATTATTTCCTTTGCTTGATCATACAGTCCCTGTAATAGTAGTATTCCCTCAAGAGATATGAATGTATCTCTACCCCATTCATCGAACCAATGGTATCCTGCCACTATGGAATAGCCCTGATGACCTTTCACAAGAAAGTTTAATGATGACTCCCCGAGCAATTTAATAATGTCTGAAGGAGTCTCTTTGATCTCAGACTTATCAAAAGAATTATGGTATGCATGGATTGTCAGTTCATTCTTTTCACTTGTTAAGAAAAATGGATTGTATAGGTTCTCCTTGCTATTATTCCCTAATTCATAGTCTATTACGTAAAAGAAGTCATAGTATGAGTAACCAGTGTTAGTAAGTTTAAACTTATTTTCCACGACGAAATTTAGAGCTAACGACCCATCGTATCTGTAAAGGCTGACTAAGTTATCCTTCACTTTTTGCGTGAATATAAGGTTATCAGGCTGAGAGACTAGGTGATGACTCCTAAATGTCATCAGCGGATAGACCTTTATTGAACCCTCTGTAGCCTTATATTTTATTGTCACACCATTAGTACCTTGGTTTGCAATCAGTAGCTTTTCAACAATAATTCCGTTAACATCGTAAATCCACTTTACGTAATTCCTCCCCCAGTGGAAGTGCTTAAGATATTTATAACCATCAGGATAATAGGCGTTGGAATAATGATTTGTCGAGAGCGGGAAGTCCTCCTTATTTAAAACTAGAAAGTCCTCAAATTTTGAGAGAATTAAGTATCTCTTATGCGGAGGATTGAGAGGGACTACGAGATAACCATGGTAAGTTCTTGAGTTAATACCACAGATCGTTGAGGAAGAATATCCACCAGTGCCAAAAGTCAGCAACCACTCTTTTCTCTCGCATTCTTCGGGTGTATGCATTCATATCGAGATTAGAATGAGTAGTAATTAAAACTATTTACTTAGATTTCTGTGATTCTATACACATTGTATAAAAACATACTTATCCAGTGAAATGTTAAACTGTTGAGATTATAATGATTTTTTACGGGATGAGGCTTAAGACCATTACATGGACTCTTAGTTAGTCTTATCAAATTGCTTCTTTCATCTGGTGAGATGCAATGACCAATTCAGAATGAGACCATACCAATGGTAAAACTGACGTGCTTTGAAGATTATCAGGATCAACTTGTTCAGGAAGTAGACCAGTAGGAACAGCTCTATCTAAAACCCAACTTATGTATTCATTGGCTTTCTGAACATTACCCACTCTTAAATAATACTCTGCTACCCAAAGAGTAGTTATTAACCATGGATTCGGTCTACTCTTACTTCTCCTATATGTATCGCCTTCATATCTTATAATACCACCATTGACCTTTAACGCAGACTCGATTGCATTGATAGTAGATACCATTATTGGGTCTTTAGGATCAATTACTCCGAAGAAAAATGGAGAATACATACTGGCATCAATTGTAGTATCAATATTTCCGTTCTCATCCAATCGTCTAATAAATCTCCCATTATAGGTCATCTTCCTCAACATCATACTTTTCATATACTCTGCTACAGAAACCATGTCACTCGCCATTACCTCATCTCCCATGTCATAAACTAGTTTAGACGCCTCAGTTAACGCACCATACACAGTTGACACTGTATATATATGAATGCCGTAACGCTCCTCCCAGAGGTCAAAACTGGGTTTAGGTAGACCGTCTTCTATGAATTTCATCAGAAACTTTATGGCTGGCTTGATGAAACTTCTGTATATTTCTACTAGCTCATCAATGTCTTTATAAATCCTGTAATGATTTGCTATAGCCCACACCTCTAGTGCAGTCTCATCTTCCTGAATTGGAAGTATCCTTTTTCCTTTGTAAATCCAAGGATGCCAAGAGCTAGCCAGTGTTGAATCAGGATTATATTTGTGGTAAAGATAACCCTCTTCACTGATAAGCTTAGATATGAATTTATAGTGTTTTAAAGCAAGTTCTCCATAACCTGCAATATCTAAAGCGTAGGCTGAAATAGCCGAGTCCCTTGGCCAACAGTAGGTGTAAGCATCACCATAAATTCCCATGAAGGAATAGTCTGAGGACGCGATTATAGATCCATTTTCATTCATGTGGTCTCTTATAGTGAGCAGGCTAATTTTATATAGATCGTTCATCTTTTGTAAGCTAAATTTTCTTTCTGACTTGAACAACCAGTTGGACCAAAATGAATGGTTGGTAACAAATGAGGATTCTATCTCAGTGGAATTTGCCCTTCTTAATAAGGTTTTTATCTCTGATAGACTTCTACCAAAGGCTAAGGCTAAGTATGCCTTCTCGCTATTGGAAGGGTTGATTTCAAGCTCCAATGCGAGAGCCGACTGTACATCCCCATTCTCTATTGGTCGATTACTAAGATAACCACGTCTTATCTCGTCCGCGATCTCCTCCTTGCCTACTGAGTATTCTTGCATATCTTTCAGAATACTAAATAGTTTAATGCCGATATATCGTCTAGACTTGTAATGAACAATCGAATTCGTCTCAGGTTCTATGAACGCTGTATCACCAAAGGGAGTTGAGTAAAGATCTAGATCGAAATTGAATATTAACTTAATTTTTAGTGGTGAGTTAGATGTGTTATAAACCTTTAATATCCTATAGTACAGTGGTGCATAAATATCTGAAAAATCATATGCTAATAATCTTATATCTGAATTTATAGATGCATCTATTTCTGCAATGTTAGTATTGTGGAAGTAATTCAGTGATACTCGCCACTCCTCATCAGGTATTAATTTTCCCTGCGTGAAAATATATTGTCTAACTGGTTTCCCATTAGTGTGGTTTTCCATCCCAGCGTGTGGGTAGTAAATATCTATTATTCTCCCTAACTGATCCAAATTAATCAATGTTCTTTCGTTACCAATACTGACGTATCTCATGTGAGTATCGTATCATATAGCTTACTATCCGCATTAATAACCTTATGTGGATAAATCTTTGAGTTCACTATTTCTGTTCCTTCATCCACCACTGTACCATCAGCTATTACACTATTTACTACCACAGTTGGTTTTTTGGGAGAAGATCTAATCTCTACATGTCTACCCACTATTGATCTTTCAACAATTGCGTTGTCCCCGATATATACTCTGTCCATAACAGCACTCTTTACTACCTTAACCCTTCTACCGATTATTGTGAAATTATCTATTGACGATTCCTCTATATAAGTATCCTTACCTATCTGACAGTGCCTACCAATTAAGATATTTCCCTCAAGTTTCAATTCCCCGTTTCTATACATCCTTTTAATTTTGGCTCTCCTTTTTCTCGAGTCGTAACTAGTACCTTGTACAAATATTCTCCTATTGCTTACAATTTTTACCCCATGGACATCCCTATCATCCAATTCCCTAAGTAAAGTATAAACTGCATCCAGGTATCTACCAGGTGTTCCAACGTCAAACCATAAACCGTCCATCTTATACGCGTATACAGGATAACCTTTCCTTATTAAATAGGGTATGATATCCTTGCCAAAGTCCATTTTACCCATTTCGTACATCTCTTTGACCTCCTCGCTCTCAAATATTTTCCTGATTTCTGGGCTCAATACATATATTCCTGTGTTAACCAGATTTGATGGAGCCTCCTCTCTCCTTGGCTTCTCAACGAATCTCCTTATCTTGTTGTCACTTTCCAATTCCGCAACACCAAACTCCTCAACATTTTCCATAGGTTTGATCACTATTGTCATCATTGCTCTCTTTTCTTCATGATATTCTAATAATTTCTTAACGTCCAATTTGAAGAGATTATCGCCCTGTACAACAAGCACAGGATCATTGATATTATAGTATTCCATGTTTATCCTTACAGAGTCAGCATTCCCTATACTATCTACTCTTGGTTGGTATTTGAAGTGTACTCTAGGCTTTATGTGATACCTTGCTGAGAAACCTATGCCTTCTTGATAGATGTCAAATAAAGATCTATAGTTTACGTATCCTCTCACTCCAAATATTATTTCTTTAATACCCTGTCTGGCTAACTCAATCAAGGTATACTCAATCAGTGGTCTATTCAGAAGCCTCACTGTAGCTTTCGATGTTTCAATAGTTAATGGTCTTAGCCTAGTGGCCTCACCGCCAATTGGTATAATCACTTTTATATCTTCTATTCTAGTCATCAGTAATAGTTTTTACTTATGAGACTATAAATATTCTCATATGAGAAATGTCATCTTAGGGTTCGAAGTTCACCAGCCTTTTAGAATAAAAGGAAGCTACTTTTGGAACCCCCAATTTAGAGATAATCCGATAGAAAAATATTTTGATAACCAGTTAAATAGGGATGTATTTCTTAGAGCTAAACAAAAATGCTATATACCTGCAACTAAGATAATTCTAGATGAAATTGAGAGGGGGGAAAATGAAGGATATGACGTCAAGGTATTCTATTCAATATCAGGAACCTTCATGGAGCAGGCAGAAAAGTGGGGAAGAGAAGTAATAGACTTACTTCAACAGCTATCGTATACAAGAAAGGTGGAGTTTTTATCTCAAACTTATTACCACTCGATAACAGGTTTGTGGGATGACTTAGATGAATGGAAAGAACAAGTTAAACAGCACTCAGAATTAATAAAGGAATACTTTGATCAGACACCGACAACTTTTGAGAACACTGAACTACTAGTTACTCCCAGAATATTAAAGGAAGTTGAGAACTTAGGTTTCAAATCAATTATAATGGAAGGAAAAGAGAGCGTACTGAACGGTAGATCACCAAATTATGTCTACAGAATAAAGAACAGTAAATTAGTAGGCTTACTGAGAAACTATAGGCTAAGTGATGATATTGCCTTCAGGTTTTCGAACAGGAATTGGGACCAATACCCATTGACTGCACAAAAACTCTCTGATTGGGTACTGTGGTCAGAGGGTGATGTTGGATTAATCTTCGTTGATTATGAAACATTTGGGGAGCATCATTGGCCTGAGAGCGGAATCCTAGACTTCTTGAGATGGTTACCAAGAGAACTTTCTAGAAGAGAAATAAAGATGAAACTACCTAAAGAGGTATATGATAGGGCTGTTCAAGAGATAGAAATAACTCAAACATCGTCTTGGGCTGATATAAACAAGGATGAGTCAAGTTGGTTAGGAAATATAATGCAATGGGCTTATGATGAAATGGTCAGAAGAACCGAAATGTTGGCAAAAGAGTTGGGTAAAGAGTACCTTAAAGCCTGGAAGTATTTCACAACTAGTGATCATTATTATTACCTGTTTTTAGGTAGTAGTAGTCCAGCAGAGGTTCACTCATATTTTAGCTCCTTTAACTCACCAATTGATGCGTTCATAAACGAGATTTACGCTATCTCGATGTTTCAAGAGGAAATGAGAAAGAAGTTAAAGATAGAAAATGAACCGTTTATATTTTACAAGGGTTTGAAGAGAGGTAAGGAAGTTTGGACGATAGACCAGTATAAAGAGCTGATAAAACAAAAGCCAGAATATAAAGACTTCGAAAAGTATATTCAAGAGTGGATTAAGCAATGAAGAGATATGAAAGCCTATGGTTTGAGGACGAACTAAAGCACGTCTGGATGATCAGTGCCGAGCTAGAGAAAGTAGCTAGTCTAGGGGGATTGGGACCAGTAGTATATAATCTTGGTAAAGAATTAGTTAAGCAGGGTATAAAAGTAACTGTAATCATGCCAAGCCATGGTCGTCATCTTAATGACTATTATAGGTCACTCCTTAAATTGAACGAAATATCTTTAGTCGCAGAAGGAGATAGAATAGGTATTGATGGTAAATCTTATCACTACAAGCTAGGGTTTGAACATGGAAATTTGGATGGAATGAACGTGGTTTTAATTAAAGGACTGGATTACAACACGGGAAGGATAATTGATTCATGGAACATTTACGATAACGCCATGGAGAAATCTTCACTTCTGGCTAGGGCTGTCGAGAAGTATGCAAAGTTCTCAATACCTAATGACATACCGTCCATAATACACGTACATGATTGGCACTCTGTAATTGCAGGTGTGACTGCTAAATTTACATTTGAGGCTAGGAGAGTAATAGTTCCTCTAGTATTTACAGTTCACCTGTTAAACAAGGTCAGTGCACCTTGGCATTACGCGTCAGAAGATTGGAGTGGACTGATGAATTATCCACATTACATTTGGAGAATAATAAAACATGACTTGTACACAACTAGAGAAGTGTGGGATTTCTTCTCTTCTGGTTCCATAGAAAAGTTTGGTTCTTATGAGGCTGATCTAATAACATCAGTTAGTAAAAGCTACCTAACATATGATATATTTAACTTCATAGGAAACTGGATAGAGAACAAGAGTTGTATCCATTATAACGGTACTGATTGGGAAGTAGAGGAGACTAAAAAGTACGCTTACAGCAAGTTTGGGACTGAGGATAGGGCTGAAATAAGAAAAAGGTTATTTGACGAACTAGAAGTCCTAAGAGTAACCCCTGAGGATTACACTACAGGTAACATACTTTGGAATAACAGATTCAATATAGGTATAAAGGATGACTGGACATATAGTAGACTAGAAAACGGTCCTCTAATTCTATTTGCAGGAAGAATGGTTTATCAGAAGGGAATAGACTCATTACTCATAGCATTTGATGAAGTACTTAAGACCATTAACAATGCCCGTCTAATAATATTAGGATTACCCTCCTCAGACTATGGATTACTACAAAATGTGGTATCTAATATATCTAGACACGGTGGTAACATTAGGATAATCCTAGGCAAAATGAGTAAGGAACTGTACAGGCTCTTCTACTATAGTGCCTCAGTGTTTGTGATACCCTCAAGATGGGAACCATTTGGGCTAGTTGCAGTAGAGTCAATGGCTGTAGGAACCCCGGTAGTTGCATACTCGGTAGGCGGGCTGAGAGAGAGTATAGTAGACATCAGGGTTGACCAAGAGCAGGGAACAGGACTACTGGTAGAACCGGAAAATGTCTGGGAACTATCAAAAGCGTTAATTTCTGCTTTATCATTGTCTATGGCTTCAGAAACAAACAATGGAGATTTTCTAAAATATACTGAAGTTAAGACGAATGATGTGAAGTTATGGGACAAAATAAGGCAAAATTGTGTAAGGAGAGTTAATGAGAATTTCAGATGGTCAGCAAGTGCTAAGCAGTTACAGGAGTGCTATTCTAAGGCTCAGACCATGGCGAAATATAGACTGTTAGCATCATTTTAACGCTATTTTAAATACTTATTATACAAGTTATAAACAATGCAGAAAGAAGTTCCACCAGGACAAAAGTATGTGAAACGATTCATTTATTATGCAGCTTTGGGTGTACCCCAAGTAAACTTAAACGAGTATAGGCTCAAAATTTTTGGAGAGGTTGAGAATAAAATAGAGATTACTTATGAAGAAATGCTGAAGATGATCGACGTAAAGTATACCAAAGACTTTCATTGCGTTACAGGCTGGAGTGTAGAAAACGTTGAATGGGAGGGAATAAAGATGAAGACAATAGCCGAGAAGGCAAAAGTGAAGCCAGGAGCGAAGTGGGTTATCTTCTACTCATTGGATGGTTACACAACCGTAGTGCCATTAGAAGATGCCTTGCATGAAGATTCCATAATAGCCCTTAAGATGAATGGTAGACCCCTAGATATTAAGTCAGGATTTCCCGCTAGACCGTTTATCCCTCACCTATATGGCTGGAAAAGTGCCAAATGGTTAACGGCAATACAGTTCTCGAGAGAATATATTGACGGATTCTGGGAGGAAAGAGGTTATCATGAAAGAGGAAATGTTTGGGATGAAGAAAGGTTTAAGGGACAAGGAGTAAGTCATGAGGGAAAGAAAAGAAATCCTATATTTTAACTTTTTATCCCATAGGATATTGAGGCATTTGTTGTTCTCCTGCGCCTTTCTGTTGTGTTGGTGAAGCTGCAATATAGTCATCTATCTTTAGTAGTGCTGTGACAGCTTCTGTAGCACTCTTTAGTACACTCTCCTTAACTATCAATGGATCAATGATGTTCTCCTTGGTCACGTCTTCTTCAACCTTACCCTTAAGTACATTAATTCCAGCAAATTTCATTCCACTCGCATGTAGATTCCTTAACTTCACAACAGTATCTATCTCGTCCATACCTGCAGTTCCTGCTAAGGTTGTTGTAATCTCCTCTAGAGCATTTGCGAAAGCCTCTATCGCCAATTGTTCTTTTCCACCAACCTTCTTTGATTCTTCTCTGATCTTCATTGCTAACTCAACTTCATAAGATCCGCCACCACCAACTATGTATGGGCTCTCTATAACGTTCTTAATTGCGTTCAATGAATCTTGAAAACTCCTCTCTAGCTCATCCATTATTATTTCACTTGAACCCCTAATCAGAACTGTTACAGCTTTAGTGTCTTTGGAATCTTCTATGAGAATAACCTTTGAGTTACCAATTTTTCTTTCCTCCACCAATTCTGCTTGACCAAGGTCTTCTGAAGAAACGTCTTTTAGTGAGGATATTATTTTAGCACCTGTAGCCTTAGCAACTTTTTCCACATCGCTCCTACTGACATTCTTTATTCCCATTATTCCTTTCTTAGCCAAGAAGTGTAACGCTATGTCATCCATTCCTTTTTGAGTTATAACAACCTTCGCACCAATTTTTTCAAGGGTATCAATCATGGATCTTATGTACTTTGCCTGTTCCTCTAATGCTAACTTGATCTGAGAAGGATCATTAAAGCTCATCTTAGCAGAAATCTCAGGTTTCTCCACTTCCAGGGGGAAGTCTAATATTGCTATTTTAGCTTTCTCAACTCTTCTTGGCATATTCTCATGTGCAACTTCCTTGTCCAAAATATATCCTCTGACTAAAGTTGTCTCGTCTACGCTTTCTCCCTTCTTCTTTATGAATTTAATATTAGATAAATCCACCTTGTAAGCATTGTCTACTTTTTCTACAACGGATAATATTGCATCTATAGAGACATCTATTATTCTGTTTAAGGTTTCTGAATTTGCAAAGAATTTACTTGACAATGCGGTAAAGGCAACATTCTTGAGCGATTTCCTGTCCTGTGGGTTTACACTCAAACCTACTGATTTACCAGTTTCTAAAGCGATTTGAAGCGCTTTCTTATATCCTTCAATAATAACGATTGGATGTATTTTTTGATCAATTAGTTTATCAGCTTCATCTGCTAAGAATCCACTTAATACTACTGCTGAGGTAGTACCATCTCCTACCTGAGCGTCTTGAGCTTTAGCAGCTTCCACAACTAATTTTGCTGCGGGATGTTGTATATCCATTTCCTTTACTATTGTTACACCATCGTTTGTTATTGTGACATCTGATGTTCCTGAAATCAACATCTTATCCATTCCCTTTGGTCCTAAACTACTCTTCAACATTTCAGCCAAAGTTCTTACTGCTAATATGTTGTTCTTTATTACTGTGACACCACTTTGCTCCTTCGTTCCCTCTTTATATAGCGAGTACATGCATTTAAAAAGAACACCATAATATTTAAAACTACATGATGTGACTCTGCGGAACTGACGTTTTGATGAGAGAAACAGGGTCTGAGAATTGCTTAATCGAACTCAGCCTGAATCTTCTTTTTACCCTCTAGTAACTTAGTGTTAAATGGAGGATTCCTCACTTCTTCTATACTTATGCCCATCCTTCTTAGCTCATTTACCGCTTTATCAATATCGTCCTCATGTGTCGCATACTTTATTCTCTCCTTTATCTGAATTAAAGAGCCATTCTGGGAATTGAATCTCTCTGCACTAACTGTGACCCATGTATTACCGTTTTTATAAATAAATAACACATCTTGCAGGTATCCAGGAATTACATGGCTTACTCCGGCAAAATAATAATCGTTATATTTGTATACCTTAACCATATTTAACGATTCAATGAGCGTTTTAATAAGATTTACTTACCCATGTCATCTACGCAAATCATCTTACCTTTACTCCCTCTATTATCCAATACTTATTTACTTCACTAGCTGAAATTATCCTGAATTTTATAGAAAGTACCTTTAATGCGTCAACTGCGTTATTTTGTGGAACAATTATCATTCCCTTTCCTCCCCTTTTAGTCACTCTATATGCCTCTCTAACAACATCATAATCCATGACTTCAGAGATTACAACATTATCGAAAACAGAGTCCTTGAAAGGTAATGGAATTATTGCTCTTACTATTTCATCCTTACTGTCCAGCTTGTATGTGGTGCCAGTTACCGTGATTGCGTCTTTTATTAACGGTGAACCTATTTGTAGGGTCCTCCCTTTTAATCTTAGATTAAGATTGTTCTCGTAAATTTTAGGTGAGAAGAATTGTGAATTAATTATAATGAGGCCTTCAAAAGCAGATAACAGGTACAGTTCTCCGTTCAAAAGGTTTGGGGATATTATGAAGTCATATGTATGTTCAGTGAGTGGTAGTATTTTTCCGTACGAGAGATTGATACTCTTTGACTCTGTACAGTTTCTAAGCTCGGCATTTAAGACTTCTTTCAAGTTACTGGACTTCTCAGGTAGAAGGCGTAATAGTATCATTTATATGAGGTAATATTTATGGGCATTAATATTTTTATATGTAGATATTTCAGTCCTTATTCATATATATCCTTAATATATATCATGAAGTACCTTTGAAATATCAGTTATCGCAAACATACCAATTATGTTACCCTTCTTATCTTTAACTGGCAGATGTCTTATTTTATTCTTAGTCATGAGGTCTATGGCAGTAAAGGGATCTGTGTCCTCCTCAATTATTATTAAATTGCCCATAGTAGCCGCTAATCTCACCTCATCATTAGGATTAAGACCACTAGAGAAAGCTTTTACAGCGTCTCTATCAGTAAAAATTCCCTTTGGAGCACCATTTTCTGTTATTATTACAGACCCTACACCCTTCTCGAGCATTAATTTACAGGTTTCCTGTATTGATGTATTTAACTCTACTTGAAATATGGGTGTAGACATGTAGGTTTTTACACTTTTCATAATATAAAACTTAATCTTTTTCCCAATAAGCTTTTAATTTCACTTTAGTGGGCTGTTTATTTTGAAGCAAGTCTGTAATAACGTCCCTATAATATTCCTCAGACTGAACTCCCCTAACCAGCCACTCGTCATTAATTAGTATCGCTGGTACGCCCTTGATTCCCATAGCCTTAGCCTCCTCTTCGTCCTGAATCACAGATAATCTAGTCTTCTTAGACCTTATATCCTCTCTGAACTTGTTTAAATCGAGATTCAACTCTTTCGCAATACTTATCAGAACTTGTTCATCAGTTATATCTTCCCCCTGAAGAAAGAATCTATCTTGAGCTTTGTCATAGAATTCCCAATGCCCTTCGTCTCCCTTCTGAAACTCTGCAGCTTTACATGCAACTAAAGGTGGAATAGACCATACATAAGTGAATTTACTTTTCTCAATTATCTTATCTGGATCATAATCTGGAAAATATTTCTTTACTATTTGGAATTCATTGAAGAATAATTTTTTAGCCTCTTCAGGTGTAAATGCTACTTCTTTTAGATCTTCTAGCGATGATATTATAGCAAAAGCCTTATGCTTTACAACTACTTGATCCTTAAATTCAGTTATAACTTTCCTTAGCCGCTTTGACGTAACGTAACAGAACGGGCATATTACATCATGAAAGAATGTTATCTTAATCATTGTGGTGATATCTGTTGCAAATATTTTTAAAATCAACTCATGTCCTCATTGTTTTTGTAACTTCAGATAGGTCAACTT
The DNA here is from genome assembly GCF_000012285.1 of Sulfolobus acidocaldarius DSM 639. Taxonomy (NCBI): domain Archaea; kingdom Thermoproteati; phylum Thermoproteota; class Thermoprotei; order Sulfolobales; family Sulfolobaceae; genus Sulfolobus; species Sulfolobus acidocaldarius. The sequence continues at coordinate 1,027,964 of NC_007181.1, forward strand.
TAGGATCGTTTACCAATTTCTTTGTTCTTTCTATTAACTCCACCCTTTTAGTTCTCTCTGCGGCTGTTAATAGTTCTTGCACGACTCTGGTAGCTTCTTCAGACTTTCCTTCGGATATAAGGTTACCATAATACCTGAGCAGCATGTAATAGCTTACCTCGTTGATCACTGTACGATCAAAATTACTTCTAACTTCATCGTCAGGAGCTCTCTTAATAACTAGGCTTTCATCAATTTCTATGTTTTTATTGCTAACACTATCTACATAATTTCCTGTGACTTTCAAAGTATAATCAGTCTCTCCTGGAGGGATATTTCCAACAGCATATACATTCACGTCCTTGTCTACAACAGGAATATTCACAGGCATCTCATAGTTTATTACTTCGAGACCTTCTGAAAAATTCAGAGTAAGATTATAAGCAGCTACCTTGTCAGATTTCTGCTCCACAAGAGTAGTTGGGAGTTGTGAAGGGTCATTAATATGATAAAACACTCCTGAACCCTTATCTGCGAGTATCTTCATAATCGCTTCATTATAGTCCTCGCCTAACCCTATAGTAATAAGTTGGACATTCTTAGGGACTTGTAAGGACTCATAATCTCTGGAATATCGTTTATCGGTCGGTTTTCCATCAGATAATAGGATTATTTTAACCGGTATCTCAGAACTTTTAAATTTTTCAAGAACTTTAGTAATTGCCTTATGTAAATTAGTAGTATAACCCATTTTAATACTCTTTAACTCTATTTGTTTGCCAGATTCACCCTCATATAGTGTTTCTATATCATTGGAAAATAAGTATATTGATATGAAGTTTCCAGGGATTATATCTTGAACCAATCTACTTGCTGAAGACAATGCCAAATTTATTTTATTCTCCTTCTTCATTGATGGACTATTGTCTATCATAACAACGTAATGTATACCTGAGAGGGAGGCAAATGAAGTAGGGCTTACCCTAACTATCAAACTGACCTGTGTGGGCTTCCCTGTAAACGCCAAATTAGTTGAAGATTTTAAAGAAACGCTAACTGTCATTTGTTATAATATATTATAGGGGTAAAACTATATATACTTTAATACAGAATATTACGTGTATGACGTGGAAATGTAATTTATGCGGTTATGAAAACGATGATGATGCATTATTTTGCATTAAATGTGGAGCTCAAAAGAGTTCAGAAGCACAACAATTACCACAGCAACAACCAAGTGAACCACAAGCACAAGGAGTAGTAACACAGCAACAGGTGGTTACGAACCCTCCTGTACAAGCTCAAGTAGCAACACCTCAACAGCCTGCTCAACAGCCCGTTTTACCACAACCAGAACCAGCTCAACCTCAACCGGTCTCATCGACTCCAGCACCCCAACAGGCATCACAGCCTACAAACAGATATTACATTTACTTTATACAAACACCAAATGAGAATTTAGTAAACAAAAAAGTCCTACTTAATTTCGATCTGTTTCCTAGTGTATCAATGGGTAGGAGTCCTGAAAACATTGTCATAGTTCCTGATTCAGAAGTATCTAGAAAACACGCAGTTATATATCTTGATAATAGTGAGTTATATATTGAAGATCTGAATAGTACGAATGGGACTTATGTTTACGATGGAAAGCAGTTTACTCCAATTAAGGGGAAACAGAAGATAGAGCCTAACTCAATTATTAAACTTGGTAATCAGACAATAGTACGAATATTAAAGGAGTGAGTTTATGACCATATCAGTTAAAGCCGAATTAAGTCACAAGTACTCTTTTACCTCCCCCCTGAAAGGAGTGTTTAGATTAATTATAGTTCCGGAAAAAGTTTCGACTGCACGTGGGTTTCATTACATAATACTCCTAGATACATCAGGCTCCATGTATGGTGTAAAGATAGAGACAGCTAAACAAGGAGCAATGGAACTATTGAGCAGGATACCTGAAGGGAATAAGATATCTTTCCTGACATTCTCCAATAACGTTAATATATTAAGCGAATATGCAGATGCACCATCATTAGTTCAACAAATTAAACAGATAAGGTCAGGTGGACAAACAGTCCTGTATAGAGCTTTAGAGAGAGCAATCGAAATAGCCAAAAAACACGATTTACCAGGATACATAATATTATTAACAGATGGACAGCCTACTGACGTACCTGAGACAGATGCTTATGAAAAACTGAATTATCCTGAAGCCTATAAGGTAATAGCGTTTGGTATAGGCGATGATTACAATGAAAGATTACTTAAGGTAATAACAGATAAGACTGCAGGAATACTGTATCACGTAGAGGATGCTAAGGAAATAGCTGAAATGTTGCCACAGTCAGCGGTTACGGAAATAGGAGCTAAGAACGTTAGCATAGATATAGTTTCAGAGACTCAGGTCAAATTGTTGAATTATCCTGGACCACCAGTAAAGCTAGGCGCAGTGGAATCAGTGGTAAGAGTGTATGGCGAGATAATAATTCCACCTAATTTCACTGGGAGGCTTGCAACAGTCAAAATATCTTATGAAGATCCTTTGTCAAGTAGGATTAATAGACTAGAGGTTAACTTTGATATAACAAGAGCAAATGATGTAAAGCGCTTCCTAGACGGTATAAATAATGATTTGGTTAATGAATATCGTTACTATGAGTTAATGAGCAAGTTAGCTAATCAATTGAACTCCAACAATTTATCAGAAGCAACCAGAACTGTAGAACAAATGCAAATGATAGCACAGCAGACTAGAAGAATGGAGCTAATAGAGACAACTAGAAGAATAAGCGAAAGTATAGAGACAACTAGAAGAATAGGTACAGTAGAGCAAACTAGAAAGATATCTAAGGAAATAACTAGTGAAGTTACTAAGAAGTTGAGGTCTTAAACAAGGACTAAATTTATCTTAGTTCTTCCTCAGTTATCTTAACTATTCTAACTGTATTATCCTTCTCGTCGTATATTACTTTCACTAAATCTCCTTCTTTAATCGGAAATTTCTTTCTTATTCTAACCGGTATAGTTATCTGAAAATTCCTAGAGACCTTAACAATATCTTCTACCATCAAATAATAAATTAAAAACTGAAAATATAAAGTTTTTGTTTCTTTTTTTATTCAAATTTTATCCTCATTCAATTTGTCTTTAATATTTTGAGCAATCTCCAGAGCTTTCTTGTACAAAAATTCACCTAGTATAGGCTTATTTGCCTCCAGTTCTTCCAGGTCAATAATGTTGACAGTATTATTTACTTTTACCACGTCTACTTCTAAGTCTAAGTATCTTATTCTATTCTTAAGTAATTCAGGAGGAGTGGAAATATTTACATATAAACCCTTTAGATTATTGTTTCTGTCATGATACCTGTGAATTTGATACCAGTTTCGTGAGTCTAATTCGACTAAATCATAGTCACCGTCTTCAATCTTCAGATTTAAACCGTCATAAATCCCCCCACTCTTGAATTCCCTCCTTATTTTAAGCCAATAGTAATCTCTACCAATCTCCTTCTGGACAATTGTACCACCCTTCAAGAGTACACGTTTACCATTTGGCTTTACATGTTCAATGGCTTCAATCATATTATCTCCAATTAACGATGTTAACAATTTCTCAGGAGAAGGATTTACTTTACCTTCTTCAATGTCTACTTCGTTTGAATAGGTCATTTTGAGCATATGATGAAACTTCATGGTGTTAATTACCAGACTCCTAATGTCATCTAAGAATAGTTTATCCTCTAATGATAAGGTAACTTTCAGGAAGTCCTCTCCCTGTTCTCTAAAGTCATTATAACTATATCTCATTGTTAAATTTTCCAATTCCTCTTTAAGCTCTGCAGTAGTCGCCATTGCTGCGTTACTTCTCCATTTTACATTATACCCTTTCTTATTAAACGGAATACTAACAGACAAAAGCCGTTGACTGTCTCTCTCATCAATATGCTCTGAGAAAAATGTTCTCCCATCTCCTTTCCAAACCATAGCAAATTTTCCTACTGCTCGCGGGGAAGAAAGTATTATCTTCCCTTCAACTGGAGGTTTTATCACTAGACCCTCAGATAGGCAAGGCTCTACAATAAAATTCATGAATTTACAATCTTCAGTGCTTACTACTGAATATAACTTAATTGGAGACCTCCATATAGGAGAATATTTAAAAATAGATCTCATAAAGTTGTATATATCTTCACCTACGCTTACTATCTCCCCCTTGTCTATACCATCTTTTACAGTAACATCTGCAGGTGACCTAATAATATCCATAAAAAAACGCTCCGCTATTTGCGGAGTTTGTTGAACTATCTCGAAGCCATTCTTTAAAAAGAGGTAAGTAAGAGCAGTAGCATAAATGCCTCTAATTCTGACTCTCATGTATTAATTTATTAAATACATACTTTAAAATTCCACCCTGTTTAATGTACTCTAGCTCTACGTTGGTATCAACTCTAGCTAATCCTTGTACTTCAACTTTACTACCATCCTGTTTTATGAACTCCACCTTAACCTTAGATTTCGGCTTCAAATCCTTCAGATATACATTTACTATCTCATCTCCCTTAATACCTAAACTCTTCCAGTCTGGTATTTCTATTGGCACAACACCCATAGCCACTAGGTTACTTCTGTGGATTCTCTCAAAACTCTCAGCCAGTACAGCCTTAACCCCTAGTAATGCAGTTACCTTAGCAGCCCAATCTCTTGAACTTCCAGATCCATATTGTTTACCTGCAACTATGACTAAAGGAACACCTTCCTTCTTATACTGTTGTGAGGCTTCGTAAACACTCATTACTTTACCATCAGGGAAGTGTTTAGTAAAACCGCCTTGAACATCTACTAGTAAATTCTTCAACTTAGAGTTTGCAAATCCCCCTCTAAGCATAACCTCATGGTCTCCTCTTCTAGCTCCGTATGTGTTAAGATCCTGTTCACCTAATTCTGAAAGATATTTTCCTGCAACGGAATCCTTGTCGATTGGACCGGCTGGTGATATATGATCTGTTGTAATTTTATCGCCTAAGAGTAGTAAGATCCTAGCATTCTTTACGTCATCAAGTTTAAGATCTAGAGATATCCATGGAGGCATCCTTATATATGTGGACTTTTCATCCCAACTATATAATTCGCTTTCTTTAACCTGTAAATTATTCCAGTTTTCATCTCCCTCTAAGATATGCGAATAGACAGCCTTGTAGAACTCAGGATTCATTCCCAGCTTAATGTATTCTGAAATTTCCTTAGTAGTAGGCCATATGTCCCTGAGATATACAGGATTACCATTAGGATCATAATCAATTGGCTCATTGAAGAAATCAATATCTATTCTCCCTGCGAGTGAAAATGCAACCACTAGAACTGGTGAAGCCAGAAATACTCCACTGAGATAGGGATTTATTCTGCCCTCATAATTCCTATTTCCGCTAATTACACCATAAACCTCTAACTTGTTTGATTTAACGTCCTCCTCTATCTTTTTGGGTAGAGGACCAGCATTACCTATACATGTTGTGCATCCAAAACCAACAACATGGAAACCTAGAGCTTCCAGATAAGGTAGCAAGCCAGACTCTTTAAGGTACTCAACAACAACAGGAGAACCAGGAGCCATGCTGGTTTTTACATAGGATTTACTTCTTATGCCGTGCTGAATAGCCTTCTTGGCTAAAATTCCAGCTCCTATCATAACTGTTGGGTTTGACGTGTTAGTACAGCTGGTTATGGCAGTAAGTACTACATCGAGGTCTTTGACTAGACTTCCCTTCTTCTTATCCTTCTTCTCCTGAAATAGTTTTTTCAGGTCCTTCAGGGGAACTCTCTCATCTGGATTTTTGGGACCAGCTATTGCAGGTTCTACTTCAGACAGATCTATTGTGACTACTTCAGAATATTTTGGCTGACTCTCATAGAATATTCCCTGAGCTTTAGCATATTTTTCTACTAACTTGTACTCCCTAGCAGTTGCAGCTAAATAGTTTAAGGTCTGATAGTCAATTGGGAAATAACTTGCTGTAGCCCCATATTCTGGAGCCATATTTGCTATTGTAGCCCTATCAGGTACTGTTAGATTTCCAAGAGATGGACCGAAGAACTCGACAAACTTTCCAACAACTCCTTTCTTTCTCAGTTTTTCGGTTATATACAGAACTATATCTGTGGGTGTTACCCCTTCCTTTATCTCTCCTACAAGCCTTACTCCCACTACTTCAGGAACTGCCATGGTATAAGGTTCTCCAAGCATTACAGCCTCAGCTTCAAGTCCACCAACTCCCCATGAAAGCACACCTAAACCGTTGGTCATTGGTGTGTGAGAATCGGTACCTATCACAATCTCTGGGTAAGCTGTTAACTGACCTCTAAATTCCTTAACATCTACTACTTTGCTCAGGTACTCTAGGTTTATCTGATGAATTATACCCTTTCCTGGGGGAAATACTCTCAAATTCTTAAAGCTTCTCTGAGCCCATTTCAAGAACTTATATCTCTCAACATTTCTTTCAAATTCCTTCTTCTTATTCAGGAGTAATGAAGAAGCAGTTCCATAGTAGTCAACTTGTACTGAATGGTCTATAATTAAATCAGACTGAACTATAGGGTTTATCTTTAGGGGGTCCTCTCCCCTCTTAGACATCTCGTCTCTCATCGCAGCTAAATCCACAAGAAGGGGAATGCCAGTATAGTCCTGTAAAACAACTCTCGTAGGTAGGAAAGAAAATTCCTTACCTGTTTTCCATGAAGCGATTGCGTCTAAATCTTCCTCCGTTATTTTTACGTTATCAAGGTTCCTAAATGTGTTCTCCACCAGGATTTTTAGAGAATATGGTAAGGAGTCTACGTCATATCCTCTGTCTTTCAACTGCTTTATTGGATAATACCTTATATTAGACTCTAGGATTTGACTCATCGAATATATACTGTAAGCTCTGAGAATAAGAATTTTATGATATACAGAGTATTACTCACCCTCTTTACCCAGACTCTTTATCCAGTTCGTGATGTCTTTTAAACATTCCTGTGCATAACTTATCTTAATCTTACCGTCCTTATCCCTATTGACTATAGTAAAGTATCTACCCATACCGGCATGAGATATCATCTCGTATTCTGAAATCTCGCAATCTATTTTACTTTCCCCAATCGGTACATTTTCTAACCAATCTAGTACCCTGCTGTTTCCTAATCTTATTAAGTAATCAAGAATATACTCACCGTCATCCTTAAGTCCAGCTAATCTCTTCAATATTTCTAGTTCCCTTTTAATCAGAGATCTGGCTGGCTCATTATATACATCTATTAGCTTTAGTAAATCGTCTAAAGTATACTCACCGGTTTCCGATTTAACCTTATAAGCTTCGATAAAGTGGTATCCCATAAAGTAGTAGGGAGCTGTGTTATATGCTCTGACCCCAGAACTTACAAGATATTCTTTTTCCTGCTCCTTCTTGGAAACGGTAATACTCTCTTCTATTTTTTGCATAAAGTCCTCAGGTTTAGTCAATTCTTCTATACCATTCAAAAGATACAATAATGCCAATGGAAACCCCAACTGTAAAGCTCTACCTATAGCGAATAACTCCGATTTACTTAAAGTTGGCATTCCTTTAGCTAACTTTATCTCTTGCGATGTCAAATAGTCAGATATATCGACATTCCTAATCGTTGATTTTTTTAGAGTAATTATTTTATTAGCGAAGTCAGTAGAGAACTCAATTAGAGGAATATCAGCTTTTCTTTTGGTTATATAATAATCTTGAATAGCTAGTTTCGCAGCGTCTGACGTGTAATAAGTGAGGTAAGATGTCGTTTCACTTAAGTCTAGTAATACAGTATCGGGATTGTATCTAGTCAATGCATTATAAACAGAATAGTATACTGAGAAATTGAAATTGCCTAAACTGTTATCATGAATGTGCATAAAGCCATCAGCGTCAATAGTTCCAGATGAAGGGATTACCTCCACATCAATCCCCTGAAATCTCTTTAAAACCTCCTCCTGTATACGTTTCTTAAGTTCTACATAAGAATCTGGTAAGTCTTGAGTTTTTAGATACGCAGATAAAAATGAGGGAAGTAAAACTAACATGTCTACTTGTTCTTCCGATTCCCTTAGGAATTTGACCTCAGCTAGTGATGGTTTGCTCTCAACAACTTCACGTTCTGTCTCCTCTCCTCTTTCATTAATTATCTCGTATTTATTTTCTCTATTATTCAAATTTGTCCATATTGAAATTAGTAATATCTTCATCTGTTTAATATCTTACTTCTCGTTATTAACTTTTATGATAATAGTGAGGTAGAAACACTCTAAAAAAATAACAATAAGGAGAGACTATGAATTTTTTCATCATTAACTTTTTTACCTTTAAAATCTATAATTATATTATGCCAACTGAAGAGGAAAAAAGAGATTTAGAGAGAGCTGAAGAGTATGAACATATTACCGCAAGAGCTACTGTAATAGGAAAAAATAAGATAGAATTAAGCACGGGTCTTATAATAGCAGCAAGGTATGCAGATAAGTTAAGGAGGGTCGCTCTCGTAGCATTCAGTAGAGTTGCTCCTAAAGATGTAATTGTAAGGGACGTGGCTGAACTTAACAAGAAACTTTATGATATAATAGTTAAGGAGATGAAACTTAACAAGTTATCTGTGATAAGAATATTGGTTGACGCTGAATATAACGAGAGAGAGAACAAACTTGAATTTGATAACATTAGGGTAATTAGATATCTCACTGAAGAGGAATGTAGTAACCAGTTAAAGCAACTGAATGAAAAAATTAAAGATCTAGAGAAAGAACTCCAAACATATAAGGAAAAAATTAAAAAAATTGAACAACTGTTATCTTCTAGTTAATAAAAAACTTAATTTATTTTTACTTAACCTTTCACTAAGCCTATAACAAATCCTATTATAAACAATATAGAATTATATGGCAGATAATTTATTATTCTCGACACATATTGCTCAGCCTGCGTTGCATAGACACCCATACTTTGAAGACCAGAAACCACTGTATGGGGGGAAACTACTCCGATGGCTATTAGTATAACTATTATGGCTAGCACTATTATACCGATCTTTATTACATTTTTTATCAGATAGCCTACTAGAAAACCCAGTACAAACGCTACTATAGCCATTACTATTTCAGTATAAGGAATACCTGCTATTGGCATTAATAGAATGTATTAAAGGAGAAGTTTATATGATTAACCATAATAAGAAAATTCAATAGAAAATTTTTAGGTACTACATTTTCCTTAAAAATAGACATATTTAGTTTATTTTCTTATGTCTTTACGGGTTACACTTATGAAATAAAGAATGAAATCTACTCCTGATAAAATACTATTAATTAGAGCTAAAACTGTCTGTTAACTTGAATATTACTAAAAATTATGAAACAAGAAGTCAGCTTTATATGATTAACCCATAATTAAATCATATGAAAGTTGTAAAATATGTACTAACAGCAAAAATTGATTATGATGGAAAAGAAATAGAGATAAAAAGGTCTTTTAGACATAGAAAGAATATATTTGAATTTCTTAAGAATGCTGATTCTAATTTAAAGGGAGCATTGAGTGAGTATGCTAAGCAGAATAAGGTTAAAAGCTCAGACTTGCCCCTTAATGAGTTCATCACCTGTGGTGAGATCGAAGAAGAACAAGGTGTTATGAGAACTGAGTGCAAAGGTAAAGAAAAAGTTAGTGTCAAGATCGAAGTACAGACACAGAAAATAGCGAAGAAGAAAAAGGAGGAGAGTAAGCAAGAAAAGAAGGAACAGAAGAAGGAGGAAAAGCAAGAAGAAAGTAAAAGTTAGATACTTTAGTTTTAGATACTTTGCATTCTCTCCTCTAACTCTTTCTTTATCTGAGAGGCTAACGTCTCTAAATCTCTCTCCAGTTTCTCGTAAAGCCTCTCTCCATCTACCCAATATATATAACTTGGTCTTCCCTTCTTCTTCTCTTCTCCTGCTTCCTCTTTCTCTCTTAAAATTAACCCTTTATCATACAGGTTATTAAGTGATTTATTTATAGATGCCTTACTGACCTTCAATACATCTGCAATTTCATCACTACTCATCCTTCTCTTTTGTGAGATAAGAACCTGTAATACATCAATATCACTTTTAGGTAAACCGTAGATAAAGGATATTAGGTCACCCATAGTTACTTCTTTTCCACCTGGGAAAGACACCTTCATCTCTTTGCTCATAAGCAATATAAAGTTATTAAAAATTAAAAAACTTTACCTTCGATTTTTATAAAACTATACGTCAATTAATTAAATCGGCTTACGTTAATGATAGAGATAATCAAAACGAAGAGAAAAATTTTAAATAATATGGATAGCCTATCCTACTACACATGAAGATATCAAATTTAATCCCAATCGTTTTAATTATAGTTATTTTAGTTGGAATTTCCTTAACATTAATACATATCAACAATACAAACCAAACACAGAAATTGAGCAGTACTAATACAACAAATAACCCTGAAAAGCCACGAATAGTTAGTTTAGCACCATCAGATACCCAAATATTAGTCTCATTAGGTTTAGGAAAGGATATAGTAGGAATGGACATATATTCTTATCAATTACTCCAGACCTTGAATATGACTTCAATGATACCCCCTAATGTAACCGTGATAACCTCTGTTATCAACCTAAATATTACAGGGATTATAGCATTACAGCCCACTGTCGTTGTTTTAGAGTATGGACTAAGTGGAAGCTATATCCCCCAGCTGGAGAATGCAGGTTTGAAAGTACTCGTGACAAACAGTGACTATGCCTCGAACTTGGAAAACGTGATCAACACCATTTCTCAAATAGCAACTTTCTTCAATGTCACAAATCAGGCAAATCAGTTAATTAAGTGGATGAACCAAAGCATGGTGAGCTACCCACAAACAAATGTGTCTGTTGCATATTTTGACTGGATAGATAGTGATGGAACAGCTTACAGCATAGGTAATAACGTGTTCATTAATGATTTAATAGACAGGGCTGGTGGATTCAACTCATTTTCTAACTTTACAGGATATATTACAGTTACACCATCTCAAGTTTTACTTGCCGATCCACATGTAATAGTTGCACAGGAAATTTACAATTATTCCTATACCATTTACTTAATACACAAATATTTTAACTACACATATGCTGTCAAAAATAATCAAGTATACGTCATAACCGGTCTGGCTACTGATGTTGTTGACGAGCCATCCATCTTATCTGTTTATGCTATTCCCTTATTTCATGATATAATAACTGGTGTACCTGTACCACATTACATCAGCACCAACTGGTTTATGACTAAATTAAATATAACGTTGCCAATTTTTGACCAAAATTAAATGAAAACCTTTAACAAAATTAATATTTTTACATATCTTACTCTTCTCTTGTAAACAAGCCGTCTACACAAAGAATGAGTATTAACTAGACTTATGTAGTATTAAAATACAATTTTAAGTAAAAGACTTGCGTTAAGTGAGCGTATTAGCCTTGAGGACCTCAGAAACTTGGTAAAATGAGGAAATTTTATTATATGGATAAGCTATCCACATTATTGTGAAAATTACTAAATCAACTTATCTAAAGATCTTACTATTACTCATACTTCCAGTTACATCACTCCTATTGTCACTAATGTATGGAGACGTATATATCCCTCCTCAGGAAATTCTACATCCCTCACAGATTTACAGGTTAATACTTTACGAAATAAGATTACCCACAATAATAACGGCAGCACTCATAGGAATAATTTTATCAGTATCCGGAAGCATAATGCAACACCTTTTACGAAATCCCTTGATAGACCCTTATATAGCTGGGACATCATCTGGAGGAGCATTCGGGGCAATATTAAGTTATTTCCTCTTGGGATTTAGTCTGCCCTTATCGGTAATGATATACGCCCAACCACTGATAGCGTTCTTCTTCTCGTTTCTAGCCACAATTATAACTGTTCTAATAGGTAGAGGTAGAGGAATATATGGGCTAGTAATTGCAGGTGTAATAGTATCGTATATCTTCTCATCTGCCTATTCTATATTACTAGTACTGCTTCAGGAAAGATACCCTCAGATACCTCCAATCATTTTTTGGCTAATGGGGCAGATCACAGTTGTAGGCTGGTCACTAATTCCAGCCCTTACTACACTTACCCTAGTCCTTTTAATTCTAGCTTATAAAATGTCAAGAGCCTTAGATTTAGTATCGATAAGTGACGAAATAAGTTACACACATGGTATAAGACCAAATAGGTTTAGAATATTTTGGTTAGGTTTGATCAGCTTTGTTGTCTCCTTCACCATATCAATAGCTGGAGTCATAGGGTTTATCGGAATTTTGGTTCCACACTTAATTAGATTAAGTATTGGGGGCAATATGAGAACGCTACTAGTATATTCAAGTGGAATAGGAATAACTGTTATGTTGCTTAGTAACATAATTGCCGATGGAATGTTAGGAACCATAATCCCTATAACTCCTATTCTTGCAGTGATCGCGTCACCCTTTCTCATACTTTTTCTGGTGAGAAGAAATGATAGTGAAGGGGCTTAAAGTAAAACTAGGTAAGAAGATTGTTCTCGACAACGTAAATATTGAGTTAAGACCAGGTATTACGCTAATACTTGGACCTAACGGGTCTGGTAAGACTACATTATTAAAGACAATAATCGGTATGATTGAACCAATTGAAGGCAAAGTAATAGTTAACGAGAATTTGTCATATTCCCCAGCAGAATTTTATACGGTAAATATGAAAACGATTGATGTTATCCTGGCTGGGCGAAAGAAAGGGGAATACCAAAAATACATTGAACTCTTTAACATAGCGGATCTTATGGAAAATGACTTTCAAAATTTAAGCTCTGGTCAAAAGAGACTTGTCCTAATAGTAAAGGCTTTAGGCGAAGGAGACTTGGTAATAATGGATGAACCCTTTGCCAACTTAGATATGAAAAACAGGATGATTGTATTAGATTCCCTATTGAAACTGAAGAGTGAGAAGAATTTTATTATCACATCGCATGAGCTAGAAGTTATAAATTACGCAGATGAAATAATCTTGGTAAAAAACGGAAAAGTAGTATATTCAGGAAGTAAGGAGAATGTTAGTGACTTAATTCTGTCGCAAGTTTATGATGTGAGAATAAGATCTTTAGTTGTAGCTGGAAGGAGATTCTTTTTCCATGAGTAAAGGTTAGTTAAATAATAATTGGTAATTTAAGCTCTAGTCTCTATGTCAGAAATACCATTCTTTACGGAGCAAATAGTATATATTTTGTTTTTGACATAGTATAATATAGGGTAAGCGATCAATCCGTGATAATATAAGTAGGTAAGTATTATTAGGAGATCCTATTTCTTCTTATATAATTTTATATGTAAGTGGTTCTTTATGTACAAATGTACACATTTGCATATTTTTTAATATATCACTTTTTTTAGTTAGCAAAAACAAGTAATATTCGGAGTGATACAAAATGGAGACAGTACTTCAAATTCCATATCAAAAGAAAACACAAATTGAAAAACTACTTGAGTTCATGTATGGACTCAATGAAAAGGAAGTACAACTAATATTCAGATTACTATACTCTGACACGAAACTAAATATAGAGGAATTAGCTGAAGAATTTAAGGTAAGTAAGGCACTAATAAGCAAGTCCCTAAGTGAATTAGCTAATAAAGGTCTTATAGAGAGAGAAAAAGTATCTAATGAGGGGAGAAAAGGAAGACCAATATATGTTTACTATGTTGATAGGGAACAACTATTTAAGAGAATAAGCAGAGATCTTGAAGAACTAGTACAAGCTTCGATAGCGAAGTTAAAAGAGTATATTTTTAAGTCTTAAACAGGAGACACTAAGATAACATTATCTCCTCTTATTACTATAGTACCTACTTTTCTTGTACTTCCGTCATTCATTATTTCTTCAGAATTCTCTAAGACTAAGTTCATATGCATATCATAACTTTTTAGAGTACCTCTTACTATTTTTTCTCCTTTTAGTTTAACTAGAACAGTCGAACCCAAAGATTCAGCTAAAACCTTATGAGCTGTTTCGGACACTATTACACCCACTATCATACATGATCTAAGGATATTTAACTTTAATGATATGCCAAACCTCATTAACAGAGTATCAGGAGTTTAGTTTCAGTCAACAGTAAGACATTTAAAAATGCTGAAATAGACATGGATGAAATAGATCTGAGAACAATCGATAGTAAATTCGTGGAAATCCTTCTCGAAGAGTATTTTGCTGATAACAATTCAGTAATAAATGACTTTTACATCATAAAACTATCAGAAGATATTGAAAAGAAGGTGTTCCGGTTTAAGGTATGGTTATCAAGACCCACGGACAATAAGATAGACGGATTCACAGGTTACCTTTTCTTTTATCGAAACAGGGTAAAGATAAAGCTGCCTATGGTAAAGGAGAAACAAATTGATGATGCTTTAATACTTAAAGCTGTCCAGTTATTCCAGAGAATTTACCTTACTAAACGTGTTTATTACTGACAATGAAGTCCTTTAACCACTGAATAGTCCTAACGTCATTATTGTCATTAAGAAATTTCAGAAGTTTAGTTATAAACTCGTCTCTAGTTGAGGACTGTGTAGCTAGACTAATTAACGTTTTTATAACCTCATTTTTATTTATCTTGTACTCCATTTCATTTTCTCCAACTTTTACTACGGTTCTATCGTTATATAAGACAATTCTATCGTTAATGTAACCTCTCTCATCGATTATGTCGTATTCTACACCGTATATCTCCTCAGACAGAAAAGTCCCGTCATCAAAAACCTTTAATTTCTTACCGGTGTAGTTACCTCCTTTTATGACGACTATGCCTAAGGACCTCAAGTAGACCTTTACAGCTTGTATGAGCTCCCTTTCACTACACAGCAGTTTCTTCTCGTTTCCTATTAAACGCTTTAGCTCGTCCTCGTAAACTACCTTTCCATATATTAGGTTACTGTTGAAAATGATGTCAATTATCCTAAGTGCTTCCTTATCACAATTCATATAATCTAACTCTGATTAGGAATTTATAACATTTCTTTATGCTTACAAAAGAGATTAGAATATAAAAATAGGAATAAAATGAGAGGATGTAAAAAGTTTATTTAAATGGAGATTCAAATAATCAGTAAACGCTGGGATGCTGATAAGTGAAGAGAGACCACCGGTCTGAATGTATGATGTTTTAGAACAAAAGATTATTTAGTTGTAGTATAATCATTAGTGTGGATTGTGCAGTAATATTTAGAAGGGATTTGAGATTATTCGATAATACAGCACTTGTAAACGCTGTGTATCATTGTAATAAAATCTATCCCATTTTCATTGTTGACCCTAGACAAATGATAAACAATCCTTATAAATCAGAATTCGCTGCTACTTTCCTAATAAATTCCTTAGTTGAATTGGATAAAGAACTAAATGGAAACTTAAACGTGTATTACGGGTATCCTGAGAATATAGTCTCAAAACTAGATATGGTAAATGCGATTTTCATTAACGAGGACTACACACCATTCGCCATTCAACGAGACGAGAAAATGAAGGAAAATGCCTTGAATAAAGGAATTAAATTCTTCTCTTATCCAGATGTCTTACTTTCAGCTGAAGAAAAGAAAATTAAAATAGGTAGGAGCTTTACACCATTTTACACTAAAGCAAGAGAACTAGAAGTGCCCAAGCCACAATCTGTGGACAAAAGCATAAATGTGGAACGAATAAGCAATAGTTTATCAATAGATTTTCTATTGACTTTCAAAAAAGTTGAGTCACCCTTACTTAAGGGGGGAAGACCTGAAGGTTTAATGTTATTAGATAGGGAGATAGATTACTCCAGAAAGGATTACCCAGCTGAGAAGAACTACTCTATGCTATCACCTCATTTAAAATTTGGTACAGTATCACCCAGAGAAGTATACCACAAAAAAATATCTGACCAAGCCTTCACTAGACAACTTTACTGGAGAGACTTTTACACGTTATTAGCATATCAAAATCCTTACGTATTTGGTCATTCATTCAAAACAGAGTATGACAAGATAAAGTGGGAAAATAGTGAACGATACTTTAATGCGTGGAAGGATGGGATGACGGGTTATCCAATAATAGATGCAGGAATGAGAGCACTAAATACCACAGGTTTCATAAACGGAAGAGTGAGAATGTTGGTCGCATTCTTCCTTACAAAAGTACTTTTTGTCGACTGGAGACTGGGAGAGAGGTATTTTGCGACAAAATTAGTGGATTATGACCCAGCTGTAAATAATGGGAATTGGCAATGGGTAGCATCAACAGGCACAGATTACATTTTCAGAGTATTTGACCCTTGGAAACAACAGGAAAAATATGACCCAGAAGCTAAGTTCATAAAGGATTATGTAAGGGAGTTAAGAGACTATCCACCATCAGTAATTCATAAAGTATACTTACATAAAATAACAGGTTACCCGTCACCAATTGTGAATTGGCGAGAAAGAGTGGAAATGGTCAAACAAGTATACTTTAGCACGAAGGCATGACCAAGGGGAAAAAGTATAAAGAGAAAACAATTACTACGTTGTTGCCACTGCATTAAAATTATTTTGTACGTTAGTAGTCTGGTCATCAGACACTAACTCTTTTAGAATGCTCCGTGTTCTCTCCTCAAGTATTAGTGAATCGCCTCTTATAATCCGTATAACCTCTAATGTAGGTATCTCCACCACGTCGACACCTTGGACATTAATCTTGGTATTAGTTATTATGAACTTCTTCCTTATCTTGTAGATTTTCTTGTCATTTTCAACCTGCTCCACATAGGGTAACAACGAAATCTCGTCCCCTGATATCTCATTTCCATTAGATAACTTAACAATACCTAGATACCCGTAGTCATCCTTAGTAAAGAATATACCTACAGTTATGTTCTTACCTTTGACCTCGACTCTCTTTCCCCTCTGATGTACATAAGATACTCTAAACTCTTTAGATAGTGACGAAATTGTCTCTCTAAGCATTTTCTCCAGTGTCGTGGAATTCTCCTCCACGTTCTTTAACGTATATGAGGATTGAATACTGTCCTTTATACACTCCACATTTCCTTCACAGTCAGTTTCAATCCTCTCTACCTCTGATTTTATGAACTGTAGGATAGAGCTTACGGTGGTTAATTCTCTGCCATTCCACATTGCCAAAATTATCGGAAATAGCACATCAGATATTGGCTTGCAATAAGCCTCAACTATCTCTTTAATATCATCAGATGTGAGAGCACTGTCTAAACTTATCCTGCTCTCATCTAATCTCCTCCTTATGGCTAAATCGGTAACTTTATTATAAGCATCAGTCGGAATTGCCATTAAAATAGGCACGTTTAGACCGGAATTTATCAGTCTATGTATTTTAGATAGATGACCTTCCCTAATCTCATCAACTAAAATAGTGATATCCATGACGTTTTTCAAATCGTTTACAAACTTTAATATACCGTCAAAGTCCCTACTGTAGTCTAAACAATATAACCTTAGTAAGAAGTCATCCAGTTTACCGCACATGGAGTAAAGGTGATTTTCAAAACTTACTCCGGTCAGCTTCTTCAGAAAGCCGTATTTGTACTTTTTCCTATCCATTTTGCCTACTACAAGGTTCTTCACCATGAATCTATCAATCTTGTCCCAGAACTCACTCTCTATTTCTCCCTTGCTTGAAAGGTCTAGGAATAATGTGAATTTTTCTTTACTGATAATCTCCTCAACCTTCTTGAGAATGGTTGTCTTTCCCATACCGGGTTGTCCTATAATGGATGCAATGTCCTTGTTCTTTATGACTTCTAACGATTTACTCAAATATTGCTTGTATGTGGGTCCAGCTAAAATAACATTCTTGGCAGACCAGGTTGTAACTGTAACCTTAGGTATATTACATATCAAACTTCCTCACCTCTTCTTTCTTTTTACTATTCCGTATACAGCTCCTTTCCTTACGTATCCCTCATTCCCCCCTGCAATTAAATCATAATTAGATTCCACGTAAGACCTGAATCTTGAGTAAAATTCCTCTTTTGTTAGACCAAGTTCAACCCTGATATTTTCCAATGATGCATATCCCAAGTTGTCTTTAACTTTATCATAAACCTCGTCAAAGGAACCAACGTTAAGTTTCCACTTTTCACCTACTATTTCTTCAAGTTTCTTTATTTCATCCTTTATTTCTCTCAATAAACCTATTACAATAGTATTAGAATCAACCTTAACGAGCTCATATGATTTTCCACCATTAACATCATACTTCTTTACTAAACCCTCACTCTCCAATTCAGTTAATACTTTCTCTATATCCTCAGGATCCTCCTTTATTCTTCTTTTTATTTTGGAAAAAGCTATGGGTTTTCCATCATAAAGTTCCTGAAGAACTGAAATAACCACGTCCTTGTTAATCATGATTCTAAAAGTTTAACCAGAAGAATTTTAAACCAAAATGCTACATAATACCAATCGCTCTGACGTGCAGTCATCACTGTTCAGTAAAGACCAATTCGCTCACTAGTTACTATAAGAAACTCAGCTTTTTAGATTTTATTGACATTAAAACAGAAGTAGGAAAAGCCATTAACCCAATAGAAAAATAAACCTCTTCAGTGGTATTAACTCAATCAGTAATACAACTACAACAAATAAAAAAGAGACTATATCCTGTGAACCACAGTTTAAGGTAAAAGTTGAGGAAAATAAAATCATACTTTGATCTTAAAAGGAAACCTTTCTAATCTATAAGCCATATCCCAGAACATATACTCGAAAATCGATGCTAATCTAAAGTGCTTAAACATCATTTTCTCTTGACTATCAGTCAATTTAAAAGAATTTATTATATTTAATACATTTTTAACTCCAACTTCATACTCCTCTCCTCCATAAGTATCTATCCATCTCTTATATAATGGGTTTGGAGAACCTTTCTTTGTTAATTCTCTGCCTACTTCCATATAGATCCAATAGCAAGGGAGAACAACAGCCACACCTTCATAGAATGGTCTTGAATATACAGTAGATAACAAATAAGAAGTGTACATAAGGTTAGAGGGGGACTGTTCAAAATCTTCAGGATTTATCTTCCAGTGAGTGAAGAAGTAATTATGAAGATCTCTTTCCACTTTTATAACGTCCGAAACATGTGTAGCAAATAGAACTGACTGCTCTTGAGATTCTGCTTTAGCGGATAAAACAGCTAGTGCTTTACTGAAGTCCTTTAAGTAATGATAGTCCTGAATTATATAATATTTAAATCTCTCTTCTTCTAACTTCCCACTCACTAATCCTGTAATAAAAGGATGTGATAATATTGCAGAATAAACATCAGATATTGACTCCCACAGACGTTCAGAAAGCACGTTATAAAGTTTAATAAAACAGTTATATAAGCTTACGTACCAAGCTCATATCACAAGTTTATCTCTAGAAAGCCTTGGTAGACTGAATAATACGCATTTATCATCAATGCTTTAGTATCTGGGCTAATGTAGAGCTGAGGTAGTGGTGCAGATACATTAACTATTTCCCATTCCCCACTTTTCAGGTTAGTGGAGTTTGATATCCAAACAAACCCATTAGGTGGACCCGCTGAATCAACAAGTATTCTGAACAATGGAGTGATTGAGCCAGGACCATTATAACTGACATTCAGGAGCATACTAACTATGTAACCCTGATTATCATAATTTACCTTTAATACGTCAATGTGAATAGAATTGGGATAGGAGAGAAAATTGTAATGGAAAAAGAATGCAAACCCTAGTATAGCTAGAAGAAACATGGAAATTATTATTGTCTTACTCTTACTGCCCAGTGAAATACCACTGTTATCATTACTATTTAGAGTGTTTGTGTAGCAGAACATCGGCCAATATATTAGATAATTCCATAACACTCTGTACAAAAATAGAAAGGCAAAATATGCTATCCCATACCACTTATTTCTAAAGAGAAGCAGACCCATTACAACTATCAGAATTGGGGCTACAGTGAAGAATAATGGGTAAAGATAGAAGATATTGGTAAACGATAAC
The DNA here is from genome assembly GCF_000012285.1 of Sulfolobus acidocaldarius DSM 639. Taxonomy (NCBI): domain Archaea; kingdom Thermoproteati; phylum Thermoproteota; class Thermoprotei; order Sulfolobales; family Sulfolobaceae; genus Sulfolobus; species Sulfolobus acidocaldarius. Next base: position 1,048,051 of record NC_007181.1, read on the forward strand.
AAATTGTAACCATAACCTATCTGTAACAGGGAGCTACCCATAGGTGTTACTACACCTTGAATATAGTAACTAGGATTAATCAGAATGAAATAACCATTAAAGAGGAAAAATACCAACACTGCTGGGATGAGAAATTTCTTTAGATCCTTTCTATACGATATTAAGTAAAATGGCAAAATTGCAAGGGGAGTCTGCTTATACGCTATTGATAGACCATAGAATACACCCTTCCATTTTACGTCTTTTACCAGTAAAGATAGTAATAGAAAGAACACCCATACAATATCAGTAACTCCTCCTGTTGAATAAAATATGTATGAGGGGATTAGGTAGGCACTTATAAACAAAGCATATTCCTTTTCAGACAGGTAAAAGAATGTAATGATACCTATCAGTAGATCAAATGTCAGATAAACGTAGTTTGGAGAAATCTTTAGCAGGACTGCAGGTATAAGAACGAGAAATGATAATGAAGGATAATTCAGGTTAGTTACAAAACCGCCAGTAAGTATGGGAGTTGGATAAGAGAGGTAGATATTTTGATGATAAAACTGGTAGACATTAGCAGTATTTATAGGATTATAAGGGTTAAGACCATGCAAAAAAAGGTACGCAGAGTAGTAAGATATCATTGAAGAATCTGTACCGAAAAACACTCTTATTTGTAGAAAATAGATCATCGAAGCTAAGAAAAATATCAGGCTAAAGAGTTTCAGTTTTCTGAAATATATACCCAGACCTAAAATCACATACGTGAACAGAAATAACCATATATTCTGGGTAAGTATGATGTAAAAGATTGGAATTAGCGCCAGTTCGGTGTAAATTATATATGTAAGTATACGCTCATTTACCTCTTTGAAATCTAAGAACAGCACAATTCCAGCCAATGTAACAATTACGAGATCAGCAACAACTGTCCATGTGTTAAGATAAGCGTTTGCGCCCATTATACTAGTAGCAAGGAACAGGAGAAACTGGGAGATGTTAGCATTCAGAGACTCTTTGTACCTTAGTGCCACGGACTCTGGTATCCGTGACTCAAAATAAATTTTTTGGAAATAGAGAACAGATTAAGCCTGATCTTTCGTTAAAAATCCCATTTATAAAGAAACTCTAACAAAAAAAGAAAAGATAAAACATTACAGTACAGTTAAACCACCATCTACAACCACAGCATCTCCGTTTACAAAGGATGCCTCATCTGATGCTAAAAACACTATTACATTAGCTATATCTTCTGGCTCAGCCAATCTCGACGAAAGACTCATAAGTTTTGTAAGAGTCCTCATACCTAATTCACTTGGCTTAGAACTACCAAGCCCTATATTTGTCTTAACTGTACCAGGAAGAACAGCCACAGCCCTTATTCCTTGATCACCATAATGGGCAGCAATACTTCTGGTCAAACCTATCAAGCCGTGTTTTGCGACTGTGTATGGAGCACCAGCAAAGCCTCCCCTTATACCGGCAATTGATGCGGTATTTACAATGACACCTTTACCCTGCTTGAGCATTATAGGGATTACAGCCCTAGAAGAGTAAAATGCTGAATACAGGTTTACAGCTAAAACTCTCTCCCATAATTCATCACTAACCTCAGCTACAGGAGTAACTCCGTCCATTATTCCTGCGTTGTTGCAAAGTACATCAATCCTAGAATATGTTTCAAAGGTCCTTCTCACAAATTCCTCTACGTCCTTTTTCTTTGAGACATCAGCCTTTACCCCAAGTACTTCTTTCCCCATACCCCTTAACTCCTGAACAATTTGATTTAACCTATCCTCCAACAGCTCAACCGCTACAACAATAGAATCATTAAGAGCAAATTTCTTAGCTATAGCCCTACCTATTCCGCTTCCTGCACCAGTCACAATTACTACTTTATTTTTCAAACTCTGATATGACATAAACTACTATGCATTTTGATAGATAATAAACTATCCTAGACGCTAGTCTTATAAGTATTTTAGTTCTCCGTTTTCTATCCTGGCGCACTCTGTAAGCTTATGGCTAATAGTCTTATTCTTTCCAAGTACGTGAATAACTTCCACTGATTTGTAGTAGAGCCAATCAGATATTATCTTCCTATGGCAGTTCCACGGAAGGCTTTCAGCACACATTATAGCTACTGTTCTAGTTGAACACAAGTGTAGAAGATCTTCCAATGCTTTTTTAGCGTCAACTGACTTGAGGATATACGTGGCAAAAGCTCTAAAGCTATCGTCCTTGAAACATCTTCCAATACCATCGTCTTTGATGTCTTTGCCAAACCTCCTATAACCTCCTAAACTCTCAAACCAGATATACTGAATACCATTATCCTCAAGAGTTATGGATAAATTCTCTTTGTTAAAATGAGGGAAACTTTTACTCCTAGGCCATCTCCTAACATCAATCAAAACCTCTATTTTATATGCTGAAAGGAGATTTAAGAACTCGCTAATGGTTCTGTTTGAATGCCCTATTGTATATGCTTTGATAGTTGTCATCAATGGTCACTAGTTTCTGATTATAAAATAACTTCATGATTGTAAGTGAGATAAACTTGACTGCTTCAGTATTATGAAGAGAGAACATGATTAAATTTTATGCTTTAGTGTTTTTATTCTCCCCAATCCCTCTAAGAGCCTTTTAGCGAAAAAATAAGATCAATCTGATTATTTCTCTCCAACAAATTCATATGGACTTTCAGTTGGCCAATTAGGTAACAAAGGAACAAACATAATTCCAGCTACCGCAACATACCTAAGCGTGGTCTTACCTGTATTAAAGACCCTGTGTGGAGTATTCTCCTTGATGTAGACTGAATCGTTAGCCTTAATCTCGTATTTTACTCCATTAATTTCGACTACACCTTCTCCGTCTAGAACATAATATACTTCTTCGCAGTTATGTTTATGAAGGGGAGTTGAGTTATTTGGCTCTACCTCAACTACACCTAAAACTAAGGATTTGACAGGAAAACCAGTCTCTGGATATATTACTTTCCAATCCTTAACGCCTCGCTTTATTTCCATCGCCGATCCTGGTTTCCACTGATCTCTTCTAATTACAACTTTTGTATCCATATATATCGTATTGCGAAGTCTCAATAAAAACCGATTACTCTCCCATTTTTTATTTTAACTCTCATCATATAATTTTAGGACTGCAAGTGAGAAAACATGGAGAAATAAGGGAAAATAAGTAAGCTTAATTTCTATTAACTATCAGTGTATTTCACAGAAAAAGCTTCTAATTTGAGCCTTTCAACAAAAAATTAGCATATGCAATGCGACACCTGGCTTTTGAAATTTAGATAAAGAAATAAGCTATCTCAGTACAGTTTTCCTTATGTGTAATACGTAAGTACCGTATTACTTTCAATTTATCTTATGATTAAAAAATCCTCTGTTTCCTCTCCATTTTAGGTTTTCTGCTTTCTCTTAATCAAGACAACATAATACAGTGTTAAGTTAACTTCAACTTAACTTGACAACTTTACACCCAGTTTTCAACCACCTTAGTAACAACACAAATAAGGATAAAACCTTCAAACAAGATAAAGTTTAAAGATTGCCGAGTTTCCACTCCACCAACAATTTTTCGTAGAAAAGGATAGTATAAATCAATAAAACTACAGTGAAGGAAAATTAATGTTTAATTCTTCGGGAGCTGAGAATTAATGAATAATTGTTGAGAATGTAAAATTAAACCCCTAAAATTAACGTATGTAGACTCTAGAGATAGGATATAGATAGTTCCTATGAAAGATACTTTATTTAGTTAAAGGAAATTAAAATTATTTTAAAAAGATTGAGATAAATTGTATTGCAGTTTGCTTCACACATTAGTAACTGGTATCAATATAGTAATAATCTGTATAGCTGTAACATTAGATTGTACTTCAAAACTTAGTTTAGAGACAAAGGTTGTGAAAAGCGTTATGAATTTGTTTGAGAAGGTTGTTAACAAAGTAAACTTTATTTATATCCTTAACTAACTATTACATATGAGTACACTAGTGAGAGTAGATGAGGAAGTAAAAAGAAGTCTCATCAGAATATCCTCAGAACTGCAACAAAATAAGGGAGAAAAAGTAAGTATCAATGATACAATAAAATTCCTCATAGACTTTTATGATAAGAGTAAAGAGGTAAAAAAAGACCCTCAATTATTGCTCTCACTACTCGGTTCGATGAAAGGGATTAGGGAAGAATTAGAGAAGGCTAGGGAAGAAGATGAAAGCGATTATTGATACAGGAGTTTTAGTTGAAATCCTAGAGGGCTCAGATATAGGAGAAAAGATAACAAGGTTAATTATCCAAAACCAAATTGAGCCACTAATAACAGACCTTACCTTGACAGAGCTACAGTATGTTACGTGTAGAAAATATGGGAATAAGAGGGCAAACGAAGTTATCCAAAAACTACTAAAGAGCGGGTTTTTCGGAATAGTTAATAGTATGAGGTTTGCTAGGAAGGCTGCTGAAATAAAATGTGCTCACAGTGTTTCTATAGTGGACGCGTTTAATATAGGAGCTGCTCAAGAACTGAAAATCAACGCTATATTCAAAAAAGAGAAAGAGATAGATAAAAGCATATCAAACGTTGTCTTCGCGGATGAGCTATAACGTAGAATAGTCAATATGATTTGAATTAGCGTTTGTCATAATTTCTGTAAATTAGTAGAGAAAGAGAATATTGTAGCAAGAGAAGGAAACCTGATAAAATATAAATTTGTATTCATTTTACTGCTTATGTCTTTCCGATAATCTCTATTTCCTGAAGGGTTTTAACATAGACTTGCCATAGGTAAGAAACAGTTGTTTTTAAACGACTATTTTTAACATTTCCACCCATTTTCATTAGTTAGGTCTCTTTACCTAGACAGATAAAGAACAGGATACTAAAACTAGATCTAAACCCGTAGAGGAGGATATTACAAACATGGATATTACTCCTCAAAGCAGTCACGAAGGAGATATACCTCGGACGTAATTTCCTTATTGTATTTATATTTGGAAGAAAAGTATAACTCAGTATGCACTTAAAAAATAGATATCAAGTAAATTCATTTGATAAAAATAAACAGTAAAGAACTAGCTAAACTGAGATAAGTTTCTGTTTATTTGACAGCTTTATGAAGAAATTAAGCCAATAAAAATATCTCTAATATCTTGATATAGTGATATTACCTGATTAGCGTAATACCCAATAACTTTGTTTCACAGAGCTATACCAATAGTGTATTTTCTCTGTAGTAATATTAATTATAATCAAAAATTTTGTTTTAATAGGTAAAATGGCTTTAATGATAAATATTTTATTTAGACTCTAAAATGATAAAAGTGGTTAATTAATAAAACACTTTTTTATATTATAATTTAAAATCATCAAGTTTTTAGTATTTATAACTGGTATTAGCCCTCTCCCTTATTAATGTTGTGAGGGGAAAAGTGATAGGTGAAATGAACGAGCCCTTCTATTTTAAATCATATGATAAAGTAGTAGGAGTAGCCCATAACGAAAAAGAACTTGAAAAAGAGATTATGAGAATTGGTTCAGCTGATCCTCCATGTGTTAATTGGCATTTAGAGCAAGGTCATATAGTAGCATGGTTAAGATATATTGGAAATAACACCTTAGCCGAAATGCTGAAGGGCGTAAAAGATTACCGAGAGGCTCTTGCTAGAATAAGAGATTATTGGGTCTTGTCTGAAAATAAGAAGGCTAAAGAGGTAGATAGAGCTACGGAGAAGAGAAAGGCGAGATATAGTTTAAGGAGATAAGCTAAAAGACAATCCCAAATTGCCATCAGTGTTATTAGTGTTAGATTATTCTATCTTTTTTCTCGGTAGTTCCCATTTTAGTTCCATTGCTAAAATCCGTAAAATCAAGGTTATTAGAAATGAGACTATTAAAGCTACATCTTCAGGCACAGAGAGATCAGAGGCTATGAAATACACGAAGGAACCTATTACAGCTGTGGTAGCATAAAACTCTCTAGTGAGGATTAAAGGCACTTCGTTTGATAGTATGTCCCTAATTACTCCACCTCCTACTGCTGTTATAGCCCCTACTATTACAACTAGAATTACATTGTTGGATACTGAGTAGGCTAATGAGGCACCTGAAGATGCAAAAGCACCTAACCCAATTGCATCAGCGTATAGTAGAGGTTTTCCCACATTGGTGAATATCCTATAGAAAACGAAGGTAGCTAAACTAGCTAGAAATGCGGTAATAGGATAAGGGTAATAGATTAGATTTGTGGGGGGAGTTTTACCCAATAACAGATTTGATATAATACCTCCTCCTAAGGCTGTTGAGAAACCTAATACTAGAACTCCTAAAAGATCCATGCCCTTCTTTACCGCTTTTATTGCCCCTGAGATTGCAAAGGCAACTATACCTATGTAATTAAATATATCAAATACGATTGATGATGAGACAATCACGTATGTGATGAATTGAGTTTTGATTTAAAAAGTCTCTCCTCCCCTTATTACTATGTTCTTTCAGAGTAGCAATGTGTTTTCTTATGGATTTTAGATGATGATAAAGGTTTTTTGATATTAAATAAAAATAAGGAGTTATAAGTTGAGTAATCATATTTTTAATATATGGAGGAAGTTGTAAGAGCTTACCAAGAGGGTAATTTAAACTATGCACTAAGAAAGATTAATGAGATTATTAAGAGTAATCCCTCCCCTGACATATATAACCTATTAGGAAAGATATTATTGGAGTTAGGTAAGGATGAAGAGGCACTTGAAGCCTTTAGACAGGCTAATAATAGGCTCGAAGTAGCTAGAATTTATATTCAAAAGGGTCTATATCAAGACGCATTAAATGAAATAAAGGACGAAACAAATGATGAATCAAAGATATTGAGAGCATTAATTTACATTAAAATGGAGAATTTCGATAAGGCAAAAGAGGAGATAGCTAACATAAACTCCAACTCTCCTCTGTTCCACAAGGTAAAGGGAATAGTGGAATACCATACTGCAAATTATTATGGGGCACTGAGATCCATAACAATAGCCTTAAGAGAATACCCCATGGATGCTGAGCTATACTATTACAGAGCTCTAGTGAAAGCAGAGCTGGGGTTAGAATATGAGGATGACATAGATATGGCGATTAACCTAAACCCATACTATGCTGAGTTATACTTCAGTAAAGGCGTAATATTGGAACAAAGGGGTAAATTAAATGAAGCCGTAAACTACTACAGTAAGGCAATAAAGTATAAGCCTGAACTAGTTAAGGCTTATTACAGGAGAGCTAAAGTTTACATGAAACTGGGAATGGATCAAGAAGCTGAAAAAGATATAGAAAAAGTGAAGGAATTAACTGACAACAAAAGTTGACCTAGTAAAGTACTTCTTTAGTATTAAATTGGCTACATTTACTGCAGGAATGCCTGTAACTTGACCACCTGGATAAGTCCCTGCACTACATAAGTAAACATTATCGTACTTTGTTTCATATCCAAGCCTCTTTTCAAGGATAAATTCCTCCCTCATTGGTAGATGGTTCAAATCGCCGTAAGGCAAGTTATAGATCTTTTCTGCGTTAAATGCGTTCAATTCATCGACATACTTAACTTTACTTTTAAGGTCTGGGAACATTTGGTAGAGATCCTCCAGGTCAGCCATGGTCTCCATCACTACACCGTTTCTACTCTTATCTAAGATAGACGGGAATAACAACTCACCAAATTCAGTGTCGAGAAGGGAATTCTCAAGACCTTTAAGCTTCTCAGGAAACCTGGGGTAGTCCGATAAAATAACATTGTATTTCTTCCATCCGGGATAATACCCCCTCTTAGGGACATTGGGAACGAGCTCAGGAAATTGTAAAGGACTAGTGGCTATCACAAATACATCACCGTCAACCACAGTGTTACCCATCCTTACACCAACCACCTTATCGTCTCTTACTATGAGCTCTTCTACCTTGCTGTTCACTCTTACTTCAACTCCCTTATCGATAGCATACTCTGCAATTTTCTGACTCACTGTACCCATTCCACCTTCTACTAAAGACCACTCAGGGGAAAAGAAGTAGGCAATAACATACGCCGAAGTCCTTTCCATTCCTGGATATATAAAGAACTCGTGGTAGTCCTCAGATATATACTCTGACAATACTTTCTTTGCTGGTTCCTGAATGAATTCCTCTAAACCGTATTTCTTAGCTTCCTCAAGGATCGAATCTTTTGTTGGTGGCTTTTCCACAAAAGTAAATTTATCATAAAGCAACTTCTTAAACTTCAACAATTTATCTTCAAATTCAGGGTATCTCGTTTCACCAGCCTTTATCATTTCTTCTCTTCTCTTCCTTGAATCTCTGTAGAATGGTATTACCTTATCGTTGACGTAGAAGACCTGAAAAATATCGTTGTAAAGTAACGGAATCTTAAATTTATTAATAAGAAAACCAGGCATGAGACCCAATACGTACGATGCTCTACTTAACTTCACACCCTGTATTTCGATAGTATCTGTCATTCCCCCTAACTTACTGTTAGCCTCTAAGAGTGTTACCTTAGCACCCTGTTCAGCGAGTAATGCAGAAAGTATTAATCCGTTATGACCTCCGCCTACAATAACTATTCTCTTTGTAGACATTATATCACTTTCTCAAGATATGCCAAGTTCCTAGAGCTTTCGCACCTAGGACGTTATTCGCGTCATATAGGCTTAGGTCAACTACGACTGTAGTTTTACCTGCTCTTATTACCTTACCTATACACTTGAAGGGACCATCTTTCATAGCTTCTAGAAAGTTAACCTTTAGTTCCTGTGTAACTTGGTTGAACCCCTCGTTTACTGTCATAGTAGCAATTCCACCTGTGTAATCTAATACTGTCATTATTACTCCGCCATGCAGAATACCGCCCAATCTTGTGACATTTTCGGAGTAGTCAAAAGTAGTTTCTGCGTATCCTTTACTTACCTTAACAACTTTGAGACCTATGTATGAGGCAAGTTTCTCTAGATTTAACATATATGTTATTTTTTCCTGATCAAAAAATCCGCTACTTTCGTCGGTCATAAAGATTACTATAAATATCTCATAAAAAACTCTTTCTTCTAAGATATTTGATTACAACACAGTGGCTTCTCACATACAATCAACAATTATTTTGTCTAACCATGTAATCTTTATGTTATTGTTGTATTGATAGTAAAATTTCCTTGTAAATAATATACTTTAATCCGTTTACATAATCAAAAATAACGTATATTTTTAAAGATTCACAAAGTTGCATATATCAAAAGTTTTATATTATGCTATTATTGGCAAAAAATTGCAATATCCCAATTAGTTATGTAATTGAATATAACATAGTATAAACTAGAGAAATTTTTATTAGGTTAAAAATTGAATATATTATGTGAGCCAAGAAAAAATGGGCATAAATAAAGAAGTAATACGATGTTGTTATAAGATTTCGGACACTGATGTTGACTGTTTATTAAAATTGATAGAGCTGAGAAAGCCTATAACGTCTGAAGAGCTATCTGACATGATGAAGGTTAGTAAGACGACAATAGAGAATAGTCTCAAAAAATTGATGGACATAGGTTTAATTACAAGGGAGAAGAAGACAGATAAAAGGATAGGAAGACCGAAGTATTACTACACGTTGATTATTAACTTTGAGGATAAAATGCGAAATGATTTACTGAATTGTTCTAAACTGATTGACCAAGTCATAAGTGAGGATATGGCTAGGATATAGAACTCATTGGTTCTTGGCTGTCTCACGTTCTATTAGATCCTTCATTATCTGATAATCTTTTTCTCCTCTATACTTCTCTATGAGCTTAAGTATATTGTCTAGTTCCTCTTTAGAGTACGGAATCTCCACCATTTTAGCTAATTTCTCTAAAACGTCTACTAAAGGTTGAAGTGCCTCTATATATTCAGGTATTGTTGTTTCAGGTCTTTTCTCATATAAACTTAACAAACCTGTGGCTATTAACACGAAACCCCTACCTATGAGTTTTCTTAACTCCTCAGCCTGTTTTGACTTATCCTCAATCTTCAGTATTTCATCTTTCTTTTTACTCAGTTCCTTTAAGTATTCTACCAGTCTGACTTTCTGAATTTCTAACGTGAGTAATGAATCTCTAACGGTCTTTGATGCTATGTACCTTACTTCTCCACCTGTATTGACTATAACCACATCTCCCTTTATGAACAAGTTTTCAATACTTCTCTGTATTGACTCAGCCGTTACGAATAATGACAAATTAGAGAATAAAGTTCTAGAATCTAAGCCTGAAGGACCAGCCTGAGCTATCGTAGTTAAGACTAGCCTATCTCTTTTTTGCTCAAACTCCATACACTGATTATGGTGAAAAAGATAAAAAAAGTAGTAGCTAGTGCTCCAGGAAAAGTTTTATGGATAGGTAGTTACTCCGTTGTCTTTGGAGGAATATCCCATTCAATAGCAATCAATAAAAGAGTGAGAGCTGAATGTGAGTACTCTCCTTCAGACGATTCTTTATTCGAGACTAGTTACGGAGTCTTTAAGGGTAAAGGAAATTCCTTAATCGAAAGTGTCATATCACAGTTCCCTAATTTACCAAAAGTTCATGTTAAGCTAATAAACGACAAAGACTTCCTGCTAGAGGGCAGAAAAACAGGTTTAGGGAGCTCCTCTGCATCCACAGTTGCCTTAACTGCATGTTTGTATGCCCTAGTAAACGAAAATGTAGACTTGAACGAGATACACAAAATATCGCAAGTAGCAAACTATCAAAGACAAAGAGGTATAGGTAGTGGATTCGACATAGCTACCGCAGTTTATGGCTCAATAGTTTACAAGAGATTCACAGACATACAAAATTTAGACACTTACATCGAGCCTCTTAGATTAGGGGATAAATACCAAATGGCATTGGCATTCATTGGGGAAAGTTATGATACTGTGAACTCCGTGGCGAAGTTCGTTGAAAAGAGAGATTTGGAACAGTTTAAGCAAATGATGAAATACATTGATGCTGAGAATTCATTTGCCATAAAATTATTGAAAGATAACAAACTGGAACAGGCTGTAGAACACTTAAAGTTATCTAGACTCATGTTAGAGCAACTAGCTGAAAATGTGGTAGGCGTAAAAATAGAGAACGAAAAAACCATAGAGTTAAGGAGAATAGCTGAAAAGTATGATGCACTAATAGCAATGTCCCCCGGAGCTGGGGGCGAGTCAGTCTTCGCAATAGGTTATGATCTTTCAAGGGTTATAGAGGAGTGGAAGAAAATTAAAGGAATATATGTTATTAATTTGAAGGAAGACGAGGGGCTTAAGGTTGAAACTTGAAGGAGAGGCTATTGCTCCTTCCAATATAGCAATAGTTAAATATTGGGGGAAAAGAGACGATAAACTAAATCTCCCTTTGAATTCCTCATTATCCATAAGCTTGGAGAAATTAGAAGTGAGGACTAAGGTAACTGTTTCAGCCGATTTACAAAAGGACGAAATATACATAAATCAACAGAAGTTGAGAGAGGAAGAATTTGAAGAATATGGAGGGAGAGTTATTAATATTTTCAGAGAGCTCTACGGTAAAAAATTCTCCGTAAAAGTTGAGTCCTACATGAATTTCCCTAAATCAGTCGGTTTAGCCTCGTCTGCAGCAGGTATAGCTGCATTAGTTTATGCGTTAAATGATGCATTAGGTTTGGGTTTAAGCCAAAGGGAATTATCCAAAATAGCCAGAATTGGATCAGGTAGTGCTTGTAGAAGCACGATTGGTGGATTTGTAATATGGGAAAAGGGTAGTCAGGAAGATGGGGAAGATTCATATTGTTATCAAATTTTTCCTGAGGATCACTGGGAAGACCTAATAGATATTATTCCGCTAATTCAGTTGAAAGAGAAGAAGGTTTCCTCGAGGAAGGGGATGAAGAATACAGCCTTATCTTCTTCACTGATGGAGTGTAGACTTAAGTTTATTGAAGATACATTGCCTTTAGTTATAGATAGTATTAAGAAGAAGGACGAAAAAGAGTTCTATTATTGGACCATGAGGCATAGTAATAGTATGCATGCTGTTATCCTTGATTCATGGCCATCGTTCTTTTATCTAAATGACACATCTTTCAAGATAATGGAATGGATACAAGAATTTGGAAATGCTGCTTACACTTTTGACGCCGGACCAAATCCACATATATTCACGACAAAGAAGCACCTTGATGAAATTACTCAGTATCTAAATAGTATAGGAATAAAGGATTATATAATAACGAAAGTTGGAAGGGGACCTAGAGTTATTCGCAGTTAGACAGGATCTCTTTATACTTCTTAATTCTGTCCTCTTCGCTTACATGGTAAACTATTACAGCTTTTTTCAAATCCTTAACGGCAGTTATCAAGTTAGATACTTTAGATAACTCTTGGAGCTTACTTCCATCAAATATGTAGACAGCTTCCTTTTCTTCCTTATACGGAACATCAAAGAACTCATGATAAATGATCTTTCCGTCAGTTTCTCTGCTCAGATTTATTAGTTCATCTCTATCCACTCGATTTAGGCATTCATTTATAACCTCTTTTTTTATCCTCCTGTATCCTTCCCTGTAAAGAAGGGCTCGTTTATATCTTTCATCTAACTTATCGAGCTTTGATAACACATTTATATCCGTTATTTCCAAGAGTCTAGATAAATCCAATAACCCAGTTTGTATCATCTTAGCAATTGCATGAGATAGGATAGAATTATACATCCCTACAACGCTATGGAAGTATACGTTTTCAAACATGTACATCCTTGCCAGTAGAAATTGTTCAACAATAGGTATAGCCTTCCTTAGAACTGCTATTCTACCGTCTACATAAACTAAAACTCTCTTAAGTCTTTCAATGTCATAGGAGCCATACCCAACACCTGCATAGTATGAATCTCTCAATAAATAATCTCCTCTGTCGGCGTCAATGAAGTTTGAGATTATTTGTAACGCAAAGCGTTCCTCTTCACTTCTTACATTCTCCTCGAGCACGTTTGTCAGAAATTTTATTGGGTCGGAAATAGTGGAATCTTTTATGGCTTCCAATATAGAAGATAGGTTCTCCTGGATTATTTTAACTCCTATTTTAACGTGAGTCTTTTTGCCTTCATAAAATACGTCTTTAACACCATATATCTCATTAGCAACTTGTAAAGCAGATTCGAAGGTGTGAGAAAAGGCTAAATGACCTATATCATGGAGTAACCCTGCTATTTTGACCAATCTTTCATAACCAGGGGTGAAAAAGGGGGGTTTAACAAAACGTGCAAATTCTCCAGCTAACTGCATTACACCAAGACTATGTTCAAATCTGGAGTGTCTCATACCAGGATAGACTAAATGTGCCATAGCATTCTGAGAAATTAATCTCAGCCTCTGAAATACTCTAGAGGAAACTATCTTTAGTATTTCGTCGTCTATTTCTATGTAACCATGTATTGGATCTCTTATTAATTTCACGATATATTATTTTGTTAAACTAATATTAATGCGTCTAGTACAGCATATACTCCTTCCTTAACTTTATTTTCTAACTCTTCTTTTGATATCCATCCCCCTTTAACTAAATTGTCTGAAACAACTAACACTGCCCCACTTCTCACTTTTCTTAATCTGCTCAGTATGAACAGTGTAGAGCATTCCATCTCTACTGCAATATTACCCCTCTCATACCATTTTTTCGCAAATTCAGCATCTTCCGCATAAAATGCATCACTGCTGAAAACGTTACCCACATGAAACTTTAACTTTCTGTTCTTGAAGGAGTTGTAAAGTGCTGAACTTAATTCAAAGTCTGGGGTTGCTGAAATGCAGACGTTTTCCTTGAAATATTGATATACTATACTACTGGGATTATAGGAAGCACCAGAAACTAGGATATAGTCGCCTATTTCTATATCTGATGCTAGCGCTCCGGTGGTTCCAAACCTCACAAACGTCTTTCCTCCTAACATAATTAATTCCTCTAATACTATGGCTATGGAAGGACCACCTATACCATGAGTTGCAACTGAGATATCAATACCCTTATACTTGCCTGTATATACAAGAAATCCTCTGTTCTCGTTTACTGTCCTTACATCGTCTAAGAATTTAGCTATATACCTTACCCTGCCGGGATCACCTGCTATTATTACTCTTTCTGCCACATCTCCTTTCTTTGCGAGAATATGTACGGGATTCATGAGATATCAGACATTAGAAGGTTTTTATATCATTTGGTCAATACAGCCAGTGTTCATCATCTGTAAACAGAGTTCATATAGGCTTATATAAGCATTAGAATAAATTAGGATAATATTTAAAAAGTCATATTCAATACCTTATCTTATGAAAGAAAGGGTTGTTGAAGCTAAAAGATTGGTGGGAAAGAAGACTGTAAGGGGAAAGACTTACGAATATGAATATTACACGTTACCGCTAAACTTATACATACCAAAATCAATGGTTGAAAAACACGGTACAAAATATATGCTACAAGTAGATGAAGAATCTGGTACTATAACAATTAGACCTACTAAAGGTTAACATTTTTACCATAGTCTTTCATCGCCTGTGCAAATATATCTTTGAGTTGATTAAAGGCGTATTCAACATTACATTTATTTACAGTATCTCTACTTAGCCTACTGTATTTATCCGGTTCTTTCAAGACAATATCTATTTTTTCAGCTAACTCTTCATAATTACCGCTCTTGAACACAAAACCGTTAGAACCATCAATTACTAGCTCACTTACCCCGGCACCACTACTCACTATAGCAGGCTTTTCAAAGAACCAACCTTCACACACAACGAGACCAAAACCCTCTATCCTTGATGGAAGGACAATCACATCTGAAGCCTCATATATTGCATTCAACTCTTCGTCTGACACATGACCTGTAAATACAACCTTCTTGTCAACTCCTAAATTACTGGCTAGAGACTGAAGTTTTCTTACCCAATTACCAGCCTTATTTGTGCCCAATGCACCACTTGTGAAACTACCATTCCCCACGAGTAAAAGTTTAGCATTACTCTCCTTAATTTTCTTTAAAGCCATTATTGCTACATCTTGGCTTTTCATGGGATCCATTCTAGCCACTACAGTTATTACTTTTTCGTCTTTACCTATATTATATTTGGATTTTACCTTATCCACTTCACCTTTACTACCTCTTCTTAAAGTGCTAGTATCAATGAAAGGGTAAACTTGCCTGGCATTTATTTTGGCACCGATCCTCAGAAGACCTTCTAAGTCTCTCTTAGTACTCAGTATAACATAATCATATCCCTCAAATGATCTTACAATAAAGTCCCTGATCCGTGGTGATAAATTTTCAGGCACAAATGGTATATGATACCAAAGTATTGCAGGTGCTGATGGACCAATTATACCTCCCACTAGTAATAGCTGAAAATCGTTTATGAAATATACATCACTGTCATTGTGAAATTCAAGTAATTTTTTAGCTGAGATCCAGTTATAATCCGCGTAACTTATATATTCTGAAGGTTTAATCTCATATTTCTCTATTCCATGGCTTTCATTATATATTCCCTCTTTATACCTAGTATAATTTTTAAGATTCTCAGGATCTAGATCTATAAAATCGAAAAGCCTCTGATCACCATATTTAACCTGAGGTGGATAACCAGGACCTAAAGAGACCCATCTAACCTTATTAAATTTGTTGATGAGGGATAACATCATCTTTGGTACTCCGCCTACAGAAAAGTAGTAATCAGAAGAGTCCAATTGACTCAACTCTATCGGTAGTTCAAAGAATCCATATTTATCCATTAAATCCCTGTAAGTATACCTGAATCTAACTGGCGGTGTCTGTGTACTGATAGATACTGAGAACATAAACTAATTTACTCTTTCAGTAGTTATATTCTTTTAATGAATTACGCCTTACTTTCAAACGGCATAACAACTGCACTAGAGAAGGAAGGAAGTATAGAGTGGTTTCCAGTTCCCAAATTCGATTCTCCATCTGTTTTTACAAAGATATTAGATGAAGATAAAGGAGGATACTTCCTTATAACTCCTGAAAAATTCAACAAAGTTAAACAACAGTATGTAGAATACTCACTGATACTCAGAACTGAATTCGATGATGGCAATCTTATACTGATAGATTTTCTGCCCCTATCCTTACCGGCAATTATAAGATTATATGAGGCTAAAGTACCATTTAATGTTGAAGTTAAGCCATTATTCAATTATGGTCTAGTAAATGCCGGCACAGAAACAAGAAAAGATGGAATAATTTATAAAAATCCGGAGTCTAAGGAAGGATTAGAACTATTGATAAATGGAGATTATAAAATAATTTCACCTTACCGCATTACAGTAAATAGTGGAAAGGGTTACCTATACCTACTATATTCCAGAGATCTCAGATACGGTTTATTTAGTCAGAAAGGCTTTGTATACTCTGAACCGTATGAGGCATACTCAAAATTACTCTACTATTCTAGAAAAGAACTGGAAAGAGCTAGAAAACCTAGCATATATGAGAATGCTTTCTATAGATCCTTATCAGTGATTTTAGGCTTAATATATAAGCCTTCAGGAGGAATAATTGCTTCACCTACTACGTCTATTCCTGAAATAGTTGGTGACGAACGAAATTGGGATTACAGATATGTCTGGGTTAGGGACTCTTCCTATGCTATAGAAGCCCTAGTGAAAGCCAATCTATTAACACATGCCAGACGAGCTTTAGACTTTTTAACAAACCTACTTGATCCATCCTCAAAAAGCTTTGACCACCCCTTTTACTCTGTTGACGGAACACCACCACCTGCAGAAGAGAATTTGGACTGGTTAAGTGGGTTCATGAATAGTAAACCGGTTAGAATTGGAAATGCTGCTTATCTTCAGATTCAGATGGATATTGAGGGAGCCTACATGAATGCGTTATACGAATACTATAAAAGGACACTTGATAAGGATTATATTTCATCTATTTTCTGGGCTGTTGAGGCAATATCAGACTGGGTTTCTTCTTCATGGAGAGGGGAAAGTACAGATATATGGGAAGAGAGAGGAATCAGTAGGCATTACACTCACACAAAATTAATGTCCTGGGTTGCTTTAGACAGAGCATCAAAATTGGCAAAAGATTTAGGTTATAATAAATTATTCGAGGAATGGAAGTCCAGAGCTAATGAGATAAAGATAGACATACTGAATAATGGGGTTAAGGACAATCATCATTTCGTGAGATATTACGGAGGAGATGAAATAGACGCTGCGTTGTTGACCCTACCAATATATGATTTCATACCAGCAACAGATACTCTCTTCATGAACACTTTGAAGAAGATAGATGAAGAACTCAGGGTCGCAGATGGATTATATTTGAGGTATAAAAAAGATTTCATGGGATTGGCAAAGAATCCATTCACGTTAGTTACAACATGGATGGCTAGGGTTTATATCAGATTGAAAGAATTTGACAGAGCTAGATGGTTACTTGAAACTCTGATAAAGTGTAATCAGGACTTAGGACTTATAGGAGAACATGTGGATCCTGAAACTTGTGAGGCAAGAGGCAATTATCCTCATTTGTTCCCCCATTCTGGAATGGTATTAAGTATACTGGAGTTTGATGAAGTAAGATAAACAGAAAGGAACATATATTTTCACTTACTATTGAATCGTCTCTCGACTCCTTTTCTCGAGCTGACAAAATCCAATATCCAGTTGATGATGTAGAGTACTGGAAATAAATAAAATCCCAAGATCATTAAGATATCGACGGATACGAGATACATAGAACTATCAAAAAGCTGTATCAAGGCTCTGTCATGAGCTGGCGAAAATGATGATACTAGGATACCTAAAATTGCTAGAACAAACCCAACGTTTATTGCAAACCTACTTATCCTCACAAGATATGACATAATGAATAGAACCACTACCAGGGTAAACGTCGCTACTGACAAAAATACCGGCACTACTTTATACAGTAAATAACCTCCAACCAGTAGTGATAGACCTGAGCCTATAAGATAGTAAGTATAAAATTGTCTCATATTCCTATTTGTCTTAGGGAAACCTAAAAATTATGACTATTGACAAAAAGCTCATTCAAAACTTTTTTGCTGTCTAATATAAAAAATAATTAATGGTAGTAGCCTATAAGTTGTCAAATGGTTTAGAGGTTATCCTGGAAAATGGAGATATAACAAAAGTAGAAGCAGACGCAATTGTGAATGCGGCAAACTCTTATCTTAGTCATGGCGGAGGAGTAGCTCTTGCAATTGTAAGAAGTGGGGGTTATATAATACAGGAGGAAAGTGATGAGTATGTTAGAAGAAATGGACCAGTTCCTGTCGGAGAAGTCGCTGTTACTACAGCAGGTAAATTGAAAGCAAGATACGTTATCCATGCAGTAGGACCTAGATATGGAATAGAGGGTGATGATAAGTTGGAGTCAGCAATAAGGAGAAGTTTAGAGAAAGCTGATGAGCTTAAACTCTCTAGTATAGCGTTGCCTGCAATATCTACAGGAATTTATGGCTACCCATATGAAATATGCGCTAGAATAATGAGTAAGGTGATGAAAGAGTATAAGCCTAAATTCCTAAAAAGGATACTGGTAGTGGTTTACGGCGATCAAGCTTATTCTGTGTTCAAAAAAGTTTTTGATAATAGTTTATATATGAACTAAACACTAAACTTATTTTATGGTTAAAATAACGAAGAAAATTAACATTATTCCCGGAAGTCCGAATACATTAATTTATGATGGACGCATAGTTATAGATCGAAATAACCCAGAAATTCAAGGAGAAGTTCAATTGGCTACACATGGGCATGCAGACCATATTTCAGGCTTACTCTCCAATGCAAAAGTAAAATATCTACCAAAGGAGGAATATTGGTCAATAACGTTGCAAGGCAGGAGAATGCTCACTTATGGGTGTACCTCTTTAAATTCAGAGATATTTAGCTATGATTACGTAAAAGAGAATCTAGTTGATCTAACAGCAGATTATAAGGATTCTGAGGTAGAGAGTATTAAACTCCCTGGACATACACCAGGGCATACAGGGTACATAGTTGATAATGTACTATATGCAGGTGATACATTTTTTGGTGAAAGAGTCCTACAGAACTTTTCAGTGCCTTTTTACATAGATTTCTGGTCTGCCTTAGATAGCATACAAAAAATAAAGGAAATAAGTAAGAGTGTGGAGAATGTTGTTATAAGTCATGGACCAATATTTAGTCTCAATAAAATGATAAAACTAATCGATTATAATATTGAATATAATAATAAGTTAGTTGAAAGAGTAAAAGAATTAATCTCCACCGAAGAAATGACGTCAGAAGAAATTGCAATAAGGCTAAAGCCTGATATTTCAGCTACAGGAGTTCTTTTAAACAGTATTACTATAAAATCCATGTTGTTAGGACTAGAGAATATTGAATATAAAGTAACACCTAAAGGTCTAGTATTTAGGAAGAAAGTCCATTAAATATTAGGGCAAAAATAAAACTGTAGGATACTCATTTTGAAATCGTGACGATAATAGAAAAAAGAATTTTTCAGTTAATGAAGGAAGCCGTGGAGGAGATGGAAAAGTATGGATCGTGTCAAAGTGCGTATTATATGTTAAAGTATATACTTTCTCAAATTAATGATCATATACAAAGCTTTCCAGATTATGATATACCATTAGATAATTTAATTCTCCTATCCTTTAACGAGACTTTAGAGGAAAAGAAGTATAAATTTTTCGTAAAAACCTTCTTAGTTTATGATTATTTGAGCACGAAATATACGGTTCAAGATCCCATTTTCATTTTCAGATGGGGAAAACTGTACTTTATTTACAGTCCAAGAATTGATGCGCATCTTTCCTTACTAGAAAAAAACAGCTTTTTAACATGTCATAAATTCCAGTTGAAATTGACGAGAAGAGGAAAAGAAGAAAGAGAAAATATAATCCAAAACTTATCAGATTATGATTTAAATAAAATAAATGAACTGGATAAACAGATAGAAGAGTTTAAGTTGCAAGACCTTAAAATATTTATGAAAAAATACTTATTCGAAAAGGGTAATAATTATAGTACTATAATGGAGTAGATTTTATAATTTGAAAAGTAAATTATATTCCTTGTTTTTAGATATATAACTAGTAACTCATTGAAATGTTAAAGTTCTCCTTCCCCTTCTATGACCAAAAAATGATTATCTTTACATATAAATTGATAACGCCTTAAAGTTATTTAATTAATTACATAAATTCTTCCACAAACAATAGCTTTATAATTTACTTCGTCAAGTAAATTCCTATGTCACACATAAAGATACTTGGTATACCTGGAAGTATAAGAAAGAACTCGTATAACAAACTACTACTAAAAGCCACCTTAAATCTTTTA
The DNA here is from genome assembly GCF_000012285.1 of Sulfolobus acidocaldarius DSM 639. NCBI lineage: Archaea > Thermoproteati > Thermoproteota > Thermoprotei > Sulfolobales > Sulfolobaceae > Sulfolobus > Sulfolobus acidocaldarius. Next base: position 1,068,464 of record NC_007181.1, read on the forward strand.
CCACAAGGAGTTGAAATGGAAATATTTGAAGACATAAGCCAAATTCCTCCATTTAATCAAGATGAGGAAAACAACCCTCCACAGGTTGTAAAAGATCTAAAAAGAAAAATCAGAGAGAGCGACGCTATCTTATTTGCTACGCCAGAATATAATAGGTCAATACCTGGAGTATTAAAGAATGCAATAGATTGGGCTTCCAGACCTTATATGGATAACTCCTTTAACGGAAAAGTCGCTGCAATAATGAGTGCCTCGATAGGAATGCTTGGAGGAGCTTTAGCACATTATCACCTAAAACAGATCCTATCATTCCTGAATGTAAATGTAGTAACTGGGCCAGAAGTATTCGTAAGTTTTGCACAACAAAAATTTGACGAAAATGGAAATCTTGTAGACGAAAACTCTAAAAAATTTATATCTCAATTGCTAACTAACCTTGTGGATTATGTAAAGATGGTAAAAAGTAAACAGGTAGTAAGTTTATAAGTTAATTTTTGTGGAAAAGGGTTCAATATTCTATTTTTCTTCCATAACTTAATTATCCAAATAACGGAACCTTGCTTTTCTTAGGTGGTTTTGGAATAAATGGAACAACTAAGGCAGATATAACTCCAACTATACTTAGTATTTCACTGGCGAATATTAGATTTGAAACCTGTGATAAAGACCCCATTAATATAGGTCCTATAACGCCTCCTCCTGTAACCCCTAATCCCCAGACTATCGAGTTTGCAAAACTCGTTGAATTTCTCGGAACAAAATCCCCTACCAAAGATAACATTAGCGGAAACGCACTAAAAGTAAAAAATCCAAAGATACACAAGAATACTATATTCGGAATTCGCAAAAATAATAAAAACGAGATTACAGCACCAACTGATGAAATACCATATATTGATCTCCTACCTACCCTATCAGACAAAAGACCTAAAATAGGTTGACCGACCACAGCTGCTGATAACGCTATACTCAATGCCTCTCCCAAATTAACAGAGTAGGAATAGTCAAAACTTCCCACTAATAATGTAGGAAGAAACTGAGATATGCCTTGTGTAAATATACTTCTCAAAAGGGCAGAAATTGTAAGAAGAATTATTGCTACTATTGAAAAACTACTGTTACTCGTGTTTGATTTTATATTTGCTGAGTCATCTTTTCTAGTGTCAAGTTGAATATTGGCAAAAAAGGAAGGTAATGATGCTAAAATGGAAATTACACCCAGTATTAATGACGTTAGAAACATATTCCTATAGAAAAATCCAAATATTGCCAGCATTAATGTAGGATATATAGCCCTGCCTAAACTACCCATGGATCCATTAATCCCTAATGCAGTACCTGCATTTCCCTTATATGTTATGGACAATATAGCTGCACCTAAAGGGTGGTAAAATGCCGAAGAGAAGCCTGCTATTGCCACAGCTAGAATCATGAGTGGAAGAGAATTAATGGAGATTGAACTGCCAAACAGTATCAAGCCAAAACCCCATAATAATATTCCTAGACCCATTATTCTAGCATGAGTATTAGACCTATCAACAAGTCTAGTAACTAATGGTGAGGCTAGTGCCGAGACTCCGAAAAATATACCGCTCAACACACCTACTAGAAACTTTGAAATATCGAGATATTCTATGAGAAAAGTAAAGGATACTGGTAGAAACCACGAATTTCCGTCATTTATGAAATGAGATATTGAAGTCAGTGTAAGTATCTTGTACTTCATAAAATTTTACAACATACTAATTGTTAAAAAACCTACCTCTTCCTTAAGCGTAAATATAATGTGAGATACATGTTATGAGGTTACTAATAGTAGTATGCAATGCTAGATACGTCTCTCTATAAAATAAGAGAATCACATAGAAGGTTAAACCTTATAACATAGATTTTTACTGAGAATGATTTTTTATATAATCAAATATTTTTGTCAGCCATATTAATTGTGATTATGCAATCTGTTGAGTATGTTTTTGAGGAAGTTGTTAGGATTTATGATACTGATGCACAAGGAATAGCGCATTATGCATCTTATTATAGATTTTTTACGAACACTATTGAAAAGTTCATTCATGAAAAAGTAGGAATACCATATCCTATTGTGAATGATGAATTATGGTTTGTTATGGTAGAGTCACATGCTACCTATCACAAACCGGTTAAACTTGGAGATAAACTTACAATATTGTTGACCCCAAAAATCCTATCTAGCAAAGTTATAAAATTCGATCTTAAAATTATTAGGAAAGGAGAACTTACTACAGAAGGCAATTTAACTCAAGTTGCAATAAATCCAAAAATTTGGAAAGCCGTCGACATCCCGAATGAAATATTAAGTAAATTAGCTTAGTAGAATAACCTAAAAATACCTAGGATAACTGGTTTCAATAAACTAAATTAATGATACAAATCATGATAACTGAGTCGAATTCCATTAAATTATAGAAAAATACAGAAGTAACTTATCACAAATAGTTAATTAATGCGTGAAGTAGATTAGGTCCTAACTTGGGGATTTTTTACACAAACTTTTACTAAATTTCACACACAACATTACTTATGTCAAATCTACACAAAGAGACTAACTTTCAATTATTGTAAAAGTAAGCCGCGGCCGGGATTTGAACCCGGGACCTTTGCCTTACCAGGGCAACGCTCTAGCCAGGCTGAGCTACCGCGGCATATATGAAATAAATTATACATTCTTTTTAAGTTTTTCACCTTATTTTCAGTCCTCCGAGACTCTGATATTTTTAGAACAAAGGATATGCAAGAAGAGGAAATGACAAAGATTGTGAAGAGGGTACTAATGATTGTAAAAGATAATTTACCCACAGATTGTGAGGAACTTTTAAATAAAATGGAAAAGAAGTTCTTGAGGGATATTAGAGATCTAGGTACAGAAAAAGCATTTGAAAAATGGTACAAGGACTTTAATGACGAGGAAGACGTGGAAATTATAAGTTCTTGAAGACTTCAGAAACCTCCTGACCAGCCTCTTCATAGTCCTTTAAAGTGTCGATAGAACGCCAATATACGCTATCATAGGTTTTACCAGATAAAATACCCTTTTCAGCCAACAAGGGAAATGTAGTTTTTTCCACATCACCTTTAACTGGTAGAAATTCAAAGATTTGGGGCTTCATGTAATATATACCTGCATTAATCCAGTAATCCTTTATTATAGGTTTTTCAACGAACTCGATTATTTTTCCACCATCCTTCATTCTAATTATTCCATAAGGACTTTTAAGTGGTACTAACGCAATTGACGCTAAATCATCAGAATCTTCACTAATCTTCAGTTTATCTAGATCTAAATTTGTAATAATATCGCCGTTTAAAACGTAAAAGGGCTCTTTTATGAAATCCTCTAATCTCTTTATAGCACCTCCAGTACCAAGGGGCTCGGTCTCCGAAAGGATTGCCAATTTTACCTCCAATCTTTCTTGGTTCTTTGATACCCAGTCAAGTAGCACCTCTTTCTTGTATCCAGCTAAAATGTAAACTGATGATATTTTATACCTCTTCAGAAGGAGGATCTGCCATTCTAAAATAGGTTTACCACCGATCTCAACTAAAGGTTTGGGCTTCTCGTCAGTCAAAGGTCTAAGTCTTTTTCCGTAGCCACCAGCTAAAATAACAGCTTTCATATGATTCTCTATCAATTTAAGACATAAATATAAAAAATTATTCACTATTAGAGAACGTAATAAGGAGATATATGGTGTAGGATAAAGATTGAAATTTAGTATATACTGAATTAAACTATATGCTGAATTCTCCAAATAACGATAAACTAGAGGATATTAAAAATATCTGAAAACCTTTATATTAGGTAATTTTAACTGGTAAATTAAGCTTAAAAATAAAAAATCTAATATTATAGAAATTATTACAATATACCTTACTTAACCTCTTACAAGCGCCTCAATGTTAACTCCTTCTAGCTCTAAGAGTTTCTTTTTGAGCTCAATACCTCTTGAGAATCCACCTAAACCGCTCTCTGCTATGATTCTATGGCAAGGGATAATTAAAAGAACAGGATTCTTTGATAAAGCCATACCAACAGCTCTAGGTGACGTTTTCAATGTTTCAGCAATCTCTTTATACGTTTTTACTTTCCCCCATCCTATTCTCCTCACTTCATTAAAGACTCTCCTTCTGAAATTATTCACAAATAGATCTACAGTTTCGTTAAACTCAACTGGTTTTCCTTGGAAATAATTATCGAACTTATGAAAAAGGTCTGTGAAAGTAGAATTATCCACAAGATTTCTCTCTGCACAATCACAAAAATCCAACATAATTATTCCACGTTCATTTTTAGCCACCGTAATTGTCCCTAAAGGACTATTATAAACGCCATATACTATCATTTCAATTTACTTACAGCACTCTGATTCAAATCTTTATTCCTTATCTCTTCAACTAAAGCTTGGACAAATTTTTCCACATTTATGCCCCTTATCTCTATATTTCCTCTTGCTCTAACAGTAACCTTACCTTCATCTTTCTCCTTTCTTCCCACTATAATTAGGTAAGGAACACCATCATCGTATGCTTTCTTAATTCTTTTTGACAAAGTCTCCTCCCCGCTGTCCATATCGACTCTTATTTTATTTTCTCTAAGCTTTGCCATTAGGGAATTACCGTAATCCTCTATCTCATCGGTAATAGGAAGTACTCTCACCTGTATCGGAGAAAGCCAAGTTGGTAACTTACCCCTAAAATGCTCTAATAAAATTGCCATAAACCTATCTATAGATCCGTATATTGCCCTGTGAACCATTACAGGTCTTTTTTTACTTCCGTCCTTATCCACATACTCTAGTTTAAATCTTTCAGGTAAGTTAAAGTCAACCTGAATAGTGGATAATTGCCACCACCTGGATAAACTATCTCTGATGTCGAAATCTATTTTAGGACCATAAAATGCTCCCTCTTTTTCTTTAACTTCGTACTTAATGTTAAGCTCGTTCAATGCACTTATCAATGCATCAGTAGCTTTATTCCATTGCTCATCAGTTCCTATACTTTCATCAGGTCTTGTGCTTAAATTCACTCTGACATCATCTCCCTTGAAACCAAATATGGCTAGAACATCTAATGTCTTCTTCATTAGTAATTTTATTTCGTCCTTAATTTGATCTTCTCTAAGGAAGATATGCCCATCGTCCTGAGTGAATCCCCTAACCCTAAGTAGACCATACAATTCACCTTTTTTCTCCCACCTATACACATGACCAAATTCAGAAAATCTAATTGGTAAATCCTTATAACTTCTTACCTTACTCTTGTAAATCAATATATGAGCTGGACAATTCATGGGTTTAATTCCAAGCTCCTCATCATTATCAATTTCAAAAAGTAACATCTTATCCTTGTAATAGTCATAGTGACCGCTAATCTTCCATAATAAAGACCTGTAAACATGAGAAGTGTAAACCTCCTTATACCCCATACTATCGTTTATCTCTTCCATGAATCTCATCATTTCCTTCCTTATAATTTGTCCATTTGGATGAAACAGCACAACTCCTGGAGGTGCCTCTTCAGGAAAGCTAAACAGGTCTAGTCTATCACCTATAATTCTATGGTCGTATTCTGATACTTTCTCCAACCAATTGAGATAGTCCTTTAATTGTTCCTCCTTTTCAAATCCAACACCTAACACTCGAACATACTGTTTCTCGGGTGAGGGATGATGAACAGATATACTCAATATCTGAAAGTATTTAGGGTGGACATTTTGATTTGGTTTACCCCCATTTAGCTTTATTTGATGCCCATTGTAAACTACAGTAATTGAGCCCCGATTGTCCTCTACTAACTGGTAGTCGTATTGATTATACTTAGCGAAATCCTTTGCTTCATCTAGAGTTAGTATATCAGGAGAGTCAATATCCACATAAAAGTATCTTTCACCTAGTCCTATTTCAACAGGTTTCAAATTACCGGATGAAAGCAAATTTAACGCGTATATCAAACCTGCTTTTAACCATACCTCTTTATAACTTTCCATGTTAGGCATTTTATCTAAAAGTGAATAATATACTTTAATGATCGACAACCCATTACTGATTATCGCCAGTGGAGGAGGGCACACTGGCTTCGCTAGAGCTATTGCTGAATATCTTCCTTTTAAACCAGATTTTGTAATACCCGAAAATGACCGATTTAGCAAAGATATGTTACTCGATTACGCTAGAAAATTATACTATGTAAAAAAGGGAAAGGATCCTGGACAAGGAAATATAGTATTAATGAGAAACTTTCTGAAAATCATTATTGAAAGTGGTAAGATACCGAAATATTTAGCCACCATAGCAACGGGCTCAAACCATTCTCTTATTCCTGCTATGTTTCAGAAAATAAAGGGAAGTGCACTTTATGTAACAGAGAGCCAAGACAGAATTATTACAAGAGGTAAAACAGTATCTGTACTCTCTAAATTTTCCCGTCATGTTTTCTTACATTGGAATGAACAAAAAGGGTTATACGATAATGGAGTAGTAGTTGGTCCTATAGTAGAAAAGCCTAAGTATAAATCGGAAAATAAGGGTTACATACTTGTTACCACAGGGAGTATGGGATTTAAAAAACTATTCGATTCCCTACTTAATTTAAGGGGGAATTATAAGTTTGTGATACAGACAGGTAAAGTTGATCCAACCCCTTACATAGAAAAGAAGCCTGATTGGTCGTTCTTCTCTTTTGACAAAGACATTGAAAGATATATTGCGAATGCTGAGTTAGTTATAACACATCAGGGTAAAACTGCAATGGAATCAGTTGTAATGTACGGTAAGCCTACAATAATAGTTTATAACAAAGACTGGAAAAGTGCAACAACTAAACAGGACACAATTCTGTATTCTAAAATACTAGGAGCCACATTTTTAGACGATCCCTCGACCTGGGACAGTATTAAAGTACTAGAAGATAGTATCCAAAATGTTAGAAAACCTAACCAATTCGAAATAGGTACACCAAAGCTAATAGATATAATTTTAAGTGAATTAGCAGAATTTCTTAGAGAGTGATGAGACGAGCGCTAACAGAGAGAGTGAAGAGGTCACTGCGAACTGAAGAAATATTTCTTATACTAGAAAAAAATAAGGATTTACTTTCAAATGTGGGATGGATAGTGAGTGATCCTTCCTCTCCGCGATGGTGGGACGGATTAGAGACCATAGATGATATACTAGTCTCCTCTATCTTAGTTCAATTGACTAGATGGGAAACAGTGAGGGAAGTTCTTAAAAAATTAAAAGAGAGAGGTATAAGAAGAATTGAAGACCTCGCCTCCTTGGAAGAAAGTGAAATAGAAGAATTAATTAAGAAAGTTAACTTTAGGAGGGCAAAGGCTAAAAGATTAAAAAACCTCGCCATGCTAGTGAAAGAAATAGGAATTCATCGCCTAGTTGTTTCCCCGGAATTATTATCCAATATAGAGGGAATTGGTGACGAGACAAAAGAAGCCATACTACTATTCGCAGGGAATATACCACTTTTTCCAAGATCGGAATACTCTAAACGAGTTTTAAGTAGACTCGCTGGTATTAGACTGAGCAAAAATGATGCCAGACTCTTGGGAGAATATATTTGTGGTCACGATTTATACAAAATAAAATTATTTCATGCAGGAATAGTTTCCGTAGGAAAGTCTTTTTGCAGTAATCAAAACCCAAAATGCAACAGTTGTATATTTAAGGAGATCTGTAAATATAATTCCGTGAAACGACTTGAAACTGTATGAGTATGAGGGAAAGGAGCTATTTAAGGCTGTAGGTATTCCAATACCTAAAGGAGTTGTAACGGATTCTCCTATAAAGTGGGATGGTAAAGCTGTAGTGAAGGCGCAACTACTGGAAGGAGCTAGAGGAAAAAGGGGTCTTGTTAAAGTTACTGATAACGTAGAACAGACTATTGCAGAAATGAAAAAATTGGGCATTCAAAAGTTTCTAGTGGAAGAATTTATTCCGCACACCAGAGAGCTATATATATCAGCTCTTATTGATAGGGATACAGCTGAGCCGATTATCGCTGCTTCTACAGAAGGAGGAATCGATATAGAGAGCAATAGTAATGTTAAAATATTTCACATACCCATGGAGAGAGGCATAAGGAGTTACGACGTCTATAATATAGAAAAATACTTAGGTGTAAAAGGAATAGAACCTATCTTAAAAGGACTTTACAGGCTTATCACCGAATTCGACGCTGAACTTGCCGAGATTAATCCATTGGCAGTAACGAATGACGGTAAAATAATAGCATTGGACTCAAAGGTCATTCTTGAGGATAACGCGCTATTTAGACATGAAGACTTAATACAGAAATTAGGAAGAAAACCCGCAGAATCAAACTATGTGGAGCTAGACGGTGATGTTGGAATAATTGGTAATGGGGCAGGATTAACTATGGCTACAATGGACATGGTCAAAATTATGGGTGGGAATCCTGCAGACTTCTTTGACATAGGAGGTGGAGCAGGAAGAGAGAGAGTTAAGGAAGCTATTATAAATATTGCGTCTAACAAGAAAGTAAAGAAAATTGTTATGAACATATACTCTGGTATAACAAGATGTGACGAAGTAGCTATGGGGATAGTTGAAGCTTTAAAAATCGTGAAAATCCCCATTTACGTTAGATTAGTTGGGACAAATGAGGAAGAAGGGAGAAGAATTTTAAGGGAGAATGGGATACCCGTATATGAAGATGCAAGAAGTTGTATAGGTGATGCTCTACGCTCATAAATAAGAACACAAGAGTTCTAGTTCAAGGGATAACTGGAAGAGAAGGGTCTTTCCATACAGAGAGAATGCTCAAATACGGAACAAAAATCGTTGCAGGAGTTACTCCAGGAAAGGGAGGAACAAAAGTTAACAACGTTCCTGTTTATGATACAGTTGCAGACGCAGTTAAAGAACATGAAATAGATGCAAGTATAATATTTGTCCCTGCAAAATTCGCAACTGATGCAGTATATGAAGCCATAGATAACGGTATAAAGCTCATAGTAGTGATAACTGAGCATATACCAGTCCTTGACATGTTAAGAATATCTAAGTATGCTAAATTAAAGGGTACTAGAATTATTGGACCTAACTGTCCTGGTTTAATAGTTCCGGATGAAGCCTTACTGGGAATACTACCGCCCAGACCCTTTAGGAAAGGAAAGATTGGAATAGTTTCTAGATCCGGTACATTAACCTACGAGATATCTGAGACCATAAAGCATATCGGACAGTCAACAGTCATAGGAATAGGAGGAGATCCAATAATAGGAACAACTATGGACGAAGTAGTTCAGATGTTTGACCAAGACCCTGAAACTGAAGAGATTATTGTAATAGGAGAAATAGGAGGTACTATGGAGGAAAGAGTTGCCAAGCTCAAGAAAGAAGGGAAAATTAAGAAGAAAATGATTGCTTATATTGCAGGAATGACAGCACCAAGAGAGAAAAGAATGGGACATGCAGGAGCAGTAGTTTATATGGGTATGGGTACATTTGATAGTAAAATAAATGCCTTCAAGAATGCTGGAATACCAGTTGCTAAAACACCTTACGAAATCTTAGAACTATTATAGCAACAACCAATACTATAACTACTCCTATAATAATAAGATATAAGCTTAAGGGCGTATTTTTATTTCCTGTTTCCCCTGTAACTTTTACTCCATATAGAGGATTATTTCCGTTATTCAGAAATACTGTTATATTACCACCAGTAGGGAAAAAAATAACAATGTATTTCCCAATCGTATCTATTGTGAAAGGAGTGGTAGAATTATAATATTTAGGTGTAAAGTAAGTTCCATAATAAGTTAGAGTGCCGTTAAGATAAAAGTAATAATAATTGGTCTGATTAATTATAACTTCTCCAATCGGTCTCACGATGCTGTAAGCTGAAGGTATAATTATAGTGGTAAACCCTTTTGATAAGATACTCAGATATGCTATAGATATCTCCTTACTAACATACATATTTGAGCCTGATATCTTAGCCTCAGGGGAGACTAGATATAATGTATAACTTAAAGCAGAGGGGTTAGGCATAAAACTCACGTTTAATGTGTACATGTTTGCATTACTTACGAAACTTGGTAAGTTCTTGTAGCTATTTAGTGATATTGATACATTTAAGGTACCAGCTGAAGGACCTGCATAGTTCTTGGCAAATCCTTGTAGCATTACACCGTATTGAGCTGAAACAGTTAGATAATTATCGCCATTGTAGAATTTTATTGCAGGAATCTGGTTACCTCCTAGATTATAAGTAGTTAACGTGACATTATTGAAAAGGAGGATGTATGCTAAGGTAGATGGATTACTATGATAAAATATATAATATAGATCTGGTACCTGAAAATTTTTATGAAATGTTGAGTAATCATATTTATTTACGTACTCATAGAGATTAGAATAACTCCAGTTCAGAAACACACTTACATTATATTCAGTCCCTGTGGATGTCGCATTAAGTACATAATGATAGATATTCGCTGTACCATTTCCTATGGCATAGGAACTTAATGTGTAAGATAAGAAACTTCCTGATGCTAATAGAACGAAAAGTATGGGGAGGAACTGCATTGGAGGACCCTCTCATGGGCCCGGTGGGATTTGAACCCACGGCCTTCCGGTTATCAGCCGGACGCTCTACCAGGCTAAGCTACGGGCCCATTTATATCATAGAAACTTAGTTTTAAAAGACTTATGGTCATTCCGTAGACGTAAAAATAACTTCACCTGTTTGTGCAGATCTTTCAAATCACAATATTTCAGCTTTTAGGTCAATATGTCTTCACAAATCAAGCCGCCCATCGCTCATCATAAATATACACGTAATTATTAATAGATCAAAATTAAATATCCTATCTACTTTTACTACTGGCTAAATTATCTGTTACTTAGTTTTTCTACAGCTATAGATGGGTATCTATTTCTTACTTGATCTAAGAGATTTTGATTCTCACTCTTTATTTTGTTAATTCTCATCACGTATATAGCAATATCTAGACTGTCCCAAACTTCACTCTCGTCCGACGAAATGATGTAAACGCTTGACCCTAAATCTATAGGCTTACCCGGGGAAGTGACATAAACTGAGAAAGGTTCCTTTGACTGTTCAAAGGATATTTTATTGACGTCAATCAACTCTGCTCTAACTGGTGCTGAAAATATTTTTCTGAGATTCTCTTCCTGAAGTTTTAGATTTAACCCTTCAAGTTCATTAAGGCTAGAAAATTTCGTCTTAGTAAACTGTTTAATTAATTTATCTTCTACAGCTGTGGAAGTGGCTTTCTTACCTTCAACTATATTTGAGTATACTACTTTCATTGCTCCACAATCTGTGTGAGGTAAAAGCACAACTTCGTCAATGAGATTTTTGTACTTGATTAGAGTTGTTTTAAGAGAATTTACATTAGCCCCAGCGTTCCTAATAACAATGGAGTCATTGAAATTTTCTGCTAAATATCTATTTAATCTTCTATCCATACAAGATATAACTAGTTTCATCAAGATAGTATTATTACTTAGATGTTATAAGTTTTTCCAAAATTATAATTTTAATTTTATTTAATTTTATTCATAAAATTCTGTTATCTTCTACAAAAATAGTGATATGTAATAGAATTCATTCAATTATAGATTGTAATTTCATAAACGATTAACTCTATCCTTCTATCTTACTTATTTGTATGTTTTTCTCAAAAATCTCTTTCTGCCAACTATCCCATATTTTTAAAAACACCTATATCGATGAGAAAACTTTACAAAGTACCTAAATTTCTTAGGCAGGAGACGTTAAACGGACATATCCAGAGAAAAAGTGATAAAATAAAGATGATGCCTTTTTCTTTTTTATCTGTACTAGCTTATTCTCTTACCACATATGTATTAACATACCCAAGTTTTTTTTGTTAATGACCTAAGTAAGTACTTGCCCTATTGGGAGGTCTTTCTTATACTCTCTCTACCATACCTATCAAGAGTAGTTGGTGGGTTCATTTACACCCACGTTAAATCATTTTCAATACCCTTTATTATACTGGGAATACTGACAATTTTACAAGACGAAATAAACCTTCTCTTTATTGTAAGGTTTCTTATAGGGATAATATTTGGGCTCACAATAACCTACGCTCTAGATAAAGCCTCTAAATCAAACCTAATGACCGGAATAACAACAGCAGGAAGAAGTATAGGATGGCTACTATCCTACATATCATACTCCCTAATACACAATTGGAATGAGATAAACATATTAAGTGGAATAATAATCATAGCCGCTTCTCTACTCGGTATAAGAGAAATAGGTATTAAAAAATTTGAAAGAAAAAGTGAAAGAAAAGTACAAGAGGGAAAGAAGAGGAACTCAGTAAAATTTACCTCATTACTCCTCTACTTTTCAGCAATGACACCAGGGTTTCTACTACAAGTTATCCCTTCCATACTGGAAAAAGAAGGGTTAGTTAACCTCCTACTCCCATCATATATCCTTTCCATATTTACTTATATCCTATTGCCTTTAGTAGGAGCTAATATTGGTTACAAATTAGCAACAGTGTTAGCCTCAACTACAACACTCATAACTGGAGTACTCACATTTACAATATTTCCTTACGCAGTCCTGATGTTTGCCCCATTTTCTCTAAGCCTAACAGCAGTAGTACCACGGTATCTTATCAGTAAAGGCGAAAGGACTGAGAACCTTAGAATAGCACAGAACATAGGCTCAACTAGTGGTATTATAATCCCAGTACTCTTTGCTATCAATCCAGAAACATCAGAGTACTTCTTATCAATATGCTCTTTAATATCAATTCTCATATAGAATAAACTCAATTAATCACTAAGAGGGAAATATAGTTTTATATCAGGTAATTTTTCTAATTTACAAACTTTTATATTCATCGCCGCTGGTGGTATACCTAGTGAGGAATAAGGTCTAAGTTAGTTATAACTTGTTATGTACAGAAGGAAACATAAATTACAGGGTATGATAACTATGTAGTTACTGTAAATAAAGACCATATTTAGAAATAGTGTAGGACTTAATTATACAAAAAACAATATCACTTGATAGAAAAAATAATTTATCTCAATCATTCGGTGTATACAAAGGAGTTAGTACTCCTCCTGAATTCTTTACAGGGGTAACGTAGAATTCAAGCTCTACTTCTGATTGGTTTAAAGGCTTAAAAACCACACACAGGAAAGTAGTCCTATAGAGTGGATCTAATACTGTGGCTGACCTTGCTGAACCATTATCTAGTAGAAAAGTTGAACCTCCACTTGAAAGTTCATTTATTGCAGGTTTGTAAACCTTTATTGTGATGTTAAGGTACTCATGTCCATTCATATAAAATACAGTCGCATTGATCAGCGATATATTAAGTAACGGATTATTTAAAAATGAACTTGGAACCACACTACTGGGATTTATTGGCGAGTAAAGTAAGAACCAGTCCTTACTTACTTCAATCTTTGATATATTTAATATTACGAAAGCTGTAACTATGGTAAGATTAGTTAAGTTATAGAACTTAATTCCGCTTTTTATTAGGAAAGGATACTGACCTACTAAAGGGTTTTGTCGATAAATAGGTGAAGAAGCCTCCACAGGAGTTATAACAGTATTACTACCGGAAGTACTTCTACTTTGCTGAATAGTAGTAAATAAGAAAACACTTTCGATCACCACTATTACAATTAATGCTAATGAAATTATTTTCCAGGTATTCACATTAACCACCTCCTAAATAGATAGTCCATCCTGCTCCTACCGACTGAGTACTCCAAGGATAACATGAATCCCAGAAATTACCTATCGTCATTGCTACGAAGTTAATAGGATACGCATTATAATAGCCGTTTGTTGATTGCATTGCAGGTGTCAATATGATAGTATTTGTAGGCCATTTCCAGTCAGTTTGAGCTTCGGAATTAGTGCCTGGCTGATTAAGTGCCCATTTCCATCCTTCTACATAGTTTGGATTAGTTCCTGTTGGTAGATATGTCTGGCCTACAATATTATATATATAGAATGTTTCACTAACACCCGAGGTAAGAGATACACCAGCTTCGTTCATAACGTTTAGGCTTAATGAAAGCTGCGTACTCTGGCTAGTGGTTCCAGTCACATTATATTCCCAATAGTTATTGGGACTCACTTCATAAATAAAAGTGTTAGATGGCTGATTTGTTATGTTTATATATTGGACCATTGTAGGTCCGTTAGGATCACTTAATCCTCCATCATCTTCATACCAACATCCACCACTAGCTGCGACTCTTCCATAATTAACCACAAATACAGGTAGCAACACTTGGCCATCCAATAGCTTTATACCATTGCCAAAATAGACGCTTACTTGATCGGCAGATAAAATATATTTATTACTGGCATTATACGGTAACCAGTTTGTTATAACTACGGCTGTAACATTCTGAGTATTTATAGTGGGAATCGGATCCCCTGTACTTCCTTGTGTTATTTGGTTGCTTAGTGCCAGTTGAGATAGTATTAGAATAGTAGTCACCACTAATAATCTCATAATCTGGTGGAAGTACTTCATCAATTATAAATTATATTTTTATAGCTTTTTTTTTTTCTCTGGAAAGTTTTTACAACATGTAGATACCATTCTCTCTATATTAAAATTCTTGTAGGTAAATAATGTTATACTATTAATAATATGTGGTTTTAAGTAAAAAATATTCAGAGTAAACTTTATATATAATTTCGTATTAAATTGACTATTTCCGTCGGGTTTGATACTGTTAAATCATTCAAAATATTTATTAATGGACATACATATACGACAAATTTAATAAAGAGGATAATATTGGAGCTAGACTTAATCTGTTCTCAGCTAGTAAAATAGCATTATATAGGCTCTTTGGACAAGATCGTGGAAACTTACATTAGCATTGGGGGTGTTGGGGACACCCCCACAGTGGACCGGCCGGGATTTGAACCCGGGACCTCTCGGTTGCAAGCCAAGCACTCTTCCAGGCTGAGCTACCGGCCCATTGTTATGTATGTTAAGTTGTCCAAAATAAAAATTTTGTCCACTGGATTAAGCTTATAAATATTAAATAAACTACTTATCTGATGCAAAGTACTAGTATACTGGCTAGAATTGATAAGTTTAAATTTCTCGATGCTATAATTATTGGATCTCTAGCACTATTCTCAATACTTATACGAATCATTAGCATTACTGCGTTCCCTCAAACTATAAATGGGTTTGACTCGTGGTACCTCTTTTATAACGCTTTATTAATTGTTAAAGCAGGAGGTAACTGGTATGCTGTGCCCCCAGATGTACATGCATGGTTCCCCTGGGGTTACTTTATCGAGCTCGAAAATACAATAGGACTCCCATTTTTAGTAGCATTATTTTCAGTACCTTTCTACTCAATATTTGGTCAAAACATCGTTTATACGCTAACTCTTGTATCTCCTATAGTGCTTGACGGAATAGGTGTAGTAGCAGCGTTTTTAGCAGTAGAATCTATTACGAATAGTAGAGTAGGTGGATATATAGCTGCTGCAATTACAGCGTTCACTCCATCATTAACCTATAAGAATATTCTCGGAAGCCTACCTAAGACGTCATGGGGAGGCGTCTTTGTACTTTTCACAATATATTTCCTTAGTTTAGCAATCAAAAAGAAGAAACCATTGTACGGAATACCTGCAGGTATAATGATTTTCTTAGCAAACATAACTTGGGGAGGATATACCTATATAGACATAAGTTTAGCTATAGCTGCATTTCTGATAGTACTATTTAATAAAAATGATGAAATCTCTGCGAAAACATTAACTATCTCAGGAATAACAGCAGCTTTTCTAACATCTCTCTCTCCTAACACTATAGGATTCATGTCTGAAGTAGCTCACGGTTTAGCATTACTTATAATTCCACTATTCTTATATTTAGACCTATATCTAAGAAGAGTTCTGCCTAAGGATATTGTAGATTCTAAGAACATAGTAATAGGAGCAGCAATAATACTTCTCGTATCCCTTGTAGTCTTAGGATCAGTTGCATTTAAAGTACAACTTATACCAAGTAGATACTACGCTATAATAAATCCATTCTTCCAATTTACAGTTCCAATAGATAGGACAGTAGCAGAATATATTCCACAATCTATCGCAGCTATGATTCAAGATTTTGGAATAGGTCTTTTCCTTTCAATTATTGGAATTTACTTTTTACTTACAAGAAAACAAGATATGGCTGGAATATGGTTAGTGGTTCTTGGAGCTGCAAGCATATACGGAACTTCAGAGCAGCCCTATCTGTTTAATTATACAATATATATAGTAGCAGCATTGGCAGGAGTAGCTGTCGCTGAACTTTTTTCCAGATTCATGGAAAGGAAAATAAGGATAGCGCCAATACTAATGCTGACCTTAATTGGAGTTGCCTTATTAGCTGATGCAGGTATAGCTGTAGAGGCATCGTATGCACCTCAAGCACTAATTAATTCCTCAACATCGTACTTGACAACCAACTACGCTTGGATTTCTGCACTTGATTGGATAAATCAAAACACTCCAAATAATGCGTTTATATTAAGCTGGTGGGACTATGGATATTGGATACATGCTGTAGGAAATAGAACAGTTATAGATGAGAATAACACGTTGAACGGTACCCAGATAAAATTAATGGCAGAGATGTTCCTTAATAACGAGAGCTTTGCAGTTAATGTGCTAGAGAATGATTTTCATTTATATCCTTATGGAAATCCAAATTATACTAGACCAGTTTACATAGTAGCCTATGATGCTGTCACAGAATATATAGTTAACAATCAATACCCTGTATGGTTTATAGGCTATCCCACTAACTTTCCAGGTACTTTCATCGGATACACAACTAGCCTAGGTGATATAGCAAAAGCCATTGGAGCAATGACTACAATAGCAGGATACAATACAAACAGTTATGTAAATACCACATATATAAATGAGACAGCAAGTTATGCCGCACAGTACAATTCTCAATTGGCTTCAATTATAGCCAACTCGCTACCTATGGCATGGACACCAAAGACCTATAATTCCTTGATAGGTAGTATGTTCATTGAGGCTATCCAGTCCTTGAATCAAGGACCTGTGCAAGCACCATTCTCTATTAGTTTATCTCAATTACTTCAATCTTCTTCTACATCGTTATACAATCCCAATGCCCTCTTACCTAGAGTGAATCTAATGTACTTTAAACCAGTGTATATAGCATTGTTCCCCTTATCCGTAACTAACGCATTAGGAGGAGAAGCTATAGTATACATTATGGTCTATATATATCAATTCGTTATGCCAAACGTTATAATTCCACCTACAATTTCAACAGCTTAACTTTACACCCTTTTTTAATTCGATTCTATATTTTACATATTTATCGACGGGAGAAAAACGAGGAGGTATTGGTATGAATGTCTTTTCACCACAAGTAGGACATCTTTCGCTCATCGTATAAGTATAGTCTTTATTACATCTTCTTATTTTGGATTTCACTTCTTAACCACCGAAAACGTTACGTTTTCATGCTGGCTTATCTCCTTAATCAAGTTGATTAGTTCCTGTAAAGCATTTGATACCAACTTCTGATCTGTACCTATCACATCAATCCTATACCTGGGAGCACCTATTGTATATATTTTAACTTCTACATCAAGGTCATCTATTTTTTCAACTGCAGTGTCAATTACTTTTTTGATTTTTTCAACACCACCAGGATCAATAGTCCTTAACGATATTACATCACTGGCTTTCACTTTTTTCTCTTCAATGTGTTTACCTATCTCTTCCATCAGTGGTTTTATCCATATGTCTGGAACTCCGGCATCTTTAAGTATCTTATCTCCCTCCTTATAGGCTTTCAAAAGGCTGTCAAAGGCATTTCCGTATTTCTCCTCCAATTTAAAGGCAATGTCTCTCCACGCCTCGTCTTCTTTTTTACCTAATTTTTGTGAAACTATTTCCAATATCTTATCAACTCTTTGTGTCTTCTTCCATAACATCATCTTTTTCTTCTTTTCGTCTTCTGTAACTTTTTTAAGGGAAACGTCAACTGTTCCTTTTTTCCTATCTATTCTTATTACTTTTACAACTATTTTTCTATCTTCTTTTAATACATCTCGAATATTTTTTACCCATCTACTGCTTATCTCACTCCAAGGTAGAAAAGCTTGGAGATTAGAATACTCGTCTAAATAAACATAACTTCCATAATCAAAAATCTGTTTTACCGTTGCAACTAAAACTTCTCCGTCTGATGGGAACTTGTTTCTGTTGTATATCATTTTAACCTAGTATTCTTACTGTATCTCCCTCTATTTTTGCTTTACCACCCTTGGGGATTACGATTTGAGCCCCACACGATAAACACCTTACTGGAAATGTGGCGTTAGAGAATATCACCTGTTCATTATTGCATTGCCTACATTTAACTCTGATAAATTTGCTCTTGGGCTCCGGTATAAGAATTTTAAACTTTGCCTTCATTTGACCACCTCTACCAACTCTAACTTCTTTAACCTCATACCTTCCTTTACAATAGTATAACTACATTTCTGGCATTTTAGCACTAATGTTTGTTTCTTAGTCGTCTTTGCAAATCTTTTTTGCTCTGGTTTTCTCTTGCTACCGTAACCTACATTCTTTCTCTCATATCTTCTCTGACCTTCAGCTAAACTCCTTCTTTTGCCACCTTTGTATAGTGAGACTGAGTGCTCAGTATGGGTCTTACACTTAGGGCAATAGGTCTTAATAACTTTAGGAACTTTCATCCCTATTCACTACTTCTAAAGGAGTAATAAATCCAGCGGTCGATAGTAATAGGACAAGATGTAGAGGTAGAAGAATAAAATCACCAGAATTTAACGTGATGTTGTTATAGGTAAGTGGATTTACAACTTTGCACAATATTTTTCCGTCTTTAGTATAGTAATTACCAGATAGATAATTCTTATAAATATTTTTCATCATAGAAATTAGACCTAGTAATTCTTTGTCGAATCCTTTAGGCTGAATGGACTCTACAACTTTAGAAATTCTTAATTCAAAAAGTGATTCTGCCAATTCTTCATAAACAGAAACTTCAGCTTTATGAATATCATCAGCAAATTTTACTCTAAGTTTTCTCAGGTTATGAATATATTTTTCTAAGTCCTCTGTGCGTATTTCAGAGATCTCCTCTTCTTTCCTAAGCTCATTCATTACCATTTCATCTAACATGTGCTTTTATCACCCCATAGCCCTTGAGTGCTAAATAAACTCCAGTTTTTGCTGATAGTTTGGTTATTTCTCCTCTCCTCAATTGAATTTCATGTCCTAATACATTAAATTTTCCTGAAAGGTTAGATTGAAATGCTACAATTCCCTCAAAAGGAGATAGATACTCGTCATATTCAAACTTATCATTTACAATTTCAATAACTTTAAGACCTGCTTTACCATTCAGGGAGCCAGGTATTCTCACCAATCTTTTAGGATCTACAGTGACTTGTTCGTCTATCTTAACTCCATTTATACCTCTAGCAAATCTGCCCAACCATCCAGGGCCTGATTCAGAATTTGACTCATAAGGCGGAGAAGGAGACATTATATATTCAGCTATCTCCCTTCTATCCTCTGAATCCAGATTCGCCCATTCATTATAACAATCTACTCTAATGTGGAACCCCCTGTTTCCAGAGAAGAAGATCCTAGGTTTAAGCCCAAAGTCCTGTATCAGAATATCCTTTAAAACTAGAGCATTTTCAAAAACTCTATTAATACAATCAACTGTAATTTCACTTATCTCCCTAACCTCACCATCGCAGGTCTCAGATAAAATCTCCATTCCGCTACAAAACCTTCTTACATTAATCTCACATATATCATCAGCATCAAGATCGAATAGTAGATCGGATCCTAACCAACCTTTCTGCTCCATTTCTTTGGCAGATGGAATCTGGTATCTTGCTGCTGAGAAATACAAATGAAGTGGAACATTAGACAAAATGAAACTTCTTAATTCGTCCACACTTGAAAAGGTTAAATGCCTGACGTACGTGTCAGAATTGAAGGGTTGATATGCGAATTCCCTAAGCTCTATATCTTGTGGTAAATCTAATACAGCATTCTCGTAATAACTTCTAAAAATCTGATAAATAATCTTACTCTGACCTTGGAGCGATATAGAAATCTGCATAACCCCCTTTTGGAAGATTATATCTTAATTTTAATGGTAATTGCGAACCAAATGCAATTTCTAACGTATCCGAAGGTCTTCTCATCTTAGTAGTGTTTGAAACATGCTCAAGACCGTACAAACTCTCTGCATCAGTTCCTGTACTTTCCAACAAGCCACCATTTTCTAAGCTAAGCTCCACAATAGATTCTCCCATATCGCCCATCACAGAAAGATAAAGTTTTCCGTTCTGTGCTTTAAACCTGATTGAGTCACCCCCTATTTGGTCAAATTCGTCCAAAAGATCACCAAAGGTGGAAGTCAGTATATTAGCTCTAAATGGAAATTCGAGATTTATACTTGGAGTTTCAACCTCATCAGGAGATAAGACGGGTAAAGAAAACGTTCTTAGGTACTCGCCGTCTAATGTAAACATGATCTTATCTTTTTCAAGTTCTAAATATAATATGTCTTCCTTAGATACGTTTTTTATTACTTCATTAACGTCCTTCAAGCTCACACCAATTTTCATCTCGTTTTCCAGATTATATTCCTCAAAGTAATCTTTAGGCACGAATATGTCGATATAAACAACCTTAGAAGGATCCATTCCCTTAACTTTGAACCCATCATTACCAAACAGAAGAGTTGCCTCGCTCACATACTGCGATAAAGTCTTAAAAATGTAAGAAAACCCTAAGGCATCTACTACTTTAACTTTCATGTCAAGTAAAATATAATTTATGTTAAAATTTTAAAGCCTGGGGTTCGGTTCCTCTGTTTCAAAATCCTCTCCCCCAGCTAAGACCTTTTGAACTTCGGCATATAATTGGTCTAATCCACTGAAATTAGTTGAAGATACAGGGATAGGAAAACTCTCTAAGTTCTCCACGATAGTCTTTACAAGCTCAAAAGAATATTCATCAATGGAACCTAATTCATCTATTATAGATCCATCTTCAATCCAACTCCTCATCCTCTCTAATTCACTACTACTTAGGAGGTCAACCTTAGATAATACTGATATCTGTGGCATATCAATTCTGAATTTTATAGAGCTAGATAATAGAAACAAAGATAGAAAGCTCTTAGGGTCTTTGCTTAAATATGAGTCGAATAGGAAAACTGAAACCGATTTACTTCCTTCACTTATAAACGATGATAATATTTTACCTGTGTCCCTGTATGCAAAAAGTTCTATTTGACCAGGAGTGTCAACTAAAACGTAATTGGCTTGAAGCTGATTTAGATCTTCTTTGAGCTCTTTAGCTTTAGTTAAGAGTAGATCTACGGAAATCACTAGTGAGGAATTAGGACCTAATTCGTACTTATTCATCACATCATATACATCAACGTACTCTCTGGCATCGATATCTGGTTTGTAAGGCAATACTTCCACTGCTGGATCTAGGTTAATTATTGCTGTGTCTAACTCATTGTTTAACAAATAATCTTGTAAAGCCTTAACTAAAGTGGTCTTACCTGAACCTGCAGTTCCTAGTACAAATATAAAGTACATTTCTTTTAATCTTAAAAGCTTGTTAGAATTAAATACTTTAATGATTATCATAGGTGGAACCGCAACAAACTGGATAGATGAAAGATTATCTAAATTGCTAGTATCCAGGCTAGTGAAAATAGAGCATAAAGTTTTTCCCGACGGAGAATCTTACATTAGAATTCCTGAGAGGTTAATGGGAGAGGACGTTCTAGTAGTACAGTCATTATATCCACCGCAGGATAAACATCTAGTAGAGCTATTCTTCATCTTGGAAACGTTAAACGATATGAAAGCTAATAAGATAACAGTAATTATACCATATCTAGCTTATTCCAGGCAAAATAGAAGATTCAAGGAAGGAGAAGCCGTTAGTACAAAAACTGTCCTTAATCTAATCAAAAAGACAGGCGCAACCTCATTAATGGTAGTAGAGCCTCATCATTATGAAGAATTACAGTACTTTGATGGGGAGGTAAAAATCGCA
Source organism: Sulfolobus acidocaldarius DSM 639 (assembly GCF_000012285.1). NCBI lineage: Archaea > Thermoproteati > Thermoproteota > Thermoprotei > Sulfolobales > Sulfolobaceae > Sulfolobus > Sulfolobus acidocaldarius. The sequence goes on from NC_007181.1 coordinate 1,090,664, forward strand.
GATCCTATACCGGATATTGCGAGGGTAATAAATGGGAAAGTGACTAATCCTTTTGTTCTTGCCCCAGATAAGGGGGCATTAAACAGAGCAAAAAGACTTTCTCAAGAACTTGGGTGTGACTATAGTTACCTAGAAAAACAGCGAGATCTAACCACAGGAGAAGTTAGAGTCACGAACTTGCCAGATTTAAGACTAGATGGCAAGGAGGTCATTCTTGTTGACGACATAATAAGTACAGGAGGTACCATGGTTCAAGCCTCACAAATAGCTTACTCAAAAGGAGCAAAAAAAGTAATAGCCACTGCAGTCCACTCCCTATTCGTCGAGAATGCTTATGATAGATTGATTAACGCAGGGATAAAGGAAATTATAACAACCAATACCATACCTCAAGATACGAGTAAGGTAACGATAGTAGACGTATCAGAATCAATAGCGAGAAAAATATGAACTACGCTATCTTAAATCTAAGTAATATATTTTTAGCGTTAGACGAACTAAGAGCACTAAACGGTAAAGACATTTCCTATTTTTATGGGATATCATTATACGAAGGAGATCCGTATATAGCAAAAAGATCAGCTCTTATTAAAGTATCAGGCAAATTGATAAGTGTAGGTAATGATATTGAAAAGATAAAGGGAGATATAAAGGGTAACTGTTACTCCGTTGATCTTCACGTCCCTTCTAGAGAAGATAAAGAATATGCGAAAAACGTCTATGAGGAATTAATTAAGTCTATAAATCTATCGAAAAGATGTAATAAATTAGATGTAATAGTTTCTGAAGGACAAATAGTAGTTGGTGAAAGATATGCTGAAAAAGACACAGAAAGTATTGCTAGACATTCAAAACGTCCCTACACCAGATCTGGATCACTTAACGTCGAACTGGCAAGGCTTATGATAAATCTTTCCAGATCTAGGTCTAATGTGCTGGATCCATTTGTAGGAACTGGTACTATACTGATTGAAGCCAATTGGTTAGGACTTAAATGTATTGGCATAGATATAGATGAACAAATGATTAAAAATACTAAAATTAATCTGGATTATTTTCATTATGAATGTGAATTAATACATGCAGATACTAATACCTTACCCATAACAAGAAGTGAAGCTATAGTTACAGATCCACCTTACGGTAGATCTTTTACTCCCAAAGGATTATCAGAACTTTATCAGAACTTCTTTGCAGAGGCATCAAATGTTACAAAAAATTTAATTTTTACCACTGATTCTAGGTTTGATTGGAGAGATACTCTAAAGAGTTATGGATTTAAACAGATAAAAATTCACACTGTATATGAGCATAAAAGTTTAAGCAGGGCTATATATGTTGTAAGAAAGTAATGTTTGAGATAATATTCATAGGTGTTGGCGGAGGAGCACCCAACAAACGTGGGCTTCCAGGAATATTAATAAGGAGAGAGGGCTTTGAAATACTATTAGATTGTGGCGAAGGAACCCAAAATAAGATGATTGAACACTCGATAAGCTTCATGAAACTTAACTTAATAGGCATCTCTCATCTTCATGGCGACCATGTATTAGGATTACCAGGAATCATCCAAACTATGGCTATGTACTCGAGACAACAAAAGCTTCTTTTAATGGGACCCACAACTTTACAGGATTACTTAAAATCAAGCTCCAAACATACTTACTTTAAACCAGGATTCGAAACCGAATTTATACAAAGTTATGAGGATCAAAATTTAACTATAACAACATTTAGGACATGTCACACAATAGAGTCCTATGGCTTTTTAATAAAGGAGAAGGATAAAACAAAAGTAGATGCGGAAAGGTTAAAGAAAGAGGGGATAACAGACTGGAGAATTATAAGAAAACTGAAAGAGGGGAAAAGAGTAGAAATAGATACAAAAGTCTTTCTACCTGAAGACTATTTGTACGTGAAGAAAGGATTAAGCATCGCATATACAGGGGACACTGCACCATGCGATAGCGTATTGAATGCAATAAAGGGAGTTGACTTACTGATTCACGATTCCACATTCCTTAATGAACGGGAAGCCCATGATTACGGGCATTCAAATTGTACCGATGCAGCTGAAATAGCTTCAAAGGCTGATGTAAAGAGGCTAGCCCTATACCATATAAGTGGAAGATATCAAACCACTGAACCTTTGCTTAAAGAAGCAAAGAAGATATTTGAAAGAACATTTTTACCTGAACCGTTATCATATTTTATTCTTCAGGAGGAATAGCGTTTTCCCATAACGGAACACCCTTTGCGGTTTTGGGCGTCAACCAATCTACGACTATCACTGGATCCTTATAATCGATAGTGACTTTTATGGGACCTAAAGGCGATTCGTGTTCTTTATCTATAAATGATAATTTGCCTATAGCTGCAACTTGTTTATTCAGCATAAAAGTTATTCTCGACCCAACAATACTCTTCATTAAGTACTTTCTTGCGGCATCAAGTATCCTCTGTTCTCTCAATAATCTATGAAGTTTTAGCAGTGATGTAAGGCTGTTTGACTCAGCTATAAGTAGCTTTTCCATACCATGTTCTTCTTCTCTAATCTTATCAAAATCAAAGAAATTTCGTATTGCGTTAATAACTTTGTCCTTATCTTCTGAGGGTTTAACTACAGCCTCCACTATTACCCTAGTCATTATAATCTATTGATTAAATCTTCCGCTCTCTTATTAAATTCCTCTATGCTCGAGTCATTAGTAATAACATAATCTGCCAGAGCAATGACAGTACCTATACCCATCTGTAACTCATCAAAATCTCTCTTCATTAAATCCTGTAGACTCGTAGAATCGTCCTCTCTTCCCCTATTCATCAATCTACTATATCTGACAGAACGTGATGCATGAACAGCTATGATTATAACTTTTCCAACCTTTTCGAATTCCTCAATTTCCTCCCAGTTTCTTACCCCGTCTATGACAACTACGTCTTCTGTCCCATTTAATTTCTCTATGCAGAGCTTCGCTACAACGCCTTTGCCAAATATTTCTCTCATCCTCTTTGCGAAATCCATTAGTCTTTCACCCGGTTTAGCATCTCTATAATATTTCTCTTTGAGCACATCGCTCATTACAATGACCTTTATTCCTCTTTTCCGAAATAAGTCGCTCAACTGCCCCTTACCAGAACCAGGCATACCGGTAATTGCAATTATTTTAATTAGTGACCACAGAAAATGTCAGAATAGGGGAATTTAAAGTTGCTAAGACTTTTCACAGGTATTAATGTGCCAAACTATGAAAAAATAAACGAGTTAATGCAGGCTATAAGTAGAACTGGGGCTGATATTAAACTAGTAGAACCTTGGAATATCCACATTACACTTGTATTTATTGGAGAGGTACATGAAAATAAATTGGAATTAATAAAAGATGGATTAAAGAGAATTTCCTTTAACAAATTTAAGGTCAGGCTCCACGGTACAGGAGCTTTTCCAAGTCTTGGAAAACCCAGAGTAGTTTGGGTAGGAATAGATGAAGGGGCAATTGAGTTAAGAATGATACGTGGCTCGATCTATAAAGAGTTAGTTAATAGAGGAATTCGACCAGATGAAGAGAAAGAATTTTCGCCCCACTTAACAATAGGAAGAGTTAGAGGACCTAGAAATATGCAAAATCTAATCCAAGTCATAAATGAGTACCAAGGCACAGACTTCGGAGAATTTACTGTGGAGAAATTTACTTTATATAAGAGTACGTTAACACAAAAAGGTCCCATATACGAACCTTTACTGGAAGTGGAGTCAAATGTCAGTGGAGGAGAAAGTTTTAGAACTAATAAGACCTGATGATAAAGACAGAGAACGATTAGAGAAAGTGGCTGAGGAAGTCTTATCCAGGTTAAAGGGATTTGATGCACAAATACAAGGTTCCTTTAGAAAAGGTACTTGGCTTAAGGGAGACACTGATATTGATATTTTTGTATTTTATCCAAAAGAAGTAGGAAAAGAATATCTAAGGGAAAAATCTCTCAAAGAACTCATTCAGTTATTTCAAGATCTAAATTACGAAATTGCATTTGCAGAACATCCCTACCTTATTCTGAAAATAAATAACGTAGAAGTAGACGTTGTACCCGCATTAAAGATAGATAGCGGAGAGGATGTAATAACTGCAGCAGATAGAACTCCATTTCATACTAAGTTTGTGACCACTCACTTAGATGAAAAGGGAAAAGATGAAGTGAGACTATTAAAACAATTTATGAAAGGAATAGGAGTCTATGGAGCTGAAATAAAGGTAAAAGGCTTTTCTGGATATGTGGCAGAATTACTAACTATCTATTATGGCAATTTCAGAAAAGTGTTAGAAAGTGCAAAGACCTGGAAGCCACCCATAAAACTAAATCTAGTTGAACCAAAAAGAGACTTTGATGAACCATTACAAATACCAGATCCCGTAGATCCTAAAAGAAATACTGCATCAGCTGTATCATTAAGGAATATTGCGGTCTTTTCATTAGCATCAAAAATTTTCATTGAAAGACCATCCATAGAGTTTTTCTTTCCCACTGAGATCAAGGCAGAGGAAATTATAGGAGATATCTTATTAATTAAGGTTGAATTTAAGGAAAAAAGTGTAGAGGATATAATATGGGGACAAGTATGGAAGAACGTGGAAAAATTAAAGAATGCCATAAAGACAGCAGGTTTTTCACTCATAGACATAGGAGCATGGGGAAACTCTCAAACAGTTAAAATCGCTGTTCAAATCGAAGACAAGAATATCTCCAGATATTACTTAAATCAAGGACCTTACTTTTACGTGAATGGTGTAGATAATTTCATGAGAAAAAACAAGTATGTTTGGGTAGGAGAAGACGGAAGATTATACTCGCTTAAGAAAAGAAGAGAAACGAACCTAGAGAAAATTGTACTGAATAACTTAAGTTTTAAGGAGAATTTCTCTGTGGAAATGACGTGGCTTTCTGAGATAAATCAGGACGACAAAGAATTACATAAATTTCTAAGGAAGAGACCTACATGGATGCAGACATGAAAAGTATTGACATTAAATATTTTATTTACCCTTTATACTCTGCAGAGATTGAAAAAGAACTAAGGGCAAATGGTATAAACTCACTCTATTCCTTCGGATATGTTAAGTTAAGACCAGATATAAATGTGATAGGAAAGGGAAAAACTGGAATAGTAGCTTTATTCGACGAGAATAAGGTAATTAAAATTCGAAGGACTGACTCGCCAAAAGAAACATTAAAGATTGAGGCAAAAATCCAACAACTTGCCTATCCAGTTTCACCAAAAGTTTATCTTTATGGAGAAAACTTCATATTGATGGAGTACATTAGGGGAAGACATTTAACTAGGCAAGAGAATATCGAAACCATTAGAAAAATACTTATGAAGGCGAGAATGTTAGAGCTAAAGGGAATAGAACATAAAGAATTATCGAGACCCTACAAGAATGTATTAGTTAATGAAAAAGATGCGTATATAATTGATTATGATTCAGCAACTATTAAACCAAATCCTAAAAATGTGACTTCCATCTTATCTTGGTTCAAAAGATATGAACTTGCAAAAATGTATTCACTTGGTTATCCTTTAGAAAAAATCATTCTATTGTTATAGTGATCTTCTTTTTCATAATGATCTTGACATCCTCAATTGCGGGAGCATTTAAGGGCTTACCACATCTCGGACACTTACCACCAAATATTGATCGTATCTCTGAGGGTGTTCTAACGCCATAAAAGTCTTGCCCCACTTTATCAAAGTTATAAAGTGTATATCCACAATTTCTGCAAACATATTTTACCGGCATCAGCTCAATCCCTTTGTAAATCTTCTCAGTTTATTTATATATTCTGAACACCATGTATTACCACTTTAACCTAATGTATAAGACAAGAATTTAAGGAAAATGAAAGGATGTTAGAGAGTATGCCGAAAGTAATAGTATTATAAAAGCATTAATTTTTAAACCTTAAATGACTTTTAAGTTAGAGTGGGGCCGTAGTCTAGCTTGGACTAGGATGCCAGCCTGGGGATATTTCCCTAACCACCAGTACGCTGGTGGTCCCGGGTTCAAATCCCGGCGGCCCCATAACCACCTCCCCTTCTTAGAAGGAAAGCTATAATGGCTAAGACCACTATGACAACAGCGATTATAATAACAGCAGTCTTAATGTTAATTCCCGACATCACAGTAGTTACAGTATCTATGATCGTATTGATTGTGGTGATGCTAGAAGTCACACTATGCTGTTGAATTAATATACCCAAACTAGCGGGTGAAGAATTATAAATTGGATTAGCTGCTACTACTCTTATCACATGGAAGCCTGGAGTTAGATTCAGCGAATATGAATCCGTAGTAACATTAGCTATTAAGGTCGTATTAACATAAACTAAGTAGAACGTGGCACCGGTGACATTATTCCATTTTAAATTCAGAATAGAATTATTACCTATGGAGAATTTTACCAATGGAATGAATGGTGGTATATAAAACACTATAGGAAAAGATGTAGAGTTAGTTCCTACTTGGTTTGTAGCCCTTATAGTCACATTATATATTCCATATGGAATGTACGCAAAGTACGAAGTATTCGTAGTCGTAATATTTACTATAATCTTTCCCTTCTTATCGGATATAAGTAAATTATACGTAGTATTTTCAGTTTTATTCCATGAAATTAAAACACCATTGACCTTTTTGTATACACTTACTGATATAGATGCTGTGGTTAATGCGACGAAATTAACTATACCAGGACTACTATTTCCAAGCTTATTGTAAGCTACAACCATAACCTCATATAGGACTTCTGGTGTTAAGTTAGTAAGAGTGTATTTACTTACATTACCTACATTTATTGTGTATGACGAATTATCTGTTTTTACTGTAAGATAATAACCTAGAATTGGAAAACCTCCATTATATGGTTTAGACCATATTACTGTAGCGTTCCTATCCCCAACAATCACCTTCACAGACGGCGAATCAGGAACAGCTCCAGGTGTTAAGGAAATAATATCTGAGCTTGTACCATTACCGGCTTGATTGTACGGTATAATTCTAAAATAATACGTCACACCATTGGTCAAATTAATGAAAAGATAAGAAGAAACATTGCCTACATTTATGGTAGACTTGTTATTATCTATAGAACTCCACCACTGTATATAGTAACCACTTGTGTTGGTATCATACCAAGATAAACTTATACTATTATTACCAGCCTGAGCGAATCTAATTACAGGCTTTGGTGGTGGAAGAATTAGTGATACCTCCTGAAAAGCTGAAGTAGCTACAAAACCCTTACTTGCATCTAGGCCTCCAATGATATATAACTTATTTCCTACTTGAACATATGCACTATATACGGTAGGTATATTCTCGTTAAAGTCAGATAGCTTCCATGAAGTGTTCATATAGTATATAGCACCTGGTATGAATTGACCTAGACTATTGTAATAATAACCGCCTACACCATAGAGAATTCCACCGTAATATCCAACAGCATTAGCATACACATTAGTTTTCAGGGGAGGTAATGAAACCCAAGTGTTATTGGAAGGAAAATACATATATACCTGGTTTGATCCACTAGCATAACCTATATAACCTCCTACAACATATAGGGCATTACCATTAAAATAGTAGCCAGAATACCCCATCGGTTCTGGTGCATAACCTATTATCCTCCACGAGTTAGTATTTAATGAGTATACCTGAATCAAACGTGATGGTGGGCTTAAAGTAAAACCTGTTGTGTTCATACCACCAATCACATATATTTGGTTATTATATGCAAAAACAACCGCGCCATAAACAGGAACTGGCATTGAAGTAGAAATAGTATACCAACTATTTCCATTGAATACAAGTATACCACCAAAAATTCCGCTCTCATTTAGCCCGCCCACAACATAGATGTTATTATTTAAAACTACACCACCAGCTTCAGCTAAATGAAAAGGTAAAGGAGGACCATCAATCCATTTCCCATTTTGAAAAACATATACTGAACTGACAAAGAGCGCACCTGAAGTCAAGCCACCTATAACGTAAATACTCCCATTATAATATACTGCAGTTGATTGGCTTAATGGTATTGGTAAATTTGGTAGGGTAGAAGTTGGAAATATTAGACCACCTGATGTTAAAGTTACAAAACTTAACCCAACCAACAATAGCAATAGTAGAGTCCTAATAGAGCATAATACACGCATACTTAATTCCTTTATAACAAAATTAATAAAACTGAAGGGTCTTTACTTTAATCTTCATTATTCTTTAATAAATGATTGTAATAAAATGAAGATTTTATAACGAGTATCATTTAATCTTAAAATATACTATAACTTTCGCATACACAAAATATCGGATTTACATTCTAACCAAAATATTTCGAAACTATCCCATATGTGAAACTCTGGGAAGCCATAGAAAGTTTAAGAATATAGGGATCAATCTTTAGCTTAGACGGCACATATATCTCCCTTTTACCGGTCTTTATCCCCTTTATAACCGCATTAGCTACCTCTTGCGGTTCTACAGCATATTTATCAAAAATTGATGCTGTATTTTTACTAAAAGATGGGTGTGAGGTAAAGTTAGTTTTAACCGGTCCTGGATAAATTCCACTCACTTTAACATTATACTTTCTCATTTCAGCCCATAATCCATTAGTAAAACTGGCTAAAGCAGATTTAGCAGCAGAATAGATCAATAACTTAGGAGTAGTAACGTATGCAGCCTCTGAAACTATATTTACGATACTTCCGCTTCTTCTCTTAACCATATGTGGTAATACAGCTTTAGTAAAGTAAATTGGAGCTAAGAACAAAGTTTTCACCATATATTCCTCCTCGTCAAGAGACGTTTCAAGAAAGGACCCATAGATTCCAAAACCTGCATTATTAACTAAGACGTCTATCTTACCGAACTTACTCAGTACCTCATTTATTATTCTAAAATCTTCCTCCCTATTAGTTACATCTACTTCATAGATTAAATCTCCTATTTCAGACCTCGACCTAGATAATGACACAACAGTATAACCCTCACCCTTAAGTGCTTTTGCCACAGACTTACCTATTCCTTTAGAAGCTCCAGTAACAACTGCTATACCACTTGATATCTCTAATCACCACCAAATGCATTTTTAAAATTCCTTTCTATTATACGTTTTAATTCCTCCTCTTCAACAGCTTTGACCTTAGAGATTATCTTTAGAGCTATAGGGATATCTGTAGGTTCAAGCATTTTACCTCTATACTCATATCCTCCATCACTTTCGGTTAGAATAATCTCTAAGGGGGCCTTTTCTAATACCCTCAAATGTTTTTGCTGAAAAGATACAGAGGGGTTTATTGTTATGTAATAACCAGCACCTTCAATATCTTTCAATAAGTCCTCTGGTCCAGTATACCAATGGAATATAGCTCTTTTAACTCCACTCCTGGTTAATATGTTAAAGGAATCTCTCCATGCATCGAGAGCATGAACATTGACTAACTTATCTTCTTCTATTGCTCTATCCACAAACGCCTGAAAGTACTTTATTTGCGACTCTTTATCAGCTTTTGCATACCTATAATCAAGACCCACCTCTCCTATAAAGTCAGCTTTCTCAGTTAATTCCAAAACTCTGTCTAAATTCTCATTATGAACATTCCATGGATGTATACCAACTCCGACCAAAATCTTCTCGTTTTTCAGGCTTACTGTACTTAACGACGAGTCATAATCCATAGAAACAGCTGCTATTATAAATTCATCATACTTCTTACCTCGTAAAGAGATGTAATGACAATGAGCATCGTAGTACATATAAAAAAGAATCAAAATTTTCAGGTAAAAAGCTTAGCTTGACGAAATCACGCTTAATCTCACGGTGGAATTAAAATTATATAAGTTAAGGGTGAGAACACCACTGATATTAGAGAACGATTTATTCAATTTCATTAAGTATTCAGAAAGAACTACTTTACCGTTATTTAGTATAGTTATGTTTAGTGGCTTGTCTGAAGATAAGATTACCGTCACATTCACTGGCTTACTTAATGAAAATGACTTTGTATAAATAGATACTGTACTATTAGATTCAATTGTAACTGTGAAGTTATTAATCTCGCTAACAGAAGTGTGTGTAGTAACATTGGTTGTAACTAACACATTATTAGTCTGTATAACCCTTGGCAGATACTCAAATGCCAGGATCCCGATAATCACTATTATCATAAACAATAACAGTTTACCTATCATATCTGTTACAAAGCTTGATTACAAACAGTTTATAAAACAAAATATCAAGTAATATCCTAATAACTTACCCTTTAGAACTAATAACTTAAAGTATTACTATATAACGAAAGCCTCGCCATTTATGGTGAGAAGGAAGTCAGATTGAACAACATTGATCTACAGATACGTGATATACTTACCGCATTCGGATTTCCATTTTGTGTTCTATAACTATTGACTAACCAAAAAACAAAATAGTATCGCTCTGTAGTATCAAATTATATGGAGTGTATAACACTGAATAACGTAATAAAACGTTTTGACGCTGTTGTCGCATTAAATAACATCTCCTTCTCTGTGCCATGTGGTGGTAGATATGCGTTGTTAGGTCCCAACGGGGCGGGAAAATCAACAACCATGAAAATTCTAGCTGGATTACTTTCTCAGGATAGTGGAGAAGTATATATCAAAGGTATGAAACCGACATCGACAGATGTAAAAAGAATCTTAGGATATTTACCTGAAGAGTCAACGCCGTATAGAATACTTTCTGTTAGGGAAAACCTAGAATATATAGCCTCATTGAGGGGATTAAGGGATGGACAAAGCAGGATTGAAAATTTAATAGATATACTAGATTTGAGACCTTACGAAAGGATGCAGGCTGGAAAATTATCAAGGGGTAATCAGCAAAAATTAGCCTTAGCCTTAGTCCTGCTACACAATCCAGAGATAATACTACTTGACGAGCCATTAAACTACCTTGATATACCTACACAAGAAAGAGTAATAAAATACCTCAAAACACTCGTTAATGCTACATTTTTAATCTCTACTCATATAATGTCAATTGCCACAAGACTTACAGACCATGTGATAGTTATCTCCCATGGTTCGGTAGTATGGGTAGGGTCAATTGAACAACTAAAATCCCTAGGTAGAGAAGATGAGCCAATAGAAAGTGTGGTAGTAAAACTAATGGGAGTGTAAGTAATTGATTTCAAAACTTGTAAAGTTCTTCCTGTTCACAAGAATACCTAAGACGGTTCTAACACTATACATATTGTTAGGATTACTTTCAACCTTAACTAGCATATATTCCTCAATGCTATCAGCACCCCGTTTTTACGTCCAAGAAAATTTTCATAGATCTTTTGCATATGATCCTTCGCAAACATTCTACAATTCCTTTACGATAATCTACACATCCATAATACTCATATTACCATTACTCAACCCTCGGTTTGGACTACTAACTAAGAGCGACATAGACTTCCTGCTTCAGCTTCCTTTATCACAGAAACAAATAACCATCTCACTAACAATAAGCTCCACACTCATTAACTTACTACTATTTTACATCCTTCTACCCATATATGCAAACTATGGAGACTTATTAGCGTCAATAGAAATTATTGTACTATTATCTCTCCTGACAAGATCTTTACCTATCCTAGTATATAAATTCACGAGAATACAGAGAGCATTACTCATAATAATCCTTTTACTATGGTTTAATTCGGGGATACTTGGACTACCGATTAGCCCCCTACTAGCACTTTACAGTAGACAGCAAGAATCACTTATTATACTGGCTATCTTTACAATTACAGTAACCATTCTATCCATATATAGGTTTAATCTATCCCAATTCATAAATATGTATGAGGGACCAAAAGAAATCATAATAATCAAAAATAACATTTCATTCAAAAACCTGCACCCATTCTTAGCCTTCTTAAAAAGGAATCTGTTAATACTGGAGTTAGGTGGAAGAGCATACACTGCATTTGGTGTACCCACGTTCCTAACAAAAAGGATTGAAATTTGGAAAATACTACCAGTGACAATAGTAATTGCTTTAACATTGGCTATATTCTCAAAATATCATATAATACCAGACCTATTTTTAACTCGTATCTTCTTGGTCTTATCGGCGTTATCAATAGCCTCACTTTTCACCAGCTCAATATTTATTATGGAACCAATATGGCTTTATGCCACAATATTTTCACCATTAAGATTAGCTAGATATCTCCTATTCTCCAAAGCGCTTACCGTGATAATACTTCTGCTCCCATTTACATTTCTATTCCCAGACCCTAGAACTATCCTTATGGTCTTATTAAACATACCATCGTTCATAATTTTCTCCATGGCTATAAATGCAAGATTTTATCCACAGAGACAGCAACAAATACCAACATTGAGCTTAGGTTCGTTTTTAGCATCTATATTAATACTCATACCAATTGCGTTATTAATGACTATATATATAATACCCTCCTCATTGATTACCTTTACAATAGCTTCAGTAATCTACTCAGCGATACTTGCTTTACCCATAATGTTGTCTCAAGCGTACTGGAAAAAGACTATTGAGAAGAATATAATCTATTCCTCTTAACCGTAATTCGTTCTGGAGGAGGCACTTATTGATTCGCATACGCCCTTTGCGATCTCCTCTACAGAACTCGAATAGAATACTTTTACAATCTTCCTTTCATCAAAAAAGTCCGGAAACGCTTCTTTAAGTTTATCAGTATACAGACCTGATCCGGTTAAAACATATACGGGCTTTCCCATTGCATAAGCCATTAAAATTTCAATCTCAGTCCCTACTCCCCCTCCCAATGCAACTAGAACATCTGATGAACGAACAAGCATCACCGATCTAGCTCTAAATTCCACTCCAGTATATATCTTAAAAACCTTATCTGGTAAATTCTCAATTTCTCTCTCCACTGGCAGAAATACGAGAACATCTAAAAAGTTACTAATAGCAGAATCCACAATATCCTTCATTAAACCCCAGTATCCTCCCACGAGGACTACTGGATTTTTTTGAGCACAATATTTCCTCAACAATAACATTAACTGACTTACCTTACTTCTAAGGTCTACTGGATACTGCCCACTATGAGCAGCAAACCCAATTTGAAACATAACCAGAAATATGAGCTCTCAGCTAGTACTAGGTAACTTTCACATAGCCGCCTAGGAATCCCACCAGGGGGGAGCCTGATTGGGAGTGGCGGACTAAACTCCTCGGTCTTACAACCTTGGAGCTTACATCCCCACCCCATCAACCCCCTCTTCTAGGGGAAGGCCCCGGCTAACGCCTGACCGCCTCTTTTAGGGGAGGGGTTCCCGCTTAGATGCTTTCAGCGGTTACCCCTCAGGGCGCGGCTGCCCGGCATTGCCCTACCGGACAACCGGTAAACTGGAGGCCCCGGAACCCTGTTCCTCTCGTACTAGGGGTTCCTTCCCCTCAAGCGGTCCGCACTCCCTACCCTTAGAGTCCGACCTGTCTCGCGACGGTCTAAACCCAGCTCACGCTCCCCTTTAACGGGCGGGCAGCCCTACCCTTGGAGGCAGCTGCACCTCCAGGGTGGGAAGAGCCGACATCGATGTAGCAAACCGCGGGGTCGATGTGAGCTCTCGCCCGCGACGACCCTGTTATCCCCGGGGTAACTTTTCTGTCATGCCCGGCCCCCACGTGTGGGGGCACGAGCGTTCGCTAGGCCCCGCTTTCGCGTCGTGACCCCGTACTTGGAAGGGTCACGTCAGGCCGGCTTTTGCCCTTGCGCTCTACGGCGGCGTTCTGTACCGCCTGAGCCGACCTTTGGGCTCCCGTGTTATCTTTTCGCGGGAGTGCCGCCCCAGCCGAACCGCCCACCTGACGTTGTTCCTCTCTTTCGAGAGGTTAGTCCCTCGAGCGTCCATGGGTGGTGTTTCACTTTCGGGTCCCCTGCCCCCGAAAGGACAGGTTCGACCCCTCCCACCTACTCTACGCATAAACGCCCGAGGGACAACGCCAGGCTGCGGTGAAGCTCCACGGGGTCTTCTCTCGGTGTAGGGAGATGCCGGACTGTGCACCGGCTCAGGGCGTTCACGAGGCCCCAGGCTGGGACAGTAGGGACCGCGTTGATCCATTCATGCGCGCCGGAACTTACCCGGCAAGGCATTTGGCTACCTTAAGAGGGTCAGAGTTACCCCCGGCCTTCGGTGGGGCTTCGCCCGGTTGAACCCGGATTTAACCAACCACCAGTGGCCAGGATTTAGCCCCCGTACACACCCTTTCGGGCTAGCGGGGACCTATGTTTTTATTAAACAGTCAGGTCCCTCTGGTCACTGCGACCTATCGTGGCTTTGTTAAACCACGATAGGCACCCCTTCTCCCGAAGTTACGGGGCTAATTTGCCGAGTTCCCTAGCCTGGGTTACCCCTCAGACGCCTTGGGCTTCTCACCCAGGGGCACCAGTGTCGGTTCTAGGTACGGTCTCCCGGGATCGTTCCAGACTCCCTTTTCATGGGGACTAGGGATCAGGAGAACCCTCCTAACGGAAGGCCCATCACACCTTCGCCCTCTTCTCACCGTTACGGCTCTCCAAGGGCTTGAGTGCTTGGGTAGGACGGTGGTCCTACTCTCCCTACCCCAATCCGTCAGGAGTCTGGCTTGCGTTACCGCACCTACCCGGGAGGCAGGGGAATGTTAACCCCTTTCCCTTTCGGTAGGTACCTATTAGGCCCTACCTTAGGACCGGCTAACTCCCGGCTGACGAACGTTGCCGGGAAACCCTTGCCCTTCCGGCGAGGGGGATTCTCACCCCCCTTCGCTGTTACTACCGCCGGGATCTGCACCTGTGACGGGTCCAGTGGATCTCACGACCCACCTTCTACCCCATCACAGCGCCCCCCTACCAGAGGATCTCTAGTAGAGACCCCCTCCTGGGTCTCGGCGCCCGGCTTGAGCCCCGACCAATCTTTAGGGCCTCCAGCCTCGGCGGGTGAGCTGTTACGCACTCCTTAGAGGATGGCTGCTGCTGGGCCCACCTTCCCGCTGTCTAAGGCTGGAGACGCCTTTTCGTTGGCACTTAGCCGGGACTTTGGGGCCTTAACCCAGGTCTGGGTTGTTCCCCTTTTGCCACCCAACCTTACGCCGAGTGACCCACTCCCCCCTTCTTCGGCGCTCGTGGGTTCGGAGTTAGACCGGAAGCCCCAGGCTTTCGCCTGGAGCCCCCGATCTGTCACTCTACCCCGCGAGCTGCCTTTAGGGAGGCTGCGCTAGGACGCATTTCGGGGGGAACTAGCTATCACCGGGCTAGATTGGTCTTTTGCCCCTAGTCCGAGGTCAAGGGAACGAATTGCACGTCAGAACCCCTATTCGGCCCTCCAGTGGGGTTTCCCCCACCTTCAGCCTGCCCCGGACTAGATCGCCCGGTTTCTAGCCTCACATCAGTGGCTTCAGGCCCTGACAGACCCTGCCCCTCGCCTAGAAACTAGGCTGCGGGCACTTGGTTTCCCTATGCCTTCGGAGATAATCTCCTTAAGCTCGCCACTGATGTGAACTCCCCGGCCCGTGTTTCAAGACGAAAGGCGTGACCCCGATCGCCCTTCCTCGTACTAAGGGCTTGCGCCCCTTTCCTTCGGAAGGGTTCACTTCTTTCGAGCCACACCCTGTATAACCACCCGGTTTCAGGCTCTTTGCACTCCCCCTTCCGGGGTTCTTTTCAGCTTTCCCTCACGGTACTTAGTTTGCTATCGGTCTCGGGACATATTTAGCCTTAGAGGCACGTGTCCCCTAACTTCCCACCCCCAAACCAGGGGATGGTACTCTACCTCTAGCCACTTTCCACCTATCTTTAGCCTACGGGGCTTTCACCCTCTATGGCCCCCCGTTCCAGGGGAGTTCGGCTAGATAGGTTAGGAAAGCCGAGGTCGAACCTCAGGCTAGAGGTCGTAACACCACATCCCCACCGACTTATCATCGGCAGGTTTAGTTTGGGCTGTCCCCCTTTCGGTCGCCCCTACTCAGGGGATCTCAATTGATTTCTTTTCCTCCCCCTACTAAGATGTTTCCGTTCGGGGGGTTCCCACTCCCAGTTATAAACCGGGAGCGCCGGAAACCCGGCAGGATATCCCATTAGGGGACCTCGGGGTCAACGGCTGCTTGCGCCTCACCCGAGCATTTCGCTGCTTGCCGCGCCCTTCTTCGGTGCCCGAGCCGAGCCATCCACCGGGAGGCTTCGGCCCCTGGGTAGAACTCCTAGACGGCTATAATGTGGCTACCTAGTACTAGCCTCATTGAGCCCTAACTTGGCAGAGACATATTTGTATGTCTCTGCCAAATGGGCCCTAGGCACTTCATTCCCCTCTGGCCCAAGAGGAGAACTGCATCTATAAAAGGGAAGATTACGAGTTTTAGTGAAGCCCTCCCACCCAATTAGCGGGGGAGTAAATATATGAGGTGATCCAGCCGCAGGTTCCCCTACGGCTACCTTGTTACGACTTCTCCCCCCTCGCGGGAAAGGAGTTCGATCCCCCACTTATCGCAAGGGACCTCACCCCTTTCTCGCTCGGGTGGAGCGACGGGCGGTGTGTGCAAGGAGCAGGGACGTATTCACCGCGGGTTGTTGACCCGCGGTTACTAGGGATTCCTCGTTCACGAGGGCGGGTTTCAGCCCTCGATCCCAACTGCGGCAGGGTTTAAGGATTGGCTCCCCCTTTCGAGGTAGCATCCCGTTGTCCCTGCCATTGTAACCCGCGTGCGGCCCGGGAGTTTCGGGGCATGCTGACCTGCCGTGGCCCCCTCCTTCCTCCGGCTTACGCCGGCAGTCCCCCTAGTGTGGTTCTGGACCGGAGTCCAGAATACCAACTAGGGGTGGGGGTCTCGCTCGTTGCCGGACTTAACCGGACATTTCACAACACGAGCTGGCGACGGCCATGCACCTCCTCTCCGCGAGTCAGGCAAGGTCGTTAGCCTGGCCGTCATACTGCGGTCTCCCCCGGTAAGATTCCAGGCGTTGACTCCAATTGAGCCGCAGGTTCCACCCCTTGTGGTGCTCCCCCGCCAATTCCTTTAAGTTTCAGTCTTGCGACCGTACTCCCCAGGCGGCGGGCTTAACGGCTTCCCTGCGGCACCGAGTAGGCTCTAAGCCTACTCGACACCTAGCCCGCATCGTTTACAGCCGGGACTACCGGGGTATCTAATCCCGTTTGCTGCCCCGGCTTTCGCCTCTCACCGTCGGGCGCGTTCTAGCGGGGCGCTTCCGCCACTGGTGGTCCTCCCGGTATCTAAGGATTTCGCCCCTACTCCGGGAGTACCCCCCGCCTCTCCCGCCCCCTAGCCCACCAGTATCGCCCCCAGTTCCCCGGTTGAGCCGGGGACTTTAAGGGGCGACTTGGTGGGCCGGCTACAGGCGCTTTAGGCCCAGTAATCACCCCGACCACTCGCGGAGCTGGTATTACCGCGGCGGCTGACACCAGACTTGCCCCCCGCTTATTCCCCCGCCTTTTTAGAGCGGGGAAAAGCCTCCTTGCGGAGGCACTCGGGGTAGCGCCCTCACGCTTTCGCGCATTGGGGACGTTTCGCGCCTGGTGCGCCCCGTAGGGCCTGGGCCCTTGTCTCAGTGCCCAACTGGAGGCTCCCGCTTCCACGGCCCCTACCCGTTATAGGTTCGGTGGGCCTTTACCCCACCGACAGCCTGATGGGCCGTAGCCCCATCCTCGGGCGGCTACAAACGGGAAATAGCCTATAGCCCTTTAGGGAAGGAACCATTCCAGGACTCCTTCCCTATCGGGGATTATCCCCAGTTTCCCGGGGTTATCCCCGTCCCGAGGGTAGGTTAGCCACGTGTTACTCAGCCGTCCGCCACACTCCCTTACCCGGGAGTGTAAGACTCCCATGGCTTATCCCTACCCCGATAGCGGTCGGGTCCGGCAGGATCAACCGGAATCGGGGCGGGAGGGCTTTTCACCACCCGTAATCTTCCCCTGTCAGGAATGAGACTTCTGAGGTTAGACCCCTCAGCTTTCTCATCCCTCCATGAATAAGCTTCATCCCCCCGCGCGGTTTTTGTGCCCCGCGGGGGGTTGTCCGCGAAATATATCTTGTACAACTACAATATATAAAACTTACGTCGATATATTATGGTGTGTTTTCCGATACTATATATGTCATGAATTTACCATATCATTTAAAAAAAAGGCTGAATTCGCTTTACGTTATCTTTACTTAATCATGTAAATATCTTAGAGTATTTCTATCCTACCATCTTCGTCTGCAAGTACCACATCATATTTATTGCAAAAAACGCCTGTTTCTATTATTCCGGGTATGCTTTTTATGGTTTTGTCAAACTCGCAAAGCTGATTTATTCTTACCTCTACATCTATTATCATATTTCCGTTGTCACTTATTATTCCTCCCATTTTTCCTGTTCCCTCTCTGATACTGGTTTTAAAGCCTATTTCATTAATTTTCTTTAAAATATACATAATAGATACTGGAACTATCTCTACGGGTACCTTCACTGAGTGCTGCTCTATCTTTACTAGTTTTTTATACTCGCCTATAAAGAGGGATGATTTAGAAAAAGTAGTCAAAATCTTTTCTCTCAATAATGCTGCGCCTCCACCTTTAACCATTACTTTATCCTTTGTAACTACGTCAAAACTATCTATGTATATATCCGGTTGAATCCCTGAGTACAATGATAAAATTAAACCTCCTCTCTGGGATATTTCCAATTCAGTATCAATTGAACTAGCTATGTATTTAAACTGGTTAAGAATGCCTTCTCGATCTAAATGTTCTATTAATTTCTTCACTGTTCTACCTGTACCTAAGCCTATTATACTATAACCTGTTAATCTTTTGGAGACGTATTGAGATAATATTTCTTTTGGATCCATAACGGGTTAAGTGAAAAATAAGAATAAAAATAATGTCTTAACCTGTTGAGACGTCGATAATATAGTCTGCACCTGTTACCACAATATAGCCTGGATAGCCGGGAACCCAGTTCATGTTGTATAGGGAGGTTATAGATGGTAGAGTGTAGCCATTACTGTGTAAAATCCAATTACCTGTAGCGAAAGTCCAGTTTGATACCAATATCCAGCTGTTGTTCCACCAAATATATTGTAGCATGGTATCACGTGATGGGTTTATCGCAATTTTAGTGAAATTCCAAGGGACATTCGGAAATAATTGAATTGTCTGTGTGTTTAGTGATGGACCGTACCACCACCAGTATGAGTAATACCAACTTGCCAATGGGCTATTTCCCCACATTAAGGAGATGTTTTTGACTGTGTTGTTTGAAAGTGATACTAGTGGAGATGGGTACACACTTATTCTGATATCTGCTCCTGGCGAGTTAAAGTATGGAACGAAGAAGAGAGGATTTGTATCATATTGAGTGGTAACAACTGTGTAGGTCTTCCATGGAATCTTAACGTATTCAGGAGTTCCGTTAACATAAAAGGGTAGATATAGGGTTATCGGGTCTGAATAATTAGTATATAAATTATACCAGGCTGTATATCCTGGGTAATGATACTTATCATAAGCTAATGGATTGTGATATAATGTTATATTTAACCAATTACCTTTAATAGGAAATATTAAGGTTGCGTTTTTATCTAGAGAGTAGGAGGAGTATGGTGAATAAAATCCGTAAAAACCCCATGCATAAAAAGTGTTAATAGTTCCTGTAAGACCATATTCGTATCTTTCATTCCAAGGAGTTGATACGTTTATTGATTTAACCACTGATGGAGTGAAATACGTTTCAGGTAATGGATTATAACCAACCACTAATCCCATATTGCTATAAAGGGGGGAGATTAAAGAAGATGGTGATAGGTCTCCTCCGTCTAAGGAATTTATATTAGTTACGTTAAACCATGTTCCCATATTTGTAATTACTACTGCCCATTCACTTCCGTTTAAAATTGTGGATAATTGTGAAGGTAATTGAATATTAACTTCTTTTATGTTACCATCAGGATAAATAACGTATGTGATTCTTTCCCCTGGCGTTGTACTAACTAAGAAATATCCTCCGTTGTTTTGAACTATAGTTAAAGGAGAACTTTGGGCATAAAAGTCGAGTTTGTTTGAAATTTGTTGAGTAGCATTAGCCATCTTGTTCTGAGCTACTATAAGGATGGAAATGGATATAACTAAAATTTGTAAGAATATTAAAGCTCCAAGTATTGTCGATATTCCCTTCTTCCTTCTCTTCATGTTTGAATTCTTGTTTTAATAAACAGATGGTGATGAGCGAAAGTAACGCTTTTTAAGACTAAACAACTATTATTTTTAGTTGCGGGGGTGCCCGAGCTGGTCAAAGGGGGCGGACTCAAGATCCGCTGGCGAAGGCCTACGCGGGTTCAAATCCCGTCCCCCGCATCCCCCTTATTTACATCTTCTTCAAAATTAGTGAAGTGAGTGTAGATTTTACTCCCTTTACTGCCCTTATACTTTCTATTATCTGATTTAACTCTGTGGAGTCCTTCGCTTCTACTTTAACTAATATATCGTAATCTCCTGAAATCTCCATCACTTCCCTAACGCCTTCAATCAATACGATTCTTCTAGTCACTGATGTTGTATAAACGTTTGAATCACACTTCACAGAAATTAACGCCATTATATTTTCTGGTGGTCTAGGTTTCAAAATCCTTCCAGTAACTGACTCAGCCAATTCAAGTAAATCGACATCCCTGTAAAACCTTACATTCGGATTAGATTTAATCTTTGCCAATACTTGATCTATTTCGCTGTCTGTCAATTTTACTCCTAGTCTATCAAACCTATCTTTAACGGCGTGTTTTCCAGTATATTTATCAATTACGTAATCTCTACTCCTTCCGAAAGTCTCAGGCGGTAAGAATTCATAAGTTTTCGGATCATTTAACACACCTGCTACATGGACTCCAGCCTTATGAACAAAGGCATAATCCCCAGTTATAGGAAAGTTAGGAGGTAAGGCGATTCCACTATATTTCTCTACTAAGCTTGCCACCTCAGAAAGTTTCTTTAGGTCTACAACTTCAATTCCGAAGTGATACTTTAATGCAGCAGCTACCACTTGTAAGGGAGCTATACCAACTCTTTCCCCTAAACCGTTCAAGGTAGTATGAATTATAGTAGCTCCTCCTTCTGCTGCTGCCAATACATTAGCCACAGCCATTCCCAAATCATTATGAGCATGAATATCAAATTCGATATCAGGAAATCTAGATGTCAAATCCTTGAATAGTTCTCTCGTTCTTGAAGGGTATAAGACGCCTACAGTGTCTGCTATGCTTACCCTATCAGCACCAGCGTCCCTAACTGTTTTTATAACCTCTAACAAATATTGATAATCTGCTCTGGTAGCGTCCTCTGCTGTAAATCTCACTTTTACACCGTGGCTCTTCGCATAACTTACTGTTTCTGCAATAGATCTTAATGCCTCATCTCTAGTTGTGTGATGTTTTGCTTTTAAATGAGTATCACTTATACCGTAAAAGATGGCTATTCTATCTGCTTCTATTTCGGCACCTACTTCTATATCTCTTTTTACTGCTCTGCTATGCGCGACTATCTCAGATTTTATTACCCCTTCCCTTTTCAGTTTTATTATTCTTCTAATTCCTTCATAGATATCCGGTGAAACTGCCGGATGACCAGCTTCAATCATTTGTACTCCTATGTCAGAGAGAGCTTTGGCTATCTCTACTCTTTGATCAGTAGTAAATACAACTCCGGGTGTTTGTTCTCCTTCTCTTAGTGTTGAATCTAATATACCAACTTTCATGTGTAGTTTCTTTTTAGGTAACATATTTATAAATAAAACTGTAAAGAGAAGTTCGAAAAACAAACTAAGATAGAACAGTTATTATTAATGTTGAAACGTTCTCAAGACCTATTTTATTCGCATATTTTTGCAATATTTTTAACAACAAATCAAAAAATGCTTTATTCTGCTTAACAAATTGTATGTTCTCAGAGTATGCATAGATAGCAGAGGAAAGAATATTGTTGCTTTTTCTGTAATCATCTTCTATCATTTCCAATATATTCCTTATAACATCCACATCTAATCTACCTTTATATTTATTTAGTTCCTGAAATTCCTCCTGATCCAAAATTGACATATTTATCACTCCGGTACTACAACACTCCCTAGAATCTCATTTCCTTTAAGGATGTTTGGCAACTTATTCAAGTCCTTAAAATTAATTACTAAAACTTTTATTTTAGATCTTTCTACAATTTTTATGGCTAATGGATCTAATAATTCATATTTTCCCGCATTTACAGATTGAGAACCCTCTAATATAGTCTTTAGTTCAGAAACTGTTAATTTAGGCAGCAGTTTTGCATCAACAAATTTTTGTGGATCCTTCGTATACACACCATTTACATTTGTAGCTAAAACTAAGTAATCAGCATTAATTATCTCACTTACCAGTGCAGCCACACCTGCTGTAGATTGACCAGGCTGAAATCCACCTGTTATAACTACTTTTCCACTAGCCCATCTTTCATTAAAGTCCTCAATACTCTCCGGGACTTTAGGATAGGCAATATTATCAAGTGAGAAAAGCAATAATTGGGCATTCAGTCTGGATACCAAAATTCCTAAAATATCAAGGTGAGATTCATTTAGGTTAAGTTTCCTGCCCATACTGATATAGCGCCTTGCAGTACCTCCTCCACCTGTGACAACTGCAACCCTATGACCATTATTCACAAGGTCAATAATCACATCTCTCAACAGACTTAGATTTTCGGAATTTTCTTCATCAAAAAACTTGCCACTTACTTTTAACGTTAATTTCATCTCACAAAAAATATATGGTGGATTTTATAATAAGTTTACACTGGATAGTCATCAGGTAATTTATGCCTGAAATATTTGCCACTTTCTGGGTCTTTGAATAAACCTATTTTTACACCTTTTCTCCCTTTAGGTGCTAAAACCCAAGTTTTCTCTGGCGTTAATTCTAACTCTTTTCCTCCAGGAGTTCTCACTCTTACTCTTTTTTTCTCCGACATAACTATCATTAATATAGTCTATTAGACAACTTTAAAAACCTTTTCATAGTTTAGTTAATGGATAATACCAATAGTATTGTAAAGATAATGTTGAAGGACTCCTTTAATTTAGATTGCGTTTGTTGTTCCTCCATCAATTTGAATAACAGAGCCTGTAATATATGACGAATATTCGGAGATAAGATATACTATCAGCGGACCTAACTCCTTATCTATATCCCCAGTCCTACCTAGAGGAGATCTTTGAAGAACTTCTCTATACCATAGCTCTTCAAAAGGAATCCTCTTTGTCTCAGCAAGTTTCCTTAAGCTCTTTTTTGCACCCTCAGTTTCAAAGCTACCCATAAGAATAACGTTTGATGTTACGTTATATCTGGCATAATCTTTTGAAATAATTTTTGAGAGTTGAACTAAAGAAGACCTCGAAACGTCAGCTAAAACAAAAATACTTTGTGGTTCTTTAATAGTCCATGATGATAAGTAAATAATTCTACCCCATTTATTCTTTATCATCTCTGGAAGAACTAACTTAGTAAGCTTTACCGCACTTAATAGATATAGTTTTACTGAATAGTCCCAGTCTGACATATTTGTCACTTCAAAGGTAGAAGGCTCATTTGGTGGATTCCCGGTGTTAAAAATTAGAGCATCTATACCTCCTAATTTATCTAGAGCGAAAGAGATTAGTTTATCTAATTCATCTAAATTAGTCAAGTCTGAGGGAAGACCATATACTTCAGGATTGTACCTGGATAATTGGTTCACCGCATTTTTCACTTTAGATTCGTTTCTTGAAGTAATCACAATTTTGCAACCTTCACGAGATAGCGTTCTTGCTATTCCTAAACCTATACCTTCTGTGGATGCTGTTATGAGAACCCTCTTACCTGAAACGCTCAAGTTCATGGTCTAATATAATTGTTTGCAAGTAGATTACTTTTTCCTGTGGTAGAAATTAGATCTATGCCTAAAATTTCCCCTCTTAATTCAGCCAGTTTCTGTTTTAGCTCATTAAAGTCCTTAGCCTCAATAAAAATATCACAAATAGTATCAAAGACCTTCACACAATCCCTTAGTTCCTCTTTTGCATTCACTGTAACCCTATAAACTCTGATGGAAGGTTTTACATTATATATAACGTCTAGTTCTGTGCCAGATACCCTTCCTGATTTCTTTAAGTAAAATCCGTTAATTTGATTTAAGTTAAGATCAACTTCAGTAATTAATGGATAGTCGTCTACAATTCTCACATCAGAAGGCTCTGAATATGGCGAATTAATTTGAGTGTTCAATAACTTCTCTAGAGACAGTCCTCCTTTAGCATACCAACTTGATAAAGGTATACCTCTGACTAACCTGTTATAAAAGAATAGATAGTGCTTCGTTCTCTTCCTTTCTAAAATCGTATCATACTCTATATCATATATTATCTCTACTTCAGGATTATCAATATCTGGCTTTGATTCCTCCCCAGTGAGTAGTTTTCCAACTTCTCTTTTTATCTCGTTTTTTAAACTTTCATAATATATCAAACCGTTCTCTACTATGAAGTTCTGTTCAATATCCCTCATATGCCTGGGCAAACTAACTCCAAGAACAAAAGTCTTATATCCCTTCTCTCTTAAAAGACTGAGAGCTTTTTGGTAAAATTTTCTCTTAATTTCTTGTATCCTGTTGTTGCAAATGTAACATGATCTATTCTGAAAATCATCTCCGAAGTAAAGAGAGAAAATACCATAAGATATTTGTCCCATATTAAACATTATCTCCTTCACTTGATTGGAATCCTGAATCTTATGTTCTTTAAGGGAATAATCCAAACTGAGGAGTAAAGTAAGTTTTATTGCCTTTCCTCTTTCCTCATTTGTATGTGCATAACTAAGTCTAGCAAAACATCTTCCTAAACAACTGTCACAAAGAGGGTACTTTGATAATAATTCAAAAGCCTTATTGATTACTTCCGCCAAATAATTTTGCAAGACCTTTTCTCCTCTTTACCATTTTAAGTAAGTTATTAGTCATTTGATACTGCTTAAGAAGTTCCTTTACCTCTTCAACTGTAACGCCAGCTCCTTTTGCTATTCTCCTCATCCTGGCTTTATCTATTATGGATGGGTTATCTAATTCTTTATATGTCATTGAATTCATTATTGCCATAAATGTCCTTATTTTCTCTTCACCTAATTTTAATTGTTCTTCTGGAACTTGTGATAATATTCCAGCACCAGGCAACATTTGAAATATTTTACCTAATGGACCCATTTTCCTTAAAGCTATAAGTTGTTTATATATGTCCCTAAGAGTTAATTTTGTTTTACCTGAAATTACGTCTTCCATTCTTTTTTCTAAATTCTCGTAGTCTTCTACGCTCTTTATTTTCTCTATTATGCTCTCAATATCTCCTAAACCTAATAAGCGTGATACAAATCTTCTAGGATTAAATACTTCCAATTCATCCAATTTTTCTCCTGTACCTATGAACTTTATCTGAGCCCCAGTAGCTATTACTGCTGATAGAGCTCCTCCTCCTTTCGCTGTTCCGTCCATCTTTGACACTATTAATGAACCAATTGGACTTGCTTGATGAAATCTAGAGGCTAAGTCATATGCTTTTTGACCAATTGATGCGTCTATAACTAAAATTACTTCGTCTGGGTGTATTTTATCATACATCGATTTCATTTCTTCCAAAAGACTGGCTTCTTCCCCGTAACCGTGCCTTCCGGCTGTGTCAATTATTACAATATTCATTTTTTCCTTTAGAAATTTCTCTAAACCATTTGTTGCTATTTCTATAGGATTTTTGTTTCCTGGTTCACCATAAACAGGAATATTTATCTGCTGTCCTATCTGGATTAATTGCTCATATGCAGCAGGACGATATATATCAGCAGCAACTAAACCTACTTTATATCCCTTTTTCTTGTAGAAAAGCGCAAGTTTGCCAGAAGTTGTAGTCTTACCACTTCCCTGTACGCCAACAAGCATTATAATGTAAGGCAGTTTCTTTGGCATGACTTCGGGCTCCTTGTCTCCACCAAAGAGTCTAGATAATTCATCGTAAACTATTGATATAAACCATTCTCTTTTTTCTATTGCGGATGGGGGTTTCTCTTCTGTTATTCTTTTCTTTATTCTGTCTGTTAAATCCTTTACTAATCTGACATTGACATCTGCTTTAATGAGAATTATTTGAAGTTCTTTTATAAATTCGTTAACTGCTTTTTCATAATCTGAGGAACCTAAAAATTTTCTTACTGCATCCCTTAGACCATCTAACAATTTACTTTACCCTTACAATTTTTCTTCTCCCCATCACACTCCAGTACTCTATTTCTGCTCCAGGTCTAATTTTTGAAACAATCTCGTTTTCAGTAGGCTTTTCTAAATCAAATGTTTCGTAACTTTCCAAATCCATAATTGTCAGATTATCTCCCTTATCAGCCAATATCTGACCTACGTGCTTCTCGATGATAGGAACCTCAACTTGCTGATCAACAGGTGCCATAAGGGATCTTTTTTGACCTGTAAACAAACCTATTGCGACAACATTAGCTTTTGCACTTCCGTGTTTTCCTGTTTTCGCCTTGGTTATTTCAACTACTCTACATGGTTCTCCATCTATCATCACGTAACTACCTACTTTAAGATCTCCAACCGTAGTGTACTGTATGCTCATTTGAATTCCCATTAATTCCTTTTAATATGAGTTTTAAACTCTTTTGCTCTGAGCTTTGGCCCTTCATCATGAGTCAGTCTAAGTCTAGCGTCTTCACAGCAATATATTTTATTTATAAGTTGACTTATAAACTATGCCTTGGAAAGTAAGATGTAGAAGTTGCGGTAATGAATGGGTGATAAATATAAGTTTCGACATAAGCAAACAGCCAGCTATTTACCAATATTGTAAAACCTGTAAGAGAAACACTTTTAATGATATTTTGGAATATTTTGAAAAGGATGACGAGACCCAAAATATTGAACGATGATATAACCTGTCTCGGCTGATCAGTTTATGAAATCAGTTTATGAAATCGCTATTCTTGATCTTTTCAGGAATGTATTGAAATGCGAGAAATCTTAAACCCTTACTTGCCATAGCCTCTATTTCAAGCTTAGACTTTTTGTCCAAGAATA
Organism: Sulfolobus acidocaldarius DSM 639; assembly: GCF_000012285.1. Classification (NCBI taxonomy): domain Archaea; kingdom Thermoproteati; phylum Thermoproteota; class Thermoprotei; order Sulfolobales; family Sulfolobaceae; genus Sulfolobus; species Sulfolobus acidocaldarius. The sequence continues at coordinate 1,117,865 of NC_007181.1, forward strand.
CTGAAATCTCATGCTGCCAACCTTTAGTTTTGAACCATTCGTAATTCTTTATTTCCATAGCTCTCTTTACATCTGCATCTTTGGCTTTAATTATATAATTCCTCCTTTCTTGATCTGAAAGATAAGGCTTCTTACCCTTATCTCCAAATATATCAGTCATTGATACACCTAAAAATCTAGCATTAGGTGTTGCAAGTCTCTCACTTTCGTAGGAAAGAGAAATTGAACCTATTTTAAACACACTATATATGTACCATCCATAAGGATCTGCATCTGTTAATATATAAACCGGAAGTTTAAGTTCTTCATTCAGTCTTCTCACGAAACGCCTTGTAGCCCTATCTGGTTGACCCGCACTTGTAACTAAAATTGCCTTATACTGTTTCCAAAAACCAGCCCTATGAAGTTGCTGAAACACTGCGTCCTTCTCCACAACTAGTACAAACTCTGCATTAATATCCATGAAGTCTATTAAGTCAGGTGTTGGCTCAATTGAGTACGCACCATGACCCATTTTGCTTAGATCTATAACATCATTTCCGCTTCTGATCCTCATATCACCTACTACCTTACCTTTCTCTTTGCTGAGTATTAACATATCCTCCCTAAGCAGAGACGTAAATACCTCTATATCCACTATCACACTGTCAGATTCTTTCTGTTCATCCCATGTATTTTCTTCATAAGCCCTACCATTAGGATCTTTCAAAATTATTGAGTGCTTTCCCCTATAATATAGATCACGTATAGTTGGATATTCATCGTTAACCAACGCGTCATATATAATACTTGCCATCAACGTGGTCTGCATAAATCTTTTAGCCTCATTTAGATCCAGAAAGTTTCTCTTTAACTTTTCTTTTCCCAAAATTAATAATCCTCTCTTTTCATCATAAACTGTGTTAGAAAGGGTCCTTTTTGGTATTTCCATTATGGGTGGTTCATTATTATTAACCATTTCAACTAATTTTAGGAATGTCTCTCTCAAAACATTCCCAGCCTTCTTTCTTATCTCCTTATCTACTTTAGATTCAAGCTCTGTCATACTTCTTCCACCTTATACTTCTTTATCTCTTCCTCTAAATTCTTATCTTCAATTTCTAACCTTCTTATGATCAGGTCAAGTAATCTTGATCTGAGAACCTTATCTGTGTCAGGTATTTTTTCTTTACTCCCAGCAACAAACATACTTAAACTTCTACTAACCTCAGGTATGTATTTTAAATACGTTATCAGCTTTTTCTTAGCTTCTTGCTCTTTTCTCTTTTCTGTCAAATATTTCTTTAGATTTCTTGCCACATCCATTATTGCTAACTTTATCTCCTTCTCTATTTCCTCAACATCTGCTATACTCTCCTTACCTGCACTTTTATATGGAACTTTTGTACTACAAAGATGAACCATAACAACTAATTGATATTGGTCAGTTTCAACTCCATATCTTTTCCAGTCTATTTCCTCACTTATCACCTTCCAAATGACATCAGATTTCTCGTCATATATTAGAGGAATCTTATTTGCATAACGTAAAACTAAAGGTTCTGTCGCAGCTGGTATACCTCCACCATAAGCAACACCGGCTTCTACTATGAAGGGGTGTCCTTGGTATGCCTTTGGTCTTCTGGTAATAGCTGATACAAATTCTGGGTTGAAGACCTTCTGTAAGCTTAATTCTATCAGATCAGAACCTATCACAGATAATGCTTCAGCAGACGGAGGTCTAAAATCGTCAAAGGTCTTCATAACTTCTACAAGTCTAGATATTTCTTCATCAGTCAGGTTTGTTATCTTTTTATTTTTAGAGATTTTAGATAACTCTAATATCTTATCGGCTGTAACATCACCTACACTCTGAAATTCTTTAACCAAAAAGTCTCTAATGTCTAATGGTTTGTCGATTTTAGCTATCATAAACTTTATCAGCTCAATATCTACACCATATGGATGAGGCTTAACCTCCTCAGGTGGTTTTGGTAATTTTGTGGTAAGCCTCTGAAAATATAGCACGTTACCTTCAGGGTCTCTAAAAACGATCTCAGAATATGGTGCTATTATATATGTTCTTTTAACATATTCATACACCTTAGCCTTTGAACGTTGCCAATCAGCTAAAAGATAAATACTTACTGAAGTTCCATGCCACCCTTTATCGTTACTTATTGAATACCTCTCCATTATTACGGGCTCGTTCTTGGTAACGTCTATTTTTAATCTAAAGAAGTAAATGCGTTTAGAATTGAGTGGAGAAGTGTAAATTTCAAGAGGTTTATCTTGATACATCTGACTATACAATACGGCTGCCTTAACGCCTAGTCCATACATTCCTCTAGTTTGTCGTAATACGTACTTGGAACTATATAGAACTTTTCCGAATGCATTTGGAACAACATGAGGCGGTATACCGATGCCATTGTCCTCGACGTTTACCTTATATATTTGTTTCTGTTGGTCAACAAGCTCAATGCTAATTTTAAGTGAAGGTAATAGATTGTGAACATCTGTTGCATCCAAAGCATTTTCTATTAATTCTCTCACAGTTTGATAAAGAGCTCTAGCAGGATTGCTAAAACCAGCTAACTCTGGATTTCTTTTAAAGAATTCTGCGGGAGAAATGCTACTATATTTCTCTTCTTGTGGCATAGTAAATCACTCCTGATTCTATTATTTACACCATTTTATCTTAATAAGGATGCCGACAAAATAGGTAGTATTATGGTAGCATCAGCATAAATCGTTACACTCCGTGCTGAAGGTCTAACCTTATTCCATGATATTGCTTCTCTAGGTCTTGCACCACTTAAGCTACCATCATATTCCTGGGCTGTAGTAATGTATATAGCATAGTCTAAGCCGTCCTTGAATTGATTCCACCATATCGTATGATGCTTACTTATTCCACCTCCTATAATTAATGCGCCTGATTTCTCAGATGAAAATATTAGATCTTTTATGAGTCGCATATCTTGGAAAAGATCAATTTTCAGTCCATTGAATTGCGAAACTATGAATAGGTTTGTGCCAAACGAACCATCTACTACACCTGGAACTATTAATGGAACTTTTTTCTCATAGCAAGCCTTGAGAATTGAATGCTGATCATTTATCCTTTTCCCAAATTCCCATAATAACTCGTATACGCTCCAATCTTTTCTCACTGAGACTATTTCAGGTATATATTTCCTTACAACTTCTTCTATTACTTTTCCATAATTTTCAAATGGTATAAAAATGTTCCCCAGTCTATGTATTTCTAGTTCTTTGAGCATAGTATCGTCGAATTCAAAGGAACCTTTGTAATATTTGCCACCAAAGCTTCTTGCAATATCATGATCTATTGTGCCACCTGTAGTTATGACGACATTAAAGTATTCCCTTCTAATAAGATCTGCTAAAAGACCTCTAAGCCCTGTGGAAACTAAATTTGCTGTAAATGAAAGAAACCTTAAATCAGCCTCCTTAATTAGATCCCTTAAAATTTCTACAGCCTTTACAACATTCTCAGCAGAAAATCCATAAACTTTATCAAAAATTATCTCTAAATTTTTTAAATCCCTTAAATCCTCCAAGCTTAAATCGTCTACTACGTTTGTTAATAAATCCTCTCTCTTCAACCCTTAGTCACACCTATGGGTTTTAATCTTGCAACCAATTTAGCTATCTTAACTTCATGAGCAACTTTCGCTACTCTATCAACATCTTTATATGCACCTGGTGCCTCCTCCGCTACTACTCTTTTAGTAGCCGCTCTCACAATAATACCCTTCTCCTCTAGGTTTTGAACTACTGAATTAACTGGATAACTTCTGACCGCGGCTTCTCTTGACATCCATCTTCCTGCACCATGTGGTGCAGTGAACCATGTTCTTCTACCCTCCGGAATTCCTGCCATTATATAACTTGCTGTCCCCATGCTTCCTGGTATGAGGACTATCTGACCTACGTTCCTATGATCTGCAGGAATCTCAGTACTTCCTGGTGGAAAAGCTCTTGTTGCTCCCTTTCGGTGTACTAAAACTTTCTTTCTCTTTCCGTCTATATCGTATTCCTCTATTTTTGCTATATTATGGGCTACATCATATACTATATTAAGATCTAATTTTTCTGGGTCTATTCTATACACTCTGCCAAAACTTTCTCTGGCCCAATGTGTTATCATTTGCCTATTGGTCCATGCGAAGTTTGCTGCAGACGACATTGCGTGTATATAATCTTGAGCCTCTCTAGTGTTAAATGGTATAGCTGCAAGTTCCCTATCAGGAACTTTTATGTTGTACTTCTTCATTGCTCTTTCCATAACTTGTAAGTAATCACTAGCTACTTGATGACCTAATCCTCTGGATCCCGTATGAACCATTACTGTTATCTGTCCTTCATGGGTTATGCCTATAGCTTTAGCTACCTTTTCATCATATATCTTATCAACAACCTGAATTTCAAGGAAATGGTTGCCTGCTCCTAATGTACCTAATTGTGTATGACCCCTCTGTTTTGCTATAGGACTTACCTTAGATGGATCTGCTAAATTCCAACTGCCACTCTGCTCTATATGCTCCATGTCTCTATTCCATCCATATCCATTATCAACAGCCCATTTTACCCCCTCACTTAATACATTGTCAAGTTGTTGATACGATAATTTTACTCTTCCTTCACTTCCCACTCCACTTGGTACGTTTCTGTAGATCTCCTCAACCAAATCCTTAAGCTTATCTTTAACATCCTTATAATCAAGATTAGTTCTCAGCAGTCTTACACCACAGTTTATATCATATCCTATTCCTCCTGGACTTACTACACCTTCCTCGTCAATTGCACTAGCTGCTATTCCGCCTATTGGAAAACCATATCCCTGATGACCATCAGGGAGTACATATACTGACTCTTGCACTCCCTGTAAGCAGGATACATTAGTAGCTTGCCTTAATGTCAAGTCCTGTTTCATTTTATCGATAAGCACATCATCCGCGAAAACTGTAACTGGTACTTTCATACATTCCTGGGCTCCCTTTTCAATACGCCACTCATAATTGCCAATTCTCTTAATCTGAGTCTGCATAAGGTTTCCTACTTACATCATACTTTATATTCTAATAAAATTACTTTACATTAATGATGATTATAGCGGACACTGAACATGATGACGCTGAGCGTACTGATAACTCTTCATATTACTTTCTTCTTTTTCTCTTTGAATTTTTCTAATATTTCACTGTATTTTTTCTCAATTGTCTTAAAGGCTTCAACGACTTGGTCCGCATCCATATCATATATAGCTTCTTTAAGGAACTTATATGCGCAAGCTTTACTATGAAATAAATAATCTCTGCCTTTTACTGTTATTTTGATTCCTTGACCTTCATAAAATATTCTACCACACACGATGCATTCGTTTCTTCTTTTCATACGACGATAGTAGAATTTAAATTTTAAAAAATATCCGTTTAATGTGCATTGAACATATCCGGTGGTATATGTGGATAAAAATGATCTTAGCTACAAGCTACTATCACTAATACGTGAAAAAGGATGGGATGACCTAACATCAATACAAAAGAAAACACTCTCACCCATTCTATTGGGTAAAAATGTTTTAATCATAGCCCCCACGGGTTATGGTAAAACCGAAGCAGCATTATTACCTATATTTAACTCAATGTTAAATGATACATCACTCTCTCCCGTAGCTTTACTTTACATAACCCCATTAAAGGCACTTATTAATGATTTAACTCACAGAATTGATTGGTGGGCTTCCAAGTTAGGTTTTATAGTTAGTAGAAAACACGGGGAAGTTCCCCAAAAAGAGAAGAGTATAAGGTTAAAAAGGGTTCCCCACATTCTCGTCACAACCCCAGAGGGGTTGGAAGTAGATTTAGATTGGGCAACTAAGTTTAGGGAGAATTATAAAAATATTAAATGGGTAGTAATCGATGAAGTACATGAGCTCGTCCACTCTAAAAGAGGAGCACAGTTATCAGTTCTATTGGAAAGACTAAAGGAGTATTCTGGTAATGATTTTCAAAGGATAGGCTTATCGGCTACTATAAGTAATGAGAAGAAAGTTGCTCAATTACTTTTTGGATCTTCTCAGAGAGACTTCAACATAATAAAAGTATCTTCAAACAAAAATTTTGAGTTAAAAATACATAAAGTAGAACATCAAGGAGAAACTTGGACCACAATAGCAAAAACGGTCATTAATAAGATAGAAAAACCCACCTTATTGTTTACAAATTCACGTTTTAGTACAGAGCGATTGTTCGAAGAATTAGAAAAATATAATATACCTTCTGTTTTTGTTCATCATTCGTCTATATCTAGAGATGATAAGAACAAAGTAGAGGAAAATTTAAGGGAAGGTAGAGCGAATTTAGTTATTTGCACAAGAACACTAGAGTTAGGAATACATGTAGGAGATGTTAAAAAGGTTATAATGTATAGACCACCACCAAGTGTATCATCTTTCTTGCAGAGATTGGGAAGAAGTGGGCATTTGATAGATCATGTCTCCTGCGGTGAGATATTATGTTTATATGATCATGAGGTCATAGAAAGTTTGGCACTTTCTGAGCTTGCTATGCAAGGTAAGTTAGAGAGCGGAAAAGTAATGCCATTTCTTGACGTCGTTGCCAGAGAAGCCATAGGTATAGCTCTACAGTATGGAGAAGTAGATGTAAATAGACTTTACTCCATAATCAGCTCTTCTACGTATTTTAGAGCACTGTCATTTGAAGAATTTTTAAAACTCATCGAATATCTAGCAAACAATAATTTACTGAAAGTCGAGGGAAATAGAGTAAAAGTAGGGAAAACATTTTTCAAAATCTGGAGTTTCAATAAAAATAATAAGTTGGCATGGATGAAGGATTTTTCAGAGTTCTTCTCATTTGTAAGTAGTGATGAGACATTTTTACTTAGATTCGAGAATAAGACTGTTGGTGAAATAGATGCAATTTATGTCTATAAACATTTAAGAAATAACGATACAATTAGAATAAGCGGTAAACTCTGGAGAATTGTCTCAATTGACCTAAATAAAATGACCATAACAGTTGTTCCTGCAAATGATGGAGAAGGAGAAATACCTATATGGAAAGGAGAAAACGTATCAAGATCGAATCTTTTACCTAAAAAGATAAGTAAGGTTATACGTAACTACAAAAGGTATTTGGATCTGAATATCATAAATAATGCGGCAAAGAACGATCTCAAAAATTTTGTTAATTTCTACCTTGTACATGGACTTCCATTACCTAATAGAAAAACTATTTATGTTGAAAAAGATAAAAATGAGATAATTTACGCAACGCTTATCAACGAGAAAGTCTCAAATACACTAGCTCATTTACTTCTATATTTAGCAACGAAAGATCTTTCACTAAATGTTTCAGTTAGATCTTCTATATACGGTTTCTCCATAAGAGGAGTAGAAAATGATCTAATGAGCGAGATAGTGAATATGAATGAGGATGAACTAAGGAAACTAATTATAAAGTCTATCATGAGATCTCCTTTGTTTTATACGGTATTGAAAGAAATTAAATACAGTTTCGGCAAGATAGGAAATGTCTCACTTCATGATGATAAGTTATTAATTAAAGAGGCAATAAAACAGACAGTATATAAGTATTTCAGCATTAAAAATACATTAAAATATATTAAAATGATAAAGAACAAAGATATCGATATCATACATATAGAGGGAATCTCTCCGCTTGGAAGAGCTGTACTTAATCATACCCCACTTAGACCATGGATTACAGATCTAAGCATAAGGATTTATCAGGCAATGAAAGGAGGAGCGTATACCGTAAGCGAGTTATCTGAAATGCTAGGAATTTCAGAAAAGAGCCTGGAAAGTAGATTAAAGAAGATGAGAAAGTATGACTCAAAATACAGAACATGTAATTTTATAGACATAGATACGAAAGATATGAGATGGGTATTATTAGAGGATTTTGAAGAGATAGTAGAGACAGGAGACTACTATAACTCTTTTGAACCTATAAAACTTGACGAGACATATGTTGCAGTAATCAGACCTATTAACAATGAAGGAAATATTGAAATTGTATTTAGAGTTAAGGAATTAGTGGAAAACCCTGAAAATGTTACGAGAAGAATACCTTACGATGAAGTTTTTGAATTGAAACTAAAAGACCCAAGTGATCCACTTGTTATGTCTATATCTCCTAGGTACTACTTCGTTAATAAAAATGTAATAAAGTTTTTAATTTTAAATGCAGTTAGCTACATACAGAATACCAGGTTTGGATGATGAGGCCCTTTCAATAGATTGGTGATAAAGGCCCGTGTTTCTGATGTAAACATAAAGCACAGATTTATTTTTCCACATGTCTCATTTTTAAACGACCCATAAATGTCCACAAAAAAACCAAATGAAATCGTTATTACCAAATCTAAAAGAATAGAGGATTATGTACTAGATACGATAATACTCTTTAACCAAGGATACGAAGAGGTAGAAATAAGAGGAAGTGGTCAGGAGATAAATAAAGCTATAGAAGTTTATAACCAACTAGTTGATAGGCTGAAAGAGGGTGTAAGATTAGAAAAAGTAGATATAGGGAGTGAAGTTAAAGATAGACGCAGAATATCATACATATTGCTCCGACTGAAGAGGATTTACTAATTTAATATTCTTAATCTCATTCAGCAGATCCATAATGACGTCTTCTGCACTTAATTCATTTCTGTTAATCTTATCTATCTTTGTGATCAAATGACTAGTTCTGCTCTCACTCACCATATCTGAGAAATACTTGTTAAGGATTTCATAAACTTTCTGACCTTTATTAGTAGCTATTAAGAATGACCTCTTCTTACTCTCCACTACGTATCCATGTCTTATTAATGATTGGACAGTTCTAACATACGTACTTGGTCTACCTATATTCGTATCTTTCATCAATCTTATTACGTCCGCATAGGTTAGTAAAGATACTAATGAGCCCTTTCTTATTCTAGTTGTTAAGTGGCTCTCGTCTAAATTATAAACTCTTATTCCGTATATGGAAGAGAAACCTCCATGCACTTTTGTAGGAAGCTCTACCGTGTATAACTCACCATTAATGTTTATCTCATAGGTCGTATATGTTGCGGTAGCAGACGACATCTGACTTCCTATAAACCTCCTAAATATAAGATCGTATAACCTATAATGTGCCCATGTAAACTTTATGCCAAATTGGAATGGATTTTCTTCAATCTCTTTCCTTAGTTCCTCTACGTCCATTGATCTCGTTGGTCTTATAGCTTCATGTGCTCCTTCATTACCCCAGCTTCTGCCTACAAAATCATTGCTACCTATTTTTTCCAAATATTCTCTAGCTATAGAAATTCCGTAAGGCGAAATATGTATACTGTCTGTCCTATGGTACGTTATAAGCCCAGCTTCAAATAATTCTTGAGCTACCTTCATAGCTAATGAACTATTAATCCTGAATTTACTGTAAGCGTCAATTAGCAGTGAGTCTGTAGTAAATGGAGGTAGAGGGTCTATAGTTGAGGTTCTCTCGGCAATCTTCGTAACCTTTACGTTTAATTGGCTAATGAAAGTTTCTGCATCTTTCTTAGTCTTGAAGAATTTTCTTACAACATAATCTCCAATGTTTATGTCTACCACGTATCCAATGTTTGCCTTATACTCTGAGGTTTTTCCTACAACCCACTTTAAGACTGGACCCTGAACTCTTCCTGTACCATTATTGTTATCATTAAGTGCTGATCTAAGTACACTACTCAGCTCAAACCCTATCCATCTATCTTCAATTCTTCTAGCGATCTGAGCCTTAACTAAACTCTCATTTATTTTGGCTTTGCTTTTTATAGCGTTAAGAACTGCTGTTTTAGTTATTTCATTATAAGATATTCTAAAGATATTTTGATTATATGGTGATATTAGAGAGTAGATATCATAAGCTATTTTTTCTCCCTCTTGATCAGGATCAGTAGCTATATAAACCTCATCTACTTCTGTACTAATGAGCCTTATAGCGTTTACAATCTTCTCAGAGGAATTTATCATACTCGATCCACAGTAGGGACAAGTGGATACTTTCTTGGTTATTGTTTTTCCGCAACTCATGCATCTATATAGGGGAGAATAGTTGACAACTATGTCCTTATCGTTAATTTCGACGCCATAATAACCTAATTCTTCGGTGGTGAGATCAGTTAGGTGACCCTTAGAGGCTATTATATTAGTATATATGATAGTATTACTATGATCATCTATAATTATGGTTTCGTACACTGGTATTCCATATATTTCTCTCCTGACTCCTCTACCAAAAATCTTGGATATAGTTCTAGCTTTAGTAGGTGACTCTACAACCAATAGGGCTGTTTTAAAGTTCATACTTCTGCCTCCAGAACCATCACTTCTACTCTTGTTCAACTTCTCTCTTACTTCGTCAAGTTTTAGCTCGTCGAAATTCATAAAGGTGACCTCGGCTATGCGTCTTAACTTCTTATTGAGAATATCAAATAATTCCAAATCATCAACAAGAACTACGCTTAAACCTAGTGTGAGACCGCCATTCATGATTCTACTACTTCTACCAGAACCTTGTATGTATGTTATTATATCTGGGAAGAATATGTAGTGTTTATTCGTATCTTTCTTTATGACGAAAGAATCTGATACTAATTTATCGATCTTGTTCGCTTTTATAGTATCTAATATAATATCCTTAAGTTTTGTTAAATCTTCTACTAAGTCACCTAGTTTTCCATTTAACGAAACTTTATTTCGTAATGCTATTTTTACAGCTTGAAGTTCTGCAGGACTCAAATAAATGAGTCTCTTTCTATATTCTGTAACATCTAATTTTAACAACTCTCCTATTTTTAATGCGGTTAATGGATTATTTAGAGAGTCCTCTAAAGGTAGCTTAGTTTTAGGAACACCATAAAATATGACATATTTTAGCCTTTTTGGTTCATCTATTCCCCTAACTGCAACTCCGTAATAGCTAGCTGAGCCAACAAGAAAATCCACATCACCATTACTAAACTTTTCCAAGAATTTCCTCCCTGATATAGCCTTCATAGCTCTATATCCTTCCGCGTTTAGATTGTCAGTTATTTGGTCAACGTATTTCTTGCCATAATCTTTACTAACTAAAATAAGACCCCCTACATCCCCGATTTCCTTAACTAGTTCATTTACGTTATTGGAGTAGGTAAAACTATCTATAACGTTTCTATTATATATCTGTATGGTAGACGGCTCAAACCCTACTAAAAATCTTAACGCCATCTGCTTATATCCTTTAGGTTTTAATGTAGCACTGGAAACTATAAACTGCACAGATGATTTATATCCTAGGATTTTCGATTCTAACTCCCTTACCTGATTTATCAAATCCTCGTCTTCTTTAAACCTTAACATTCTTTTGAGCCTTAACATCTTTATAGTATCGTCGAAAACTTCCTGAGGGATCTGAAGAACTTTAGCTATTCTTTCTGTTGTTTTCCCACTCTTTAATATCATATCTGCATCGTCCACCATTAGCAGTTTAGGCTTTATTCTAACGAATTCGTCAATATTCTTATTTATAGAATGAAACGTGACTACGTTTACTTTGTCCTCCTCAGGCTTATTACAACTTACTAAATGACCTATTTTCTTTAGTTTTTCGCATATTTGATCTCTTAGAGATTTTGTTGGTACCACAAATAGAGAAGTTGTGTGACTATATACAGAATATACTATAAGTGTAGTTGTCTTTCCCACACCTGTAGGAGCTGATAGGGAGAAACTTTCTCCTCTTACCAATTTGTTTAACCAATATCTCTGGAGAGACCATGGCTCTCCTCCTACAATTTTCTTAAAGAGTCTCAATATATCATCATACATTTCCAGATCCATGTAGAGCTCAGAGTAGCCTTTCAATGTAGAGTATTTAACAAGTAAATCATAAATAGTCCGGATATCTAATTTCTCCACAGCTCCAGGAAGGCAGGTCTCGCAAGGAATACCTGCATGAAGTCTATCAACGGATATTGAGCCATTACAGTTAGGGCAACCAAATAGGTAGTTCACTTTTAGCATTCTAGCATTTCCGTTAGATAGTATGATCTTATAAATATGAGGACTAAATGTTACTTTTGACTACATAAGCGGTAACTCGATTTAGAATAATTCGGTTTGTTATATATTTTGATATATGAAAACATTATATAATTGAAGCCTTTCAGACTATAATTATTAGTATAACGCTCTTTGCTACTAATATAGAACTAACAATATTAATTTTAATATTCTCATTTTAATGTTGACGAACTATAAAAATCACTCTTGTAAATGCGTATAAGCTAGATAACTTTATTATCCTATTTACCTTCTGATAATGCGATAGGTGGTTTAAGTGAGTTCAGGCGCAACCCCAAGCAATGTAGTATTGGTAGGTAAAAAACCTGTAATGAACTATGTATTAGCAGCCCTAACTCTACTAAATCAGGGTGTAAGTGAGATAACAATAAAAGCTAGAGGTAGAGCAATAAGCAAAGCAGTTGACACTGTAGAAATAGTGAGGAACAGATTCTTACCAGACAAAATAGAGGTAAAAGAGATTAGAATAGGAAGCCAAGTTGTAACCAGCCAGGACGGAAGGCAGTCTAGAGTTTCCACAATAGAAATAGGAATAAGAAAAAAGGCATAAAAAGATAGTTAAGGTTTTTATGAACCCTTTTCTTGTTATGAATAACTTAAAAGTGTTAGATTAGTAACATAATATTGAGAAGTAATGTCTTCAAATCAACCTTCATATAAGGTAGAATTTGAAGGTAAAGCTAAGATTGGAGAAGTTTTAGGAAATTTAGTTTCTGTACAGTTAAAACCAGAAGACTTTGCTAGCCCTCTTTCACTACAAATGGCTATTTCCAGATTATATAACGACTTAATGCAATCATTATCTCAAGGTCCAAAGAAGCATTATGTGGCTGAAGTAAGATTCAATGACTCCATGGGAAATCCTGTTAATGTAGGAGTGGACTTTGGACAAAATATACCACCACTAAGTAGAAAGGAAGTGAAAGTGAAGATAACTATTGAGTTTTATGATGAAGAGTAGCTCTTCTCCTAATGTAACTTACTGATATTTCTAAAAGATATTCCTCCATGGATAACAATCTATATTCAGTCTCATTTAATTTTATTACAAGACCAACTTTGGTTAAATATCTGATCACATTTATTGAAACCTTCTTTGAGAAATATGGTGAAAGGACTTGTATAGCTTCACCTATATTGAATTTTTCAGTTTCAAATTTCTTATAAAGTAGAAAATATATTATTATTTCCCTTTTCTTTAGCCATCTCATAATCAACAGCCTAGTTAATCATCATTTCTCAGACCTTACGAGACCTATCACTACATTTTTAGATTAGGTAATAAGAGTTAATATATGTTAATATGCCATATGTTGATGTTGGAGCTAAAATTTGTAGACCAACTGAGTATCAAAAAGTAGAAAAAGGAGATATCATACTAGTATATCCTGCAACGCTAAAGATAAACAAACAGTTAATACAATTTCCGCCTTTATCTGTAGTATCAGAAAATTGTGAGAATTTTATTGAAAGCCCAAATTGGGTAGATGGATATATAGTTAAAGGGAATGAACGTATTGAATTTTTAGAAGGAAGAGACTTAATAAAAGGAGAAATCAAAGTCCATGAAAACTTACTTACAGCTTTCACTTTAAAGAAATTACTACCTAAACAGCTAGAGATAAAAATCCTTAAAATTAAGGTTAAAGCACAGCCCATAATCTCAGTTCAGGATGTTCCGTTAGTGTACTTAGCTGGAAATTTAGTTATCATACCAAGTATGGACTATAAGAAGTATTTGGAATTGTTCGCGTATTCTTTATATTATTATATATCATCGTCTTCAGCTGACGACAGAAACATATCCATTTGAGTCTCCTTACGCTTTAATGCCTGATATTCTTCTGCAGTACCCCTAACCATTATTTCATAAAGCCTTGCCTTTTTATCAACACCGGGTCTTAATAATCTACCTAATCTTTGAATAAACTGCCTTCTTGACCCAGTTCCAGTAACTATTATACCTACATTTGCATCAGGTATATCTAGTCCTTCGTCACCTACAGTGGTCAACACTAAGACTCCGCTCTTCATACTCTTAAAAATGTTAAGTATTCTTTCTCTTTCGCTCTTAGAAATTTTTCCTGTTATCAAAAGACCATTAATAGTCCTAGCAATTTCTTCAGCCTGATCTACATATTGCGTAAATATTAAAATCTTATTACCTTTCTCCTTCTCTACAATTCTCTTCACGGCGTCTATTTTCTGTTTAGCAAGATTTACGAGTTTACGCATATCGTTATATATCTTTAAGGCTTCTATAGCGTCACTATCACCCTTTTTTGCCAACATAAGCAGTTCTGAGACTTTTCTTGATCTAGAATATTTTTTAAATTTATTTAGTAGCTCGTTGTACATCATTCTTTCATCAATCGATAGTTGAACCTTCTCCTGGACAACTTCATATGGAGCTAAATAACCCTTCTCGATTAATTCCTGAGGAGATTTAAAGTAAATTAATCCGCCCATAAATTTAAAAAGTTCTTCGTGCTTTCCGTCATCTCTATAGGGGGTAGCTGATAAACCTAGTCTCTTGGTAGCTATAGAGTTAAGGGCAATTCTTTTAAATTTTTCAGCAGGCAAATGATGAGCCTCATCGATAACCAGAACATCGAATTTGTATGAAAGTTCTTGAATATGCCTATATGCAGTCTGGTAAGTTGATACTGTTATAGGTTTAATCTCTTTTTTCTCGGAGTAGTATAATCCAATCTTGCGTTTTTCTATATTAGTGAATCTTATGAAAGCATCTCTCCACTGTAGCATCTGCTCCTTAGTGTATGTCACTATTAGTGTAGATTGCTTAACAGCACATGCCGCACTTATACCAATTAAGGTTTTCCCTGCACCTGTGGGGAGAGCTATTACACCTGACCCCTTTTCTAACCATTTTGACAGTGCTTCTTTTTGGTACTCTCTTAATTCACCTTTAAACTCTATATCTAAAACATCGAATTGTAAATCTAATGGCTTAACTATCAATCCATTCTCTTCAAATCGTGATTTTAAGAAAACATAATAGTAAGGGAACGTTATGAAGATCTTTCTCGTCTTATCATATTTAATAATCTTTTGCTCATAATAGTCTTTGATTAATTCCATTAAATATACATGTGGTTTAATTATAAGTCCTTCAGAGTTTAATTCAAATTCTACGTCATAAGAAGGCAAGTATTTTTTGAGGCTTTCGAACTCCTCCTCTGAAAATTCAACTCCAATTTCTTCTAGTATATTCTTTATATCAATAATCGAATTCCATTTTTTCTAGCACGATCCACATCTATTACAAAAATTGACCCATTATCGGGATCTCTACCTAAAAATCTGCAAAATGTCAAGAGTTTTTTAAACGTTTCATTATCTATCCATTGTTGAATGTAAAAAGTCTTCAAGGTCATCCTTTATCACTTCTACATAAATTACTTCAAGACCGTCACAATACTTTTTTATAAACTCATTGAAATTTAAGATTTGGTAGATAAAATAGGTATTATCTCCTCTATTGAATAAACAACATAACTTTAGATTTTCATCTTTAATTTCATTTTTAATGTATAAAAAGGTATAAATAATCTCGTCGTTAAAAGGATCTACGTAAAAAATAATTCCATAGCCATTAGACAAAGTCATACCTAGAATATCTTTTCCTAACTCCTCAGCTTCAGATAAACCTAATAATAAAGCCTCTTTAAAACCCTTTATACTAACCTCTGATAAAAGCTCCCTTAGTTTCACAATTATTAACTATTTTATACCTTTGACTTATATGCTTAATTGAGATGACTTACATACTTGTTCTAACCACCACAAATACCATGGAGTCTGCTAACAAAATTGCAAAAACTTTAGTCGATGAGAGGGTAGCTGCTTGCGTAAATATATTTCCTTATATTAAATCTTATTATGTATGGGAAGGAAAGACTACCGTAGATGACGAGATTTTACTCTTAATTAAGAGCCATAATAGCATGACACAAAAGTTAATACAAAGAATTAAGGAACTTCATCCTTACAAGATACCAGAAATTATAATAATTAATTTTAATGAAGGGTTTGACAAATATTTAGATTGGATCAAAGAGAGCGTGACATTAGATGAAAATAAAGATTGATGAGAGTTATTTAAGTAAATTGGAGCAGTTAGCTCTTATTAGACTTAAAAATGAAGAAAAGGATAAAATTTCAAATGATTTACAGAGGATTATAGACTTCTTTGAAAAAATTAATGAGTTAGAATTAAAAGATGTAGAGCCTTTATTCCACCCTATTTCAAGCGGAAAATTAAGAAAGGACGAGCCTTTGAAACCGTTAAACAGAGATGAAGCTTTACAGAACGTAAAAAGAAAGGAAAACGGATACATAGTCGGACCAAGAACTTACGGTGAGTAACTTGATTGAAGATGTAGTGGAAAGCCTAAAAAACGGAAATTTGACTCCTGAGGACTACGTAGAAAAAACGTACGAAAAAATAGAAAGAGTTGAAAAGCTAATACACAGCTTTATAACAATAAGAAATAAGCAGGAAATAATAGATGAAGTAAAGAAAAATATTAGTAATAAACACGGAAAATTAGCAGGAGTATTGATCGCGATCAAAGATAACATTTCTACTTTAGGAATCAGAACCACATGTGCTTCTAGGATATTAGAGGACTATATTCCACCTTATGACGCGACCGTTGTAGAGAAACTCAAAAGCGAGGGTGCAGTAATAATAGGAAAGACCAATATGGACGAGTTTGCAATGGGATCGACCACCGAAACAAGTTATTTTGGTCCCACAAAAAATCCATGGGATCTGGAAAGAACACCTGGAGGATCTTCCGGAGGAAGTGGCGCAGTTCTAGCTGGTGGAATTGTGGAATTAGCATTAGGTAGTGATACAGGAGGATCCATACGAGCTCCTGCAGCCTTTAATGGAGTATTTGGCTTGAAGCCCTCTTACGGAACAGTTAGTAGATATGGACTAATTGCATATGCAAATAGTTTAGAGCAAATAGGTCCTATGGCTAAAAATGCAGAAGACCTAGAATTATTATATGATGTTATAGCAGGTGAAGATTGGAGAGATGCTACTACCATAAGTATAAATAAAAATGAGTATAAACGTGACGGTTCATCTAAAGTTGATCTAAAGAACATTAAAATAGCTGTTCTTAAGGATATACTCGAGGCTTCAGAAAAACCGGTAACATCGGCGTTTAATGAGATATTAGATAAACTTGTTTCAGAAGGAGTATCAATAGATTACATAGAATTTAAATTGGCAGAGTATGCATTACCAGCATATTATATTATTGCAATGTCGGAAGCTAGCTCTAATCTAGCTAGATTCGATGGAGTTAGATATGGATATAGTGCACATTATGATGGAATTTGGAAAGATACTTACGGAAAAAATAGAGGAGAAGGGTTTGGAATAGAGGTTAAAAGAAGAATTATGCTTGGTAGCTTCATCTTAAGTGCAGGATATTATGAACAATATTATATTAAGGCATTGAAAGTGAGAAGGTTGATAAAAGATGAGATAGATAGAATTCTAAAGCAATATGACTTCATTGCATCACCCACAATGCCAATAATTCCTCCAAAATTAGGAGAAGTAGTAGGAGATCCACTAAAAATGTACGCAATGGATCTTAACACCGTTATAGCAAATTTGGCTGGTGTACCTGCTTTATCACAACCTATAGGATTTTACAATAATCTACCAATAGGTTTGCAGTTGATGGGTAGTTATTTATCAGACTATAAATTGATAAACATTTCTAAAAACATAGAAAAAATATCTAAATATTATAATTTAACAGCTAATATTTAAAGCACCTACACAAAGCTTTTTTACTTAACTAAATAGTTTTTACTGATGGAAGGACAATTAAAGATAGATACGTTTAGCGTAATTATGAAAGAGCTGGAGAAGGAGAAATATCATGTAGTGGGAAGCCACAGTGTGTATAAAAAATGTCATTGGACTCATGAAGCTTTGACTACTGGTAGATACTGCTATAAGGGTAAGTTCTATGGCATAGAAAGCCATAGATGTGTACAAATGTCTCCCTCTGCTGCATGGTGCTGGTTCAGATGTATACACTGCTGGAGATTGGAGCCTGAGGATATAGGTATTGAATGGGACGAGACTAAAATTCCGATAGAGGATGAACCTGAAATTATTGTGGAGAGATCAATAGAGGAACATAAGAGGGCAGTTTCAGGATACTTTGGAAGAAACGGTGTTCCTAAAAATAAAGTTATAGACGCAGCTACACCAAGGCATGTAGCAATTAGCCTCACTGGAGAACCTACTTTATACAATAGAATTGGAGAGCTAATTAAAGAGTATCATAGGAAAGGATTAACTACATTTCTAGTCACAAGTGGTGTAAGACCTGATATATTGGCAAGCTTGGAGGAGGAACCAACACAGCTTTTTGTATCAATACAGGCACCAAACTATAAAAAACATAAGATAATGAATAGACCTATAGTTCCTAATTCATGGGAACTGTTCTTAGAGACCCTTAAAATCCTTCCAAGTTTCAGCTCTCCAACAGTAATTAGAATGACAATGATAAAAGGGTATAACATGAGTGAGGAAGATGCAAAAGATTTCGCAAAACTTATTGAACTATCACAACCCACTTACATAGAAGTAAAATCTTATATGCATGTAGGACCCTCTACGTACAGATTAACAAAGGATGCTATGCCAAAACATAATGAAATCAGGGAGTTCTCTAAAATCTTAGCTAATTACACGGGTTATAAGATAATATCAGAACATGTTCCTAGTAGAATACTTTTACTGAGCAGGCTTGATAAACCAATCCAAATAGGAAATGCATGGACAGACAAGTGGAATTGGAGCACAAAGGACACAGAAGATGATATGAATGGAGAATATAAGGAAGCAGAAGAAAGTTGTACGGAGGGTGGAATTTGAAAAGCCCAAATTACTTGTGAAAATATATTAATTTTAAATTATACTATAAACAAGATAATTGTACAATCCGAGGTTGCAAAGAGTCTAGGTATTTCACAACAGACGGTATCAAGAAAACTAAAGGAGTTAGAGGATAGTGGAATAATAACCAGAACATTACTTAAAGAAGGCGAATTGATAAAACTAACAGATGAGGGAGAAAAAATGCTTAGAGAATGTGCAGAATCTTTAGTAGACTTATTTGCAAAAAACAGGATAGTAAAAATAAAGGCAAAAGTCACTTCAGGACTTGGTGAAGGGAGAATATTTGTATCCCTTCCATATTACATGGAGGCATTCAATAAGTTTCTAGGATTTCAGCCTTATCCTGGCACGCTAAATGCCGTAATATACGATAGAATATCTATGGAGAACAGGCTTCTTTTAGATCTAAGTAGGGGTATTTTAATACCAGAGCATAAGGAACCAAATAGAGTTTTAGGGAGCGTTAAAGCATTTCCAGCATCCATAAATTCAGTTTCTCCTGTTGCTGTTGTAATCCCAACTAGAACCACCCACCCAAAGAGTGTTGTAGAATTATTATCTCCTCATAAACTTAGAGAGAAACTAGAATTAGAAGACGGAGACGAAATAGAAATAGAAGTTTATTTATGATATTAAGTTGAATTACAATATCTTTTTAGTACCTCGTTTATTATTGATGATGTACTCGAATGAGCCCAATTATTTATCCTTGACGGTATTCTAACTATCTTTTCAACTATAACACCTCTATTCTTAAGATCATCAATAAGTTTTTGTTCATCAACCTTCTGATCTGGTCCTAAAACTATAATATTTGGTTTAACCCTTTCCACACTCTTTAGAAAATCTTTTTCATCCCCTAGAAACGCATCATATACGTATTTTACACTTTTAATAACTTCTAATCGCTGATTCTCGTCATTTATTGGCTTTCTTCCCTTTATCTTTTCACTGTTTTTATCCCTCGCGACTGCAACATATACTCTACCATACTTAGACGCTTCACGTAGAAAAGCTATATGCCCAGGATGTAAAATATCGAAAGTACCGGCTACAAATACCCTCTTAGATACTTGTCTCTCGATGTCTAGGTTCTCCATTTCGATTATCGCATCAAGTAAACCCTCTGCGTAAACCACATCTACCAATGCGGTTACTTTATCGTTTACACTAAGATAATACTTAGCATCTTCGACATATAGCTTTGCTAAGTTATATATTTTTTCATATTTCTGTATAATTTCTGGCGATATCTTAGATAGCCTATCCTCCATTCCTTGTATGTATTTCCTCACTCTATCAGCTATTTCATCAACCATTTTAGACCCTCTATCTCCATATAATGTAAGGATTTTGAAGGAAATATTATTATATGTGGCGGGGACTTTAGATTATATTTTGCTATTTCCTTAATTTTAAGGCTGACTATTTCTTCATCATCACATCCTAGATGTTGACCTACTATGATAAGTGAATCTTCATTAATTATCCCCTGTTCTTCAATCTTTTCCATTTGTAAAAGCAGTGAAACTGCATCCCTCGCACTCATATTAGGTTCTAAATAAAATATAGTATGAAGGTTTCTTTCCAAGTTTTCCTTTAACACTTTGTAAGGAGTTGTGTCAATTTTGCCATAATCGGTTGATGATATTATAGTTACCGACTTACCAAATTTGTACGATGATAACATGCTTTTCGAAATAATATAGCAATGAACTGAAACGCCAGGAATTATACTTACCTGATGACCTTTAGTTCTAGCCTCAGTAACTAAACTTATATGAGTCGTAGCTATCATTGGATCACCTATAACAGCAATTCCTACACTCTTACCCTGATCTAACAATTCTAATATTTTCTTGTAGTTATTCTCTATAAAATCTCTGCCAACTGGTATAGGATTTATACCTAGTTGATGCAATCTACTTATTAGATCGCCACAAGTTAATGAAGTATAAGTATCTGCATAAACAACGTCTGAGGTTCTCAGTTCATTCAACGCTATTTCAGTGATAAATTTATATGATAACCCTAAACCTATGAGCTTAAGTACACCCACTTGTTAATACGGAAATTTATAAGATATAAGATTTTAGTAATACCAGATGATAAGTATATTTAATGATATTTACATAGCTGAAGATTTACCTATACTTTATATTAAGCCACTTAATGCTGTAATATTATCTGATGTTCACATAGGCTTTGAGCAGGAGATGGCTAATAAGGGAATATACATTCCGAAGGTTCAGAAAAAAAGGTTCCTTACGATATATAGAAAAGCCTTAAACTACTTTAAAACAAATAAACTAATTATTAATGGAGATTTTAAGCACACATTTAACAAGATAACCAAGCAAGAAAGAGACGAATTAACGGAAATTCTTACTGAATTAAATGAAAACAAAATAGAAGTTAAAATAGTAAAGGGCAATCATGACAATTATATTTCAGCAGTAACAGAAAAATTCAGTAATGTGGAATTAGTTGAAGATATTAACGTTAATGATATATCAATATTTCATGGGCATAAGAGAATTAACATGCAGGAGAACGAAAATAAAGTATATATTATAGGTCATGAGCACCCACGATTAAGTATAAAAGATAGACTAGGATTTGCAAGAAAATTACAATGTTTCCTTAAAGTACCATTGAGAAATAACAGTACAGTTATAGTTTTACCCGCTACAGGTACCTATCAGTCAGGTAATGATGTTACCTTATCTCACTCCACTTATATGTCCCCTATTATGAGAGAACATTCTATTTTAGAAAAAGCACGACCTTACGTAATAGTGGAAGGGCAAGGTATTATGGAGTTTCCAGAACTAGGATTACTTAAAGATATTATTCACTCGATGGTTTAAGAGAAAGTAGCTATTTATAAATATAGGTTTTATAAATATTGAGTAAGGTGATATATTATACCTGATGAGATCCCGTATAAAGCAGTCGTAAATATAGAGAATATCGTTGCCACAGTGACTTTGGATCAAACATTGGATTTATATGCGATGGAAAGAAGCGTACCAAACGTTGAATATGATCCTGATCAATTCCCAGGATTAATATTTAGGCTTGAATCTCCCAAGATAACCTCATTAATATTTAAATCAGGAAAAATGGTCGTTACTGGAGCTAAAAGTACAGATGAGCTAATAAAGGCTGTAAAACGAATTATAAAAACCCTTAAAAAATATGGAATGCAACTAACAGGAAAACCTAAGATACAAATACAAAACATAGTCGCATCAGCTAATCTGCACGTTATAGTTAACCTTGATAAAGCAGCATTCCTGCTAGAGAATAACATGTACGAACCAGAGCAGTTCCCAGGTCTAATATATAGAATGGATGAGCCCAGAGTTGTTCTATTAATTTTTAGCAGTGGTAAAATGGTTATTACAGGAGCTAAGAGAGAAGATGAAGTTCATAAGGCTGTTAAAAAAATATTCGATAAACTGGTAGAGTTAGATTGTGTAAAGCCCGTTGAAGAAGAAGAGTTAGAATTTTAAGATTGAATTCGTAATAAACGTGATTGAGTATGCTTAAGCATCAGAAATACGTGTACGTTGATATTGGAGATCAGAAAAAATTTTTGAAAGTTAGATTCCTGAAATCCAGGAGTGAAAATAACAATCCTGAGGCGTATGTAATATTAGACAAAATATCAATTAAATTACCTAGAAACGCTAAAGTAATAAAATATGAAGATTTACCTGCAGAAGTAAAGGATAAGTTAAAACTTAAGCTTTCTTCCTCTAAGAAGTAGTTGAAGGATTATTAAATTTATATTTTTCTAATAATATTAATAGAATATAAATTCCTATCAGCACTATTGTGGTTATAGATAACGAATAAATTATTTGAAGTTGCAATACCTGAAGACTACTACCTATACTTTTATATATTGTAACCATCATATAATATATCACTACAGTTGTTATAATTCTATAAATATCATGCCATACTCTTATATTTCTATCTAGAAGCTTAGTTACTGCTCTTCCTCCAAATAATACTACTATCCCGAATATCAAGAATGGCATAATAGAAAATAATACCTGGAGAACTCCTAATAAATTATAGGACTTTAATGTAGTAAATACAGAATACCCGTAAACTATGCCCAATATCACAGAAAATATAAAAATAATTGAAACTACAACCATTATGGAAGAACTTTTCCATAACTCTTCTACTGTTTCGTCTAACCTTAAACCTCTAATTATAAATGCAGCGCCTATGATAATTAGCACGACAGGCGTCGCATATGAAGTTAAATTTAGTATTGAAAGAAGACCTATTATCAGAAGAATTACACCGGGGACACCTAAAAATATCTTAGAAAATCGAGGTTCAGAAAGAGCCTTTTTTATATATCTACCCAATAAAACATATGTTTCCTCTACAGATCTATACTGCTCAACTAGAACTCTTTCTATTCCAGCAACCTGCAACCTAGATTCTATTATAGGTATAGCTTTAGCATCCTCTGGGCTATCATAAACTATAATAGCTTTAGTAGGATTTACAGCTTTTATTACCATATCAAGCTTTTCCGTAAATGCAAGTTGGCTTTCTAAGGAACCCTTTTGAGACCCAGATATTAACGCGATCTCTACATCAGAGCCTTCACTTCTAATCTTATTATATATATTATAGGCTACTAACAGCGTATTAAGATCGGAATCTGTCGGTATTTTCTCTTCTGCTATTCTTATAGCCTTAGCTACTTCCTCTTGGCCAATCACTGGTGTAGAAATCCCAATACTTCCTAGATCATCATCAATATCAACGTATATCACTATTAGTTTGTCCATCACTATTATCCTTATTATAATAGAGGATTAAAAGTTCATCAAAGGAAAGTCTCTTATTGTTTTTAAGCTTCTCTTCAACCTGTTTTCTCTTGTTTTCCAAAGCTTCTGAGTTTATTGTACTCCTTAATTGCTGCTCATATAAGTCTGTCACGTTCATATTTCTAACTTCTTCCCTTCTTTTCTTTAATTCCTCTTTTATACGACCAATTTCATTTCCCTTCTCGTTTACCTTGGCTGTTAGCTCGTCAATTCTCTTGTTCAAATCTTGTATTTTAGTGTTTAGATCTTCAAGCTCTTTCTGTATAACATCTCTTTCAGACTTAAGTTTCTGAAGAAGTTCCTTTTTACTCTTTATCTGTTGGCTTAATTCAAGCATCTTTTGCCTTATAGTAGACAGCTCAACTCTCTTTGCCAATAACTCTGCTCTATTTTCTGTATTTTTCTCTTTAATCTGTGCAACCTTTTTCGCTACTTCTAGTTTCCTCTCCAGCTCAGCTATTTTAATTATTATTTTTTTCTCTTCCTCTAGAGTGAGAGTTGATGTTTGAAGCCTCCATTCTAATTGCTCAATTCTTCTACTTATGGCTGCAGGATCTAACTTATCTTTTACTTTCGTAACATTCTTTAGTTCTTCAAACTCTTTCTTAATTTCTCCTATAATTTGAATGAGATTCTGTCTCTGTGACTTTAGTTGGGTTATTTCATTAATTTTAGATTTGATCTCTTCTCTTATTTGTTGCAACTGCTGTCGAATAGACTTTAGTTTTTCTACTTTCTCTCTTCTTTTTTGCTTAAGCTTCTTGACCTCATCTATCAACTGTAATTTTTCTGATTTAAATTTCCTTAGTTCTTCTACAGCTTTAGAATACCTTTCTTGAATTTCGTCTTCTGAAGATGATGTCGCTTTTGACATTCACAGAAAGTATAAGGTAGGAAAGTTATATATTTATCCATTAGATATAAGGGAGCATCGCATTTAGAATGAACCTTACTATAAATCACACTAATCTCTGAAATAGACTCTTACTATTTTCACAGATATTTTGTATTAGCCACTTTATTAGATATTAATAAACCATAAAACCCATAATTTCAATCCTAAGCACCGTAATACCACGCCCTAAATTTAGGTGGTATTATTATAAATATTATCTAATATACAAAATGCGAGTTTAATAATGTGAAACAAATAAAGCTTGTTGAAGCTGGTCGGTTCTACAAAAAGACTCTAAAGGACAAATGGATAATTTTTGGAAATAAACAAATAGACTTTAGTAAACAAGAATATACAGGTAAGGTAATACTAGATGAAAAAGGGAATAGAGTAGCTAAAATTCTCGATGTAATTGGTAATGTTAAAGCTCCATATATATTGGCTTATCCATTAACAAAGAGAGAACCAAGTGGGAAATTATTTATAGAAATAGTGGAGAAAGGGAGGAGAAGAAGATGAAATGTAAAATCTGTGGCAGTGAGAGTCTTATCTTTGATAGAGAAAGAGGAATATATGTTTGTATTAATTGCGCATCTGTAGACGATGAACCACTAATAGATCAAGGACCAGAATGGAGAGCATATACTACCGAAGACAAAGTAGAAAGAGAAAGAACAGGTTCTCCTCTAACAGCCAAAGTACATGACTTTGGTATAACTACTAAAATAGGATATACTAAAATCAAAGACCGAATAAAAGTACATAAGCTAAGATTAATGCAAAATAAAATTAGAGTAAGTGCAAGAGAGAGGAAATTAGTTACTTATCTATCAGTCCTAAACAGTGAAGCATCGAAATTAAACTTGCCTGAACACGTTAAAGAAACCGCGTCAATACTAATAAGACGATTAATAGAAGAAGGTAAGGCTAAAAGGGTAGAAATGTATGCGTTAATAGCAGCGGTCATATACTATTCTTGCCAGGTAAATAGGATTCCCAAATTGCTTAATGAAATAAAAACACTCTATAGCTTATCACAGGCGGATTTATGGAAAGCTCTTGAGAAGGTACAAGAGGTTGCTAAGAGTGTCAAAGTAAAGCCGAACGTTACTCCGATAGAATATATTCCTAAAATAACAGAAAGATTGGGATTACCTGCATATGTCTCAACAAAGGCTTCAGAGTTAGTAGATATTATGTATAAAAACGGATTAACCAGCGGTAAAGGTTATACAGCACTTGCGGCTGCCAGTGTGTATCTTATAAGTACTTTAATGGATGTAAAGAAAACTCAAAAAGAAATAGCTGATAGTTTGAGCATAACAGAAGTAACAATAAGGAACAGATATAGAGAGATTATAAAGGCTTTTGACATAGAAGTAAAGCTTTGAAGTCGGAAATAAAGTAAATAAATGGGGAAAGAGAATATATTATTTGGCTCTGGTGATTTTAGATTGGAACTCAGTAGTTCATCATATGAAGAACTTATTTATCAGAAAATAAAAGAGGCTGGTGATAAAGGAATCCCACAAAGGGATTTAATAAAAAATTTGGGTCTAGATGCACGGGTCGCAAATACAGTTATTAAGAAACTAATTGAACAGAAAAAGATTAAGAAAAAGTCAATTAAAGAAAATGGAAAGAATGTTATAAAACTATTTCCGAACGAAGAAGAAAGAATAGTAATTTATGTGAAATTAGAAAATATAGTTGAAGTACCGTGCTTTACATGTAAAAACTTAAGTAAGTGTGGAAATGGAGGAATTACAACTCCGTCTTCTTGTTCTATTTTGTCTAAATATATCTTAACTAGTGTTTCTGCTGGATAACTTCTTAATACACTCTTTAATCTCATCCAAGTTTTTACTTGTTTTAACTCCTAAAGGATCTAAGTGTGTTCTTGATGCATCGACTAAACAATTAATAACATTATCTCTCCGTGGAACATTAACTCTAGCCAAGGAGGCTAGAAAATCTATTCTATAATAATTTTCGCTATACTTACTTTCATCTTTAATGGTTAATAAAATAGATTTGAGTTTACTAAATGTCTGAAAATAACTAAATTTGTCTAGTTCCGAAATCATATTATTTAAAAACTCATAATCTACTAGTGATTCTTTATACGCTGGACCATAAGTCTGCATAACTAAATTGCAATTCGTACATTTCATTTGCTGCAAATATTCACTTTCAATCCTATATCCACATTTAGGACATTCATAATAATACACGAGCTTCGAAAGTTGCCTATCTACCTTTTTTGCTCCACGTTCCACCTTGAAAATAACCCGGTAATAATAGTCATTATAAAAGGAAAAAACTGGGGTAACAGCCTTTTCAACCACTGCTGCTTCTGTTATTGCCTTAGATATTAGTCCTCTAAGACCTAACTCACGCGAAAAACTCATTTTATTACATATTAGTCCATACTTTCTTCTGGCTGAGGTTTTAGAACTGCACATAAGCGCCGCAAGATCTGTAGCAGTTATAGCAACGTATTGTTTTGATTTCGCTGCACTAAATGAGCTTAACAAAAATGGTGCAGGCGATCCGAAAGGGTCAATATCTACGTAATCTACTTTTATCTCATGTAACAACGAGTTGATGTTATTATTATATATTTTAGCCCTACTTTCTAGATCGTTAATCTTAACATTTTTCTTTATAAGCTCTACTGCATCACTGTCTATATCATTTAATATTATCTCTTCTACACCATTAATTTCTAGACCATACCTTATTCCTCTTACTCCGGTTGCTGAAAGACCATCAATTAAAGATTTAGGCTTAACAACATTAGCAGCTAATACGCTTAAATCTCGATTTAAGATCATTTTAGGATTATAAAATACTGGCGCCCAACTGGGATCAAATTTTCCATCCTTCATATAATCTTTATAGTTAGGAATTAAAATTCTAGCCTTTCCCTCAATTATTTCAACTAGACTCATCTACGACCTTATCTATATCGTTATAAATATACACATTAAAATTCTCCTTTTCATATACCTTAGAGGTTTTAGAAGACTTAGCTATAACTAGCAACTTTGCATTAATTTTAGAGGCTATTTTATTGGCTTCATTAAATTTCTTTAATGAATTAGCTAGTGTATTAACCTCAGTACAAAAGATAAGTTTCTCAGAACCCTTAATTGCAGCCATGTCTATTGCAGTAAAGTTGAATTTCACGGTCTTATAATTGGCATCAGATAATACTCTGTCTAATTTCTCCAATATCTTTACTTCTTCATTATAGTCAGATTGTAACTCCTTTTTCTTTTTTGTATTGCTATCATAATCTTTGATTATATCACCTATAACCTCATCCCCAAAAATCTCAATCAGCTTCTCAGCTACTTCAATAGAAACATATGAGTCCTCTTTCTCGTAATCATAGACAGATATCCTAGATACTCCTAATCTCTGAGATAACTCTCCTAAGCTCATGTTCTTCTCTTCTCTTTTTTCTCTCAATTTCTTAGAATCCACTCTGACAAATATTCCTCCTCTAGTTTTAAGCAAGAATATTTTCTCTCCCCTTAAAGATCTTTCCAGGGTATAGAGATTCATACTGAATACTCCATCTTTTTCAGATACAACATCGTCCTCAATGTTATCATCTATTATTAAAGGAAGGCTTTCGGTTACCTCTGAGATTTTCTTCAGATCAAAGAGAATTCTAAAATTTCTTCTATCACTAGTAGAATTATTTATTTTAAGTACTAGAATTCTTCTTTTATCATTTTGCTCTTCAGTTATTATATCTATTGATTTCTTCTTCTCAGGATAATCTATTATTGAATAATTTATTGTATTCCTACTCAGCAAATTTGCCACATCAGAAATAGTAACCATCCCTGCCTTCCTCTGTTATAATATTTCCTACACTACTTATTGTTATGAATATCAGTGACTTATATTCTTTTATAAGTTTTTCCACATCACCTGTGCTTAAAAAAGTATTTTTGATTTCTTTTTGTAATATAATAGATAAAGACCTCACTTCCCACTGACTTCCACTTACCGCATACTCTCCAGTATTTAAAGTCTTAACAACAATGAATGGCAATTTGACTAAATCCCATAAGTATATAGGAAGAACTTGTGATAATTTTTCAACTTCTAACTTATCAAACCTATGTCTCAAATCTTTACTTTTTAATCTTATGCTGAGTTTGCCGTTCAATGCGTCTTTTAAGGTAACAAATTCATCAGGATAATAAGAAAGTAAGCTTTTGAAGCCAAGATCAAAAACCTTATCTATCATCAGATCACTTATACTTTACTACTATCATGGCGTGGTCTTTATCGTAGGGATCTAATTCAAGAACCTCTCTAATGTCAAAACCAGCATCTTCCAACTTCTTAGCTTCTGCATTATAAATCTCCCTAGGATCTTTGGTAACATCTATGCTTCTTGATTTTATTGCAATCATCATATACCCATTCTTCTTTAGAAAGAATCTAGCATTATACATTGCTATTTCAGTCTCGTTGGGCTGAGCTATATCGACATAAACTATGTCTACATTCTCAACTAATGACTTATAATATTGCGGAAATCTTGCATCTGCAAGAATAGGAAACATATTAGGTCTATACTGAGCAACAAGAAGTAATTCTCTAATTACTCTCGGGGAGAATTCTACACTATATACTTTACCCTGTAATTCAACAATATCTGATATATGGCTCGGAGTTGTTCCAGATGCAGCACCTAAATACAGAATTTTTGAACCCTTCACTATAGGATTATATTTTAGACCTTTAACTATAGCTCCCGCAAGCTTGCTTCTAAATGCATTCCATTCTCTATACTCAACTCCACCATACTTTATTAATCTTTCACCATAAACATTGTGACCAGGTGATAAGTTTTTAGTACATAATCTAGTAGTCCCATCATTAAATATGCATTCATATACATTATCGAATTGCGTCTTTGTAACTTTTTCGATTTCAGACATTTATCTCCTTCCCTCTTTTTTACCTCTTCTCTTATCCTTCTTATTCTTTCTCTCTTTTTTACCTTTCTGTTCCACTTTTTGCTCTTGTTTTCTTGGGGGTGGTTGAGCATACTTTTCTCTTATCTCGTCTATTCTCTTCTTCAATTCTTCATTTAACTTATTACCTATGAATTTTCCGCTGAAGTAGTCCACCCTAGCAGCAATAGCTAATTTAGCTGCCAACGCTCTTGCTATTTTTCCTCTTTGCCATCTGGGTGAGTTATGTATTGCAGGGTATTGGAATATCACACCGTGCTTTGGTGGTCTTCCGCCCTTTCTTAAAGCCCTAAATAAAGCTTTCTCAGCGCCAAGAACTTGTATAGTACTTGCAGGCATCTTTGCTAAATCTTCTAAACTTCCGGCTAAACTTAGAAGCCTGGCACCTAATGTAGGTCCAACCAGCGAAGTAACATTTGGAGCTACTTCACGCATTACTGACTCCGTATAATCAGTAAGCTCTAATCTTTCTTCATATAATTTTAATATGATATCACTTAGCGTCTTAACTGATTTTATGTCTACATCAGTTATATCTGCTCCAATGCTGTTTTTTGCAGCATTCATTATTTTCTCTATTTTTTCTTTGTTTAAACCTATTTCTTCTAAACCAGTATCTGATAAATTATCCCTATGTCCGAATTTGGAAATTATACTCGCATAGAGCCAATGATCCTCAATTAACTTATCAAGTTCAGGAAAATGAATACTATACCATTCTCTTAGTCTCTCTGAAAATAAATTAATAGTTTTATCTATATCGTCTATTGCTCTAATTGCCTGAATTGCTAATAGATCTCTTTTACTTGCCGCACCTCTTAACTTTCTTCTAGTATATTCCATTGATAACTCATAAAGGAAATTGTACAACTCATCCTCTGAATTCACTATTTTCGTTTGAATAGCTACATTTACTAGATTTTCTCTAAATATCTCAGTTCCCATATTACGTATCTCTGAAGAAGCCTTAATACCAAGCTTCTGGAGAGCAGGTACCTCTGCGTCATTTTCCACGACCACTTGATCTGGCTTAAGCTTATTTATAAGTTCAATTGCGCTCGGTAATGGTGTTCCTTTCTCGTTTTCAATTAAAGCTTCAGTAACTTTTCCAATATCTTTACTATTTGGTACAAAATCTATTAATTTTCCGCTCTCGTCATATCCAAACGATCCTATTGCATGTTCCACTAAATATATCTTCATCAATTCTCACTTACTCTATTATTACTTAAGTTTAAATTTTTCCGCTGACTATTAATATATATGCCTTCGCACGGTTCATTAACAAAGGCAGGCAAAGTAAGAAACGCAACACCTAAAATGCAAAAGAAAGAGAAACATAAAGAAGTTCCTAGGGTTAGAAATAGATTAGAGTATGAGAAAAGAGTCTTAAAGTCAGGTCAACAAAGTAGAGCAGTGGCAAGGTAATTTTTTAGTTTGTGTAACTCTCTTTTTATAAATGCCTGAAACTTATTGGGGTAAAGCAAGGGAATTTTTATCCAAACATAACCTCGATGTAGGAGATATTATTGAATTAGAAAAGAATGGAATCCAAGTTAAAGGCATAATAATGCCTACGTACTCTAACAATGACGATATTATCGTTTTGAAGTTAGACAATGGATACAACATAGGAATTTCAGTAAGTAATATACAAAACGTAAAATTGATAGAAAAGAAGAGAAAAGAAGAGAAAAGAAGAGAGGGAGCTGTAAGTACAACTAATAGTGAAGTAATGATAATAAGCACAGGAGGTACTATAGTTAGTAAGATAGAATACGAAACAGGTGCTGTAAGACCTGCACTTACCCCAGATGAGATAATAGAATTTATGCCAGAGATCAAAGAAATAGCGAGAATTGACGCAGAAATCTTGTTCTCGATTCTAAGTGAAAATATGAAACCAGAATACTGGATAAAAATTGCTGAAGAAGCTAAGAAAGCCTTGGATAAAGGGAATAAAGGAGTAGTAATAGCCCACGGTACTGACACAATGGCATATACTTCAGCAGCATTATCATTTAGTTTTAGAAAAATGACCGGACCTATAGTATTAGTAGGATCGCAGAGAAGTAGTGATAGACCTAGTAGTGATTCCTCAATGAACTTACTAACTTCAATCCTTGTTGCAAAGAATGCTCCGTTTGGAGAGGTAGTAGTAAATATGCATGGTGAAAGCTCTGACACTTACACACTTGTTCATAGAGGGGTAAAAGTTAGAAAAATGCATACCAGTCGAAGAGACGCTTTTCAGTCGATAAATGATCTTCCTCTTGCAAAAGTTCATTATATCGACAAGAAAATCGAAATTTTGTCAGATAATTATAGGTCAAAAGAATCAGAAAACACTCTAGATGCTAAATTTGATAATAGAGTCTTTCTATTGAAATATTATCCTGGTCTTTCCCCTGATATGGTTGAACATCTTATTTCAAGTGGAATAAGGGGGATCATTATTGAGGGAACTGGGTTAGGGCATACGTCTTCAGACTTTTATGAAGTGTTTAAAAAGGCCTCAAAGGACGGCGTATTTATAGGTATGACATCACAATGTCTCTTTGGACGAGTTAATATGAATGTTTATACAACAGGAAGATTATTACAGGAAGCAGGTGTTGTACCTCTAGAAGACATGCTACCAGAAACTGCATTAGTAAAGCTAATGTGGACATTAGCACATGAAAATGACCTAGATAGAATTAAAGAGATAATGTTGACTAATTTGGCAGGAGAGATAAATTATATTCATCACTATGAAATGTTCCCAAGGTGGTACCATGAC
Source organism: Sulfolobus acidocaldarius DSM 639 (assembly GCF_000012285.1). Classification (NCBI taxonomy): domain Archaea; kingdom Thermoproteati; phylum Thermoproteota; class Thermoprotei; order Sulfolobales; family Sulfolobaceae; genus Sulfolobus; species Sulfolobus acidocaldarius. The sequence goes on from NC_007181.1 coordinate 1,150,519, forward strand.
AGAATTAGATTACAGTAAGCTAGGGCTTAAAGTAGGTCTAGAAATACATCAGCAATTAAATACTAATAAAAAACTCTTTTGTGATTGTAGCACTACATTAGATGAAAAGCACCATGGAACTTTACAAAGATATCTAAGACCTTCATTTAGTGAGATAGGAGAAATAGATACTGCAGCCTTATTTGAGTGGCAAAAAGGTAAAAAATACTTATACCAGATACCATTCAACTCTTGTCTAGTGGAAGCTGACGAAGAGCCCCCTCATGGTTTGAATAGAGAAGCGTTAGCTGTAGTGTTAGCAGTTGCAATGTCTCTTGAAAGTAACATAGTAGATGAAATATACGTAATGAGAAAAATTGTTATAGACGGATCAGACACTACTGGATTTCAAAGAACTTCAATAGTAGCCATGGGTGGTCAAGTAATAGTAGAAGGGAAGAAGATAGGAATTCAAACTATTGCACTGGAAGAAGATGCTGCAAGAAAAATATCCGAGAGTGCTAACGAGACCATGTATAGCCTCGATAGGCTTGGTATTCCGCTTATAGAAATTTCCACAGCTCCTGATATAACGACTCCCGAAGAGGCGGAAAAGGTAGCTTTTAGAATTGGACAGTTATTGAGACTAACAGGTAAGGTTAAAAGAGGAATAGGGACAATAAGGCAAGACTTAAATGTTTCAATACAAGGAGGCGTGAAAACTGAAATAAAAGGAGTACAAAGACTTGAATTGATACCTGAAATAATTAAAAATGAAGCAAGAAGACAATATGAGTTACTTAAGATTAAAGATGAATTAGTAAATAAAAGAGGTTTATCTAAGACAATAGTTGAAAACGAGATAAAAGAATTGGAGCTTACACATTTGTTTAGAAACACTAATAGCAAAATAATTAAGAAAGAACTGGAAAAAGGCGGATTAATTTACGGAATTAAATTCAAGGGATTCAAGGGAATATTTGGAAGGGAGTTGATGCCAAACAGAAGGTTCGGAACTGAAATAGCAGATTACGTGAGAGCATTAGCAGAACTTGGCGGAATATTTCACTCTGATGAATTACCAAATTATGGAATAACAAGCGAAGAAGTAGAGAGCGTTAAAAAAGAACTAGGCATAGGAGAGAATGACGGATTTGTATTAGTAATAGGAGATAAAGAAAAACTAAAGGTAGCTATAACAAAAATTAAGGAAAGAGTTTTATATGCTTTCGTTGGTGTACCAAAAGAGACTAGGGTTGCCCTAGATGACGGAACAACTAAATTTATGAGACCTCAGCCAGGCTCGGCAAGAATGTATCCAGAAACTGACATCATTCCAATTAAAATAGATGAAAGTATCTTGAATTTTGCAAAGAGTTTTGTGCCAGAAAACCCTGAGACTAAATTAAGAAAGCTAATAGAAATGGGACTAAGTAAAGAACTTGCAACAGAAATACTAAATAGTCCTAGACTTGATCTTTTTGAGGAGCTTAGCAAAAAATATTCTCCCAAAGTGAGTCCTATCGTAATTGCCACGACATTAGAAAATTATATAAAATATGCCAAAAGTAAAGGTGGAGATATAAGTGTAATAACAGATGAAGTGATAGAGGAAATAATTAATGCATTATATAATGATAAAATAAGCAAAGATTCTATCCAAGAAATTTTAGTAGATTACTCTACTTCTAAGAAGCCAATAAGAAACATTGTAGATAATTATGCCAAAATAACAGATGAAGAATTGAACAGAATCATTGATAAAATATTAGATGAAAATAAAGACATTATAAACCAAAAAGGTGAAAAGGCATTTAATGTAATAATAGGTAAAGTAATGAATGTAGTTAAAGGTAGAGCCGAAGGTAAAAAAGTCGTTGATACATTAAAACTAAAGATGAAGAATTACCCCCGAACCTGAAAAGTGATGAAAAGGCATTTGTCAGATTATTTAGTGATGAGCTTGACCGCATATGAAAATTGATGATTTAATAAAGGTAGCCTCTGATTTTCCCTTCCCTGTTATAGGGGAAATTGAGTTAGATGACGAGATATTAGATTTAGAGCAGTCACCCCAATTAATTTCTTATCTTTCTCCATCAAATATTACATGGAAATATAATGCAGAAATTATAGGGAAGGACGGAAGCGTAATAAAAACTAATGGAAATGAGTTAGATGACAAGAAATTTCTAATTAGAACACCAATACAAAAACGTCAACTAGGTTGGGATTTTATTTTAGATACTAAAAGTATTCAAAAATTATTACTGGATCTTATACCTTGCGAAGAGGGTGAAGGATATTTAAATCCCTCTCCATGGACTAGAAAGGATTGGATTGAAAACAAGAAAATTATAATGGCACCGGGGGAAGTTACAACAACACCTCAGTTTAGAGATCATGAATTAATTAAAGAAGAAAGTGGAACCATTAAGTTAGATAGCAACTTTTACAATCCTAAATATTATTATCTAAATCCATTTATCATATCAAGTAGTTCTTCTGTTGAGGGAAAGTCAAACTTCTTCTCGTTAGAACTGGACAACTGTATCTCTTTCGTTAGCGGAAGTAAGTTAACTATCAGTAACAATATGGGTTCAATAACTGTAAACGCCGATAGTCAGGTTATTATAACGAGAAGTAGAACTTGGAAAGAGAGTAAACCATATGAGATAGTTTGGAACCTTAGAACACCTATAATAAAACTCAATTGTAAACCGAAATATAGAGTAAGCCTTTACAGTATATATCCTTCAGGAATCATACCATTTTGGATTAATTACGACAAAGGTGAGTTAAAATTAGGACTCGTTAACCTAAACAAAGAGCCCATTTTATCAGATTTTAGTCTAGCAGGCAGAATAACTAAAGCTCTAATATTAGATTCTCATGGCAAAGTTACTGATGAATTAGAACCTGAATTTGATAGAGTAAAAATACCAATAAGAAGTTTAGGGATAACATTTGTAAAATTAGAAGTAAAAAAACTATTAGATCCTCTTTTGAGACGGAAAATTATAACCATCTAAGAAGTCCTCAACCATACAATGGGTTAAACTATATCCATTTTTCATAAGCACCTTTTTGCCTTCAGTACAAAGAATACAGTAATACGAGGCAACACCCTCACTCTTTCCATCCTTAACCAACCTATTTACAAAAATATTTATCAAATCCATAAATTCCCTGTCATTTTTTAACAGTTGTTGAATACTAGTACCTCTTTTTTTCTTGATATAATTTTCTATAGCAGCAGGCGTAACTCCTAACAATTCTGATGTTTTATATATAGATATCTTCCTCTCAACTACAAGCTTCTCAGCAATAATAGCCCTTATTGCAGGCAATAACTCCTTTACCGAATACTCGCAAGGTAATGTAATATCCATAATTATCTCCACTATATGTTTAGGATACGCAAAAAATATATAAATACTTAGCTATAAATTAGAGTTCGCAAGTTTTACAACCGCCAGCATAAGTCTCATTAACTTCCACAAATTTCTTCTCCATTCTTAATGAGGATGTTGGAACCATTTGAATTTTCTTCTGTTGCTTTTGTTGCTCTGCTTCTTCTCTTTCCTTCTTTATTCCAAAGTAGATTACTTGTTGTGACTTGCTCCTGTCTCTATAAACTGTTACTCCTTTAATCCCAAGTTTCCAGGCTAGCATGTAAACTTTCTCTACAGTTTCTGGTGGTTCTTCACTCTTCAAGTTTATGGTCTTTGAGGTACCAGAGTCGTTCCATTGCTGCCACATTGCCTGATGTAATACATGGTATTCAGGTGGAACTTCATGAGCTGTCCTAAATAGTTTCTTCATTGTCCTTGGTATAAATGGGTTTTCTGCTACTGTTCCAGTTTCCGCAATCTTTTGTACAACCTCAGGATCATCTAGTTCATATTTTCTAAGATATTCAAGGAAAAGCGGATCTATCTCAATAAATTTGCCAACTGCAACATTTCTAACAAAGGCTAATGCGAAAAGGGGCTCTATAGACGATGATGTACCAGCTATAATTGAAATCGTACCAGTAGGAGCAACTGAAACCACAGTGGAATTCCTTAGACCAAACTTAATCCTCTCCTCCTTCAATAACGAAAAATCTAGCCTATCCACGACTTCCGTTAACTTCTTTACATAATCACTAGGTTTATCTTTAATGTTAGAAACCTCTAACAAACTTCCGAAATCTCTAGCACTCTCCCAAATATCATGATAGTAATATGGGTCATAAGCTGGGAATGAACCCTTCTCCTTAGCTAAATCTATTGAAGTTTTCAATGCGTGATAATAAATAAACTTAGCCAACTGGTAAGAGATGTATAAGGCATCAACACTATCATAAGGTATACCAAGCTTAATCAACATCCTAGCTAATCCCATGACGCCTAAACCAACCTTCCTAGTCTTCTTTGTAGCTTCCTCTATTTGTTTTAATGGATAACGATTAGCATCAATAACATTATCAAGGAAACGAACACCATACTTTATAGCCTCAACCAGCCCATCCCAATCAATACTCATTTTTCCATCTTTTTCAACAACAAACTTCTCAAGACTAATGGACCCTAAATTACAACTCTCCCAGGGTAGTAGTGGTTCCTCGCCACAAGGATTTGTGGCATTTATCTTTCCTATATACCAAACTGGGTGCCTCCTATTTATCTCATCTATAAACAGTAAACCAGGATCTCCACTATCCCATGCTCCCTTAACTATTTCATCAAACAACTGCCTGGCATTTACCCACTGAACAATAGCATTCTCCTTTTCTGCTATAACTAGAGCTTCATCCACTGTAATTATCCTACTCTCGTCTAGATAAACTGAACCGCCCTTCTCCTCTAACTCCTTAAGTATGTATTCCTGCACACTCTCATCGTGCATATAACCCCTTGCATTTGTCATATAATAATCCCAATCTTTGCCGGGTATTCTAGTCTTCCTTGGATTAATTAATGGTACAGCCTCTCCTCTCTCAACTGCATTCATGAAGTAGTCATAAACACCAACCGATATGTTGAAATTCTGCAAATGTGTGTCTCTTAATTCTCCAGTTTTAGCTCTAATGAAATCCTGCACATCAGCGTGCCAAGCATGCATAACACCCATATTTGCACCCCTCCTCTTACCTCCTTGCTTAACCACGTCTGTGGAAACATCAAATATCCTCATAAAGGATACAGGACCAGAAGCAACACCTGCTGTGGAAGCTACAATATCTCCCTTTGGTCTTAGCTCAGAGAAGTCAAAGCCTGTCCCACCACCCTGTTGATGAACCAAAGCCATAGCCCTTAAGGCATCATATATACCATCACCATTTGGAGTAGACATTGCGTCCCTAACAGGTATTACGAAACAGGCTGATAGAATACCTAGTCTAGTACCACTATTCATTAATGCTGGAGTATTAGGTATGAATTTCAGGTTACTCATCATCTCATATAATTTATCCTCAATCTCCTTAACCTGTTTTTCATCCTTACCATAAAGCTTTTCTACATTAGCTATATGCCTAGCAACCCTCCTAAACATCATTTGAGGTGTCTCAATATAACGTAAAGTGTTTGGATCCTTGAGTAAATATCTAGCCTCAAGCACCTTTAGTGCATTATATGAGATTAGAAGATCGCGTGAATCAAACTCCTTCCACTTACCTTTACCATACACATGATTATATATCCTAGCTAAGACATACCGCTTAGCTAAATCCATTAGATTCGGATACTCAAGAGAATGCTCAATTAGATTTCTTTCTACAATATCAGCTAAAGCTCTAGTATCAATTGCGTTTTCCTTAGAATTTTGTAGAACATCTTGGAGAATTCCATCCATAACAACTTCTGGTAGTGAACCTAATTTAGAGAACACTTTTTCAGCTTTAAATTGCTCATAACCACCATTACGCTTCAATACTTTAATTTTAGCTACTGAAGTTACTATAGTTAGTCTCTGCATTTATTATCATTATTTACTTAGCTTAAACCCATATTTTTGGTTATGTATCTTGAATTCTGGTAACACCAAAGAATAGGCAAAACTGTTAGCGTGAATTATGAAATACTATTTAAAATATACTTATATTTTTAAGGGAGTAAAATATTAGCGAGGAAAATATAGTGATCATCAAATTTTTCAAAAGAGATAATGATGATAGGACAGTAAGCGTTTCAGACGACTATGGAGAATGGTTAATTATAAGAAGAGATAAGCAAATGATAACCGTGAAAAAAATTATAGATAAAACATTGAAAAAATTAAAGATTAAAAATGGAAATATAGGTTTTATTGAAGCATCTAAAGACGAAAATTTCAAAGACCTAGTGTCCTTTAAGGCTATGATATCATTTCAGGAACAAATAAAAGATGTAGACTTCTTTAAAACATTTAAGGAAATAGCAGCAGACAGATTAACTTTAGGTGAAATGAGAGTAAGTAAATTAAGATTATGCAGTACAACATTTCTATTTCTAAATCTAAGTACTATAATTAGAGAGACTGATAATGAAGAAAATAATGTAAAACTACTCTTCCCGCCCAAAGGTGTTTATTCAGCTGAAATACCTTATGCATTAGTTGACCTATTCTCTAAAATAATCGAAAGAAATGCGATCTCCTCTTGTAATCCATCATCAGTAACAGTAAACGGTGAAACTTTTGAAAGCGTATTCCTATGTAAGGGGGTAAAAGGAAGACTAGACGAAATAAAGGATGCTTTTACATATTTTTCTTATGAGGAACCAATCATTAATCTTAAGAATTCTGGAAATAGAATTGAATTAAATGTCACGATTAAGAAGTTTAAAAGTAAATACCTCATCCCCCTGCTATGGAACAATATAGTAATATCTCATATTACATGCTGATAAAAGTTATTAATACATAAACAAGATTAAATACGAATAGTATGATTAAAGTTTCAGATCTTGTTATTCCTACTATAAATGACTTAGAATTACAGAACAAGAAGGTACTGCTAAGAATTGATGTTAATTCGCCTGTGGATAAAAATACAGGAAAACTCTTAGATGATTCTAGAATAAAAGCTCATTCAATAACTATAAAAGAACTACTAAAGAAAGGAAATTCGATTGTTTTAATTTCACATCAAGGAAGACCTGGAGATGATGATTTTATATCACTGAAAGAACACTCTCTGTTACTATCAAAATATGTAGGGACAGAAATAGAGTTTGTAGAGGATATAATAGGTCCATATGCAGTAGAAAAGATTAAAAAACTAGATAATAAAGGGGTTATAATGCTAGAAAATATACGATTAATGTCTGAAGAACTAATAGAAGCACCACCTCAACAACACGCAAAAAGTTTTCTAATAAAGAAACTATCTCCTCTCTTCGATGCTTATGTAAACGATTCTTTTTCTGCAGCTCATAGAAGTCAACCTAGTTTAGTGGGTTTTCCACTCGTTCTCCCTTCTGCAGCAGGTATAGTGATGGAAAAAGAAGTTTCTGCATTGTCAAAGATATTCAACTATGAGGACTCTCCTAAAATATTCGTGTTGGGAGGAGGAAAGGTAAACGATACATTAAAAATTATAGAAAATCTGATCAAAAACAGAGTAGCTGATAGAATATTAACAGGAGGTCTAGTAGCAGAGCTTTTCGCTGTAGCTAAAGGTATAAATCTTGGAAAGAAAAACATGCAAGTACTAGAGAATAAAGGATTATTAAGCCTAGTACCAAGAGCTAGAAAAATGTTACTTAGCGGAGCTCCCATAGAAATTCCAGTGGATTTCGTTACTGAACAGGAAAATAGCCAAACTTTGGAAGAGCCAACAAGTAATCTGAAGGGAACCATCAAAGATATAGGAAACACGACTATAGAGATGTATTCCTCATTCATCAAAGAATCTAAAGTAGTAGTTCTGAGAGGACCAATGGGCGTAATTGAAGATGAGAGATTTAGGCGTGGTTCTAAAGCCTTATTAACTTCCGCAGTAGAAGGACCAGGTTATGTAATCATAGGCGGAGGACATATGATTAGTATGATCGATAAGAACATCCAAATTAATGAAAATAAAGTGCACGTTTCTACAGGTGGAGGTGCATTACTTTTATTCTTAGCCGGAGAGAAATTACCAGTACTAGAGTCATTACACCTTTCGTGGGTGGTGAGAAGTGGTAAAAGTTAAAGTTGCAATAAATGGTTATGGAACAATAGGAAAGCGAGTTGCAGATGCCATAAGATTACAGCCAGATATGGAATTGATTGGCGTTGCAAAAACATCTCCAAACTATGAAGCATTTACGGCAATGAGAAAGGGATATAAACTTTATACAACTAAAGAGAATATCCAGAAATTCCAGAATAGCGGAATTAATGTAGCAGGAAGCATTGAAGATATGATTAAGGATTCAGATATAATAATTGATGCAACGCCTGGAGGAGTAGGAGCTAATTATAAGAAAATATATCAAGAATATGGAAAGAAAGCAATATTCCAGGGAGGAGAAAAATCAGATGTAGCTGATGTCTCATTTTCCGCCTTATGCAACTATAATGATGCCATAAATAAAAATTACATTAGAGTTGTGTCTTGTAATACGACAGGAATTTTAAGAGTACTTTGTACTATAAATAATTTTGATAAAATAGAAAAAGTAAGAGGAACAATCGTTAGAAGAGCAGCAGATCCCAAAGAAGTAAAAAAGGGACCTATAAATTCTATTGTAGCTGATCCAGCAAGAATACCTAGTCATCATGCAAAAGACGTTCTAACAGTACTTAAGGGGATAGACATAATAACTAGTGCCCTGGTTGCTCCCACTACCTTAATGCATCTACATACTCTATTCATCACAACAAGGAATAAAGTTTCCAAAGAGGATTTACTGAATATCTTATCTAATACCCCAAGAATCTTGCTCCTTAACACCGAGAAAGCAGATGCAGAATCCACGGCTGAGATAATGGAAATAGCGAGAGATCTTGGTAGATATAGAAACGATGTGCCTGAGACTGTAATATTTGAAGATTCTATATACACGAACGGAAACGAAATCTTCCTAATGTATGGAGTGCATCAAGAGTCTATAGTAGTCCCTGAAAATATTGACGCAATAAGGGCATCATTAAATATTATGAGCCGTGATGAGTCAATAAGACTTACAAATGAAACCTTAAAAATAGGTAAAGGGTATCTAATATGACCGAGCCCACCTATATAGTAAGTTTTTGGTTAAGAAGAATATTGGTGCCTATTGACGGTTCTGAAAATAGTCTAAGAGCTTTGGACCTTGCTGTAGACTTCGCGATGAGGTATGGTTCGAAAGTAACTGTATTACACGTATGTGAAAACTGCAATGATAAAGAAGTAGAAGAGCATGTAAAAAAGAGAGTTAACGGAAGAATAGTATATGACTTTAAAGTACTGAAATATTCCAGCAAAGAAAGTAGCGTGTCAAATGAAATTCTAAAACATATAAACGAATCGACTTATGATGCAGTAATCATGGGTGCCAGAGGACTCTCAATTAGCAGTGAATTAAATGTTGGTTCAGTAGCAGTTTCAGTTGCCTTAAATGCTCCAACAACAGTTATTTTGGTTAGATAAGTAATGATATTACCTTGCTGGAGTACTTTGCCAAATCTACATTAGTGAATGTATATTTTACCTCTAAGAACTCTTTTCTAAACTCTGTTACTTTTTTCTTTACTTCCTTGACGTCTTTATTTTCAATCGCTACTTCTCTCATTAGCCTAGCTATAATTCTCATTTCTTCTTCTTTCATCCCAAATCGTGTCATTTCCTGAACTCCCAATCTTACACCACTAGGATCTTTTACTGCACTAGGTGGATCGTACGGGAGCAAGTTCTTATTAGCTATAATATTAGCTTCCTCGAATAGCTTAGCTACCTTAGCACCTCCTCCCAAGTTTCTTACATCTATTGCTACTTGGTGACTTTTGGTAAAACCTAAATGTTCACCTATTACCTTAAATCCTTCTGCTGCTAAAGCTTCAGCCAATGCTTTAGCATTCTTCACTATCTGTTGGGCATACTCCTTTCCGAAATACTTCATTTCTAATGCTGTTATTGCAGTACTTGGCAACCTATGAAGATGATGATTACTGACAAACCAAGGGAAAATAGTATCACTCACTTTCTTATATAAAGAGTCATCGTTAGTAACTATGAGCCCGCCTTGAGGACCAGGAAATGTTTTATGAGTAGATGCAGTTACGACATCCGCACCTTCTTCCAAGGGATTATGCCAAGCCTTACCTACAATAAGTCCATATACGTGAGCTGAATCATACACAAGCTTAGCTCCTACTGCATGAACATGAGGAGCTAGTTCTTTTACAGGATGCGGAAATAGATATAAACTACCGCCTAATGTCACAAACTTAGGTTTTACCTCTTCAATAAGTTTTATAGCTTTATCTACATCCACATTCATTGATTCTTGATCATAAGGCATTTCAATTTGCTCTATACCCAATGCACCTAATGTACCAAATCTTGTATGACTCACATGCGCACCAGCCTGAACAGGAGCAATTACAGCCTTATCTCCTGAATCGGCAAGAACCCTAAAAACGCCTGCATTTGCTATTGTTCCACTAACAGCTCTTAAGTCTGCATACTTAGAAGAGGATATTTCAGAAACAAGCTTCATTGCTAATTCTTCAATTTCGTCAGCGTATTTAGTACCTTGATAATATCTTTTAAAAGGTTTCCCTTCAGCGTATCTATACATAAAATCGCTCATATAAACTGACTCAGCTAGAGGACTCATTACATTCTCAGAAGGAATGAGATTTATAGTCTCTAGCCTTCTCCACCTATTCTGTTCTCTTGTGATCTGAAGAATCTTTTCTAACTCCTCAGGAATTTTATCCATGAAAATAATACGTAATAACAAGTTTTTAAACTTTCATACCACGGCCTAATTTTGCATGGGCTTTACCTAGTTCTTTATTAGCTAATGCTGAAAGCAGGTTAAGCTCACCAGCTAATACAGCTGATGCAACTATTTCGGCAAACTTCCTAGCATTGGAACCAGGAGGATTCCCGCTTCCTAAGACTCCCATAATCGATAATGCTTCCCTTTGGGTAGGTAATCTAGTTCCTCCTCCAACTGTTCCCACTTCCAGAGAGTTTAAAGTTATAGAGATATAGAGCCCGTTTTCCCTAACCTCAGTCCACGTGTATCCCATACTACTCTCGACAACTTGGGCTATATCTTGACCTGTTGCAAGAAATATTGCTGCTATAATATTTGCGAAGTGTGCGTTATACTGAAATATATTACCAGCCCTAGCACCACCTAACCAATTCTTTCTTAAGTTAACCTCGTGAATCAGATGTTTATCTGATTTAAGAGCTGATTTGACTATACTATCAGGTATTAGTGCCTCTGCAACAACTGTTTTTCCCCTTCCATGCAATGCATTAATCATTGATTGTTTCTTATCGCTACATACATTACCACTTACAGCTAAACAAGTTGCCTTCCCAAATTCTTTCTCTATGAACTCACATAATTTCTCAGATGCAATAGTAGCCATATTCATACCCATAGCATCACCGGTACTAAAAACAAACCTTAGCCAAACATTATTACCCAAGATCAGTGGTTCAATCTTAGATAATTTACCATGAGAAGTGGTACTATTTGCTACTTGCTCTAATTTTTCCTTATTCTTATCTACCCACTCTAGAAACTCTGCAACGTCTCTTATACTATCTAATTTGAATATAGGCGCTCTCGTCATTCCATCATAAAATATCTTAACTCTGGTTCCTCCACTTAGAGTTACTGCTTTCGCGCCTCTATTAACACTTGCAATTAATGCTCCCTCTGTGGTTGCTAATGGAACATAAAAATCGCCTTTTGCATATTCACCATCTATTTTTAGTGGACCTATGATCCCTAATGGGACTTGAACTGCCCCTATTACATTTTCAGCATTTTTATTTCTTATTTCTGCATAATCTATGATCGTAGAACCTATAGATGGAAGCTTAGCCCCTGTCAGTTTCTCTATTGCTAATCTTCTTGCAACCATAGCCGCATTAGCTTCAAGTAAATTATCTATTTCATGAAACTGTATTTGACCTTTAACAACTTTGTCAACAATGTTATCAATTGTTTCCTGCATCTAATACCACTCTAAATTTAATACCATACTGTATTAAACCATTATACGAATCATTCCTCATTCTCCTAAATACTGCCTCCACTCTTACACCTTCTTTAAGCTTAGAAGGTTCGGCATCAGTAATAGGTGCAACAATGTTTACACCTTCATCAAGTCTCACTAAACCTACTATCATCGGAGATTGTTTTTCAAATCCGTCTCTTGGTTGATATAATATAGTGTAATCAACTAAGGAACCAGTACCTTTGCTAAATATTTTTTCTACATCCAAGGAACCGCAAACTTCACATATCTTCTGGTAAGGGAATTTTATATTCCCACATTTTTTACATTTACCTAATGCTAATCTATATAAAGTATCTTTTAGTCTCCAGCTTGTTGAAGGACTAATTTTCATCCAACTCACCTACTGAGAACAGCTAAATAAGAAGTATTTCCCAGATCATCATTTGAAAGAATTATTCCTTTTTCAGCGTTTGCACTCTTACCCTTAAACTGATTTGTCAAATGAAGGAATACCTCCCCTAACTGATATATTGCAGTTCCACCACCGATATAGCCACGTGCCTTTAATCCACCACTAAGGTTAATGTCAAGAGAATCAACAACATCTAAACCTTTTCCTCTCTCTGCTAGCTTGAGCTCTTCAATTTCTAATGCAGCCATAATACTATAAGAATCGTGTATTTCGTATACAACATCTCTCTTTGGCAAATCCCCTAACTCGTTTCTAGCTTTAGCTACTGATGGTAATGAAGGATCAGATAGATTCATAGCTCCTATATTTCCTACTATTCCATCAATCTTTACGGGAGAATCAAAATATCTCTTTGCTACTTCATCTGCAGTTACTAGGACTACTGAGGCACCGTCAGCTCTGGCACCTACATCAAATATTCTTAATGGATCTGAAACTATTTGAGAATTAACCACTGTGTTTTTGTCTACTTTAAATTTCAAATATGCTAAAGGATTTTCTGATGCGTTTTGATGCATCTTTATAGGCCATTTAGTAAAATACTCATAATCTACGTTATATTTCTTCATATATCTCTTCATTAATAATGCACTATATGCATGAGGGGTTATTCCAACGTGGTATGTATAATCGTTATCTAGATTATATGAAAGATATTCATTTACATATTTGGACGGATAATCAGAGAACTTGTCTATTCCAATAAGTAACACTTTTTTTGCAACTCCTGATTTAATGAACGAGTAAGCGGTTAATATCGATGCACCGCCATTATCTCCGTTCTCAATTCTCATAACTTTTGTGTTTTGAAGACCTAAACCAGATGATATCTTGTAAGATGAAAGAATATTTTTCCCTAATACGTCTATATATCCACTAGATACTATTACAATATCTGGCTGGTCATACTCCTTAATCTTTGTAATTAGTTGTTTATAAGCCTCAGAAACGAGATCCTTTTCAGAAAGCTCATAATATCTATCTAGCTTAGTTAGTCCACAACCAACTATTGATACCACTATTCATACACCTTATATTTACCTGTCGTCTTTGCATATGTAGAATATGAAACAAGCACTTTTCTTTCAATATAATAATTAACCGTTGGTGCTAATTTTTGCTTTTCTAGAATCTTATCTGTAACTAATATGCTGAAAGCATCGCTGCCTGCACCACTACCGAAGGGTGCAACAAGAATCCTCTGACCTGGTTTGGCTATATCAAGAACCTTAGCCAAACCCAATAAAGCTGAGGCATTATAGGGATTTCCTATATAAGGAGAAACTAAACCATCTTTAACTTTATCCATACTAATTTCTAACTTTCTAGCTACTTGAAGAGGAAACTTGCCGTTAGGTTGATGGAAAACAAAGTAATCAAAATCAGATATCTTGTAGCCATTTTCCCTGAACAATAAGTTAACAGCTGACAATATATGATCGAAATATGCTGGTTCTCCAGTAAATCCCTCGCCATGCACTGGATAAGGCATGCCGTCTCTTCTCCAGAAGTCTGGTGTATCTGAGGTATATGAAACAGCTGCCTCTATAACTGCTCCAGCCTCATTCTCTGGACCGACGATATATGAGACAGATGCAGCAGCAGAACTTAACTCCAATACATCACCGGGATTAGACTGTGCTGTGTCACTCCCTATTACCAAGCCATATTTTATTTTAGAAGCTTCAACCATACCGCCAACCAGTCTCAACGCAGCCGATGCTCCCCTACAGGCAAATTCCATATCTGCACCTAAACTATCATTAGTTACTCCTAATGCGTCTATAAGAATTGTTGCAGTAGGCTTTACCGCATATACTTTAGACTCAGATCCGAATAAAACAACGCCTATCTGAGAAGGATCGATATTTGCCCTTCTCAAAGCATTCTTTGATGACTCCCATGCCATTGTTGTTGAATCTTCATCTACATCTGGGACTGCTTTTTCTGAGAGACCTAGGTTTTTAACAACCTGACTCTCTAATCCCCATAAATTAGCTATTTCGTTTACATTTATTCTATATCTAGGAATATATGCACCCCATCCTACAATACCGCTTCGCATGCTATCCTTATTATAACACTTATTAACGCATATAAAATTTTCGACACTTGTTGAAACCTATATAGTCAATTGTCGAAAAACTAATTAGGGAAATTGGTTACAAATAGGTAGATGATGAAATTAAAAAAAGAGATCGATGATCAACTCAGCTCACTCTGAACTTCTATCTGCGAAAAACATTTGATGACGTTTAGGTTTTAAATTAGATACAATAAACTCAAAGGCAGCTTGAGGATTACTGTCAACTCCGCATGTATAGACGTCTAGTGTTGCATATTTATATTCGTTCCATGTATGTAGAGCGATATGACTCTCCTCTACTAGGGCTATTACAGATACCCCACCCTTCTTGCCACCAAAACTCCATGACTTTATCTCTACTAGGTTCATTTTAGCTATTTTAACAGCTTCTAAAACTAATCCTTCTAGAAGATCCTTATCCATAAGCAACTTATCATCGATATCATATAAGTTTCCGAAAACGTGCTTACCTACTATTCTATCCTGATTAGAGGGGGTTTGAGAAGAAAGTTGTTGTGACATCTCCTTTTCTATTACCCTCCATCACCACTTGTACAGAATGAGATATATAAAGTAAACTATTCCTGTTATCCTTTGAAATAAACTAATATACGAGAATGTAATATGGCTCATGATGGCTAATAAATACCTTATTGCACTTGGAATAATCATACTCGTTTTAGTATCTATAGGAGTACTCTTCTATACCCAGAATAGAGATATAGTAGTTTATCCAGAGATTTACAGCTTTAGCCTTAACTACAATACGGGAAATGTAACATACGTTTTCTACGTTAATGGAGTAAATAATGGATTATTCTCAACCACATTGAATATAACCCTTTACGTCCAGGCTGCAACCTTAAGCCAAACTAATAACGTTTCACATTACGTATACAAGAACTATCAAAAAAGTGTTACATTATCACTACAATCACACTCTTCTGAAGGAGCTTTTGTAGCAGTTACTATTCCTGTTAACTATCAGATAACCGATGTAGGAATATACGGAACTGGTAGTTTTAATTATGCTTTGCAATACAAGCCAAATAGTACTTTAGCTTCTCAACTGTTCGCATATGAACAATTAGCTAGCCGTTTTCAGACTCCTTCATCAGCTTACTCAACTACTACAAATGCCAGTATTAAACCAATAAAAGGAGTCGCATATGGAATTCAGCAAAGTCCAGTTTATTTTACCTATTATGTTAAGAATAACACTGTAATTAGAGTTAATTACTTCTTCCTTAATGCAAGCCTATTAAAAATACAGCCTGGTGAGTACACTGTTAAGGTTTATGCTAATAACACTCTAATTAATCAAACACAAATAACCTTAAACCCTAAGCAAATTTCTATTGTATTATTTCCATTATCCTATCAATCAACATCTGAGAAGTATGATATTTCAGTATACCTTTATAACGACTCAGTTACTTATTACTTTTATTTCGAGGATCTGGAATTAGGGTAAATATTAACCTTTATTTTGACCCTTTAATCAAGAATATCATTACAGGAAAAGTATAATTAACTCAATAAATCCCCAAAATTTTCCTCACATAATTATAAGTCAGATTAGCGATAAAAGTTTATAAGCATGATATTCCAAAATAAAATCGCCGCCGTAGCTCAGCCTGGTTAGAGCGCCGGACTCATACGGTAATGTAAATCTGGGATATCCGGTTGTCCGGGGTTCAAATCCCCGCGGCGGCACTGAAGAATTTTTCATCATTTCTAGCTTCACGTTGCATATATTGAGGTATAAATTACTGATAGACATAGAAAATTACATGAATAAGTTTAATTGCTTATTCATACCTTAAAGCATTAGAAGAAATTATTTAATATTCTGCCCCGATCTAATAAATGCTGAATTCAAGTTGAAGGCGACTGTGACATATTATAAACCAGAAGAGATTCCGATTGTCCCAGGTCTTGTTGGAATTAAAGTGATAAAGGTTCAAGAAGAACAAATAGAGTATAGAAAGGAAGAAGAATTGGAAAATATTGAACGTGAAAATTTGATAGTATATATCGTTAGTAATAATGGGCTAAGAGTAGTAAACGGGCTAAAAAGTAAATACGCATTACCTGAGCCCCTTAAACTGCTACGAATTGGTGTACCAAAAGAAGTTAACTCTGAAAATATTACGTTTGAATACGTAACATTTTTCGATAAGGATTACGTATTAATAGGTTTTTATACTACTTATGAATTCGACAAACCTTTTGTTGTGTTAGAGTTTGAGAAAAATCAGACTAAAATAATTTCAAAGAGCGAGAACGATAGAGCAGAAGTAGTCACAAACCAAAAAGTTAAGAAAAAAACCAGTAAGAAAAAGAAGAGAAAGAAAAGTGCTAAGAAGTCTAGTTCTAAACGAAAAATTAAGGGCAAGAGTACTAGAAAGAGCTGAAGAATTCCTGCTAAATAACAAAGCAGACGAAGAAGTATGGTTTAGAGAACTAGTACTATGTATATTAACGTCTAATTCCTCATTTATCTCAGCTTACAAATCAATGAACTATATACTTGATAAAATATTGTATATGGACGAGAAAGAAATATCTATTCTTCTCCAGGAATCTGGATACAGGTTTTATAACTTAAAAGCTAAGTACCTTTACCGAGCAAAGAACCTTTATGGTAAAGTTAAGAAAACTATCAAAGAAATAGCAGACAAAGACCAAATGCAAGCACGAGAGTTTATTGCAACCCATATATATGGTATAGGCTATAAAGAGGCTAGCCATTTTTTAAGAAACGTCGGTTATCTAGATCTTGCAATAATAGATAGGCATATTCTTAGGTTTATTAACAACTTAGGAATACCTATAAAACTGAAAAGTAAGAGGGAATACTTACTAGCAGAAAGTTTACTTAGAAGCATTGCAAATAATCTTAATGTTCAAGTGGGTTTGTTGGATTTATTTATATTTTTCAAACAAACTAATACTATCGTAAAATAGAACAAAAAAGTATAAAAAGGAGTATAAATGATTAGTTGTGAAACAAAAATGCTAAGACGTGAAAATTTCAATCGTCTTGCAGTTGAATTAAAAGTTGAAAATTCTCTTATAGATTTATTTTTACTTGTAGCTTCTGTTTCTTGTTCATCATCAATCTCATCATGTTAAACACTATTTGATAATTCTTGAATGGGTGGGAAGACTATGCAAGTCAAGATACTAATAACAGACCCTATAAGTGAAATTCTCATAAATAAATTAACAAAATATAATATCAAAATAGATTATAGACCCGATATATCAAAGGAGGAATTACAAAAAATAATTTATGATTATGATGTGATAGTAGTAAGAAGTAGAACCAGAGTAGATAAAGAATTAATAGAGAAAGGTAAGAAATTAAAAGTAATTGCAAGGGCTGGTATAGGAGTAGATAATATAGATACTGAAGAAGCTGAAAAAAGAAATATAAGAGTTGTATACGCACCAGGGACATCTACTGATTCTGCTGCAGAGTTAACAATAGGACTAATGATAGCAGCAGCAAGAAACTTATATAATGCTATAAATTTAGCAAAAACAGGCGTATTCAAGAAAATTGAAGGAGTAGAACTTGCTGGCAAGACAATAGGAATTATAGGGTTTGGAAGGATCGGAAGTAAAGTAGCTACCGTTGCCAACGCTCTCGGAATGAAAGTACTAGCTTATGATATACTCGATATTAAGGAGAGAGCTCTGAAGATGGGAGCAGAACCTTGTACTTTAGATGATATGTTACCAAGAGCCGATATAATAACACTTCATGTAACTGTAGGTAAAGAAACAAAGTATATTTTAGATAGGGAACAATTTGAGAAAATGAAAAACAACGTTATTATAGTTAACACCAGTAGAGCAGCTGTGGTAAACGGAAAGATATTACTTGAATTTATCAGAAAGGGAAAAATATTCGCATACGCTACCGACGTATTCTGGAATGAGCCTCCTAAAGAAGAATGGGAATATGAATTACTTAGACATGAGAGAGTAATAGTCACTCCTCATATTGGAGCACAGACTAAAGAAGCTCAAGATAGAGTGGCAGAAGTTACCGCACAAAATCTCATAAATGTGATGAAAGAGATGAGGTTGATTTAAAATGTTATTAATACCAGGACCTGTAGAGGTTCCAAAAAGCGTTCTGGCTGCAACTAGCCTAGTAATAGACCATCGAGGGAATAAATTCAAAGATATAGTTAATAGACTTGAAAAACTTATGATTAAACATTTCTCTTCTAAGAGAGTAGCTCTTCTTACAGGTTCAGGCACACTTGCAGTTGAAGCTATGGTTTATTCATTTACTAAAAGAGGTGAAAAAGTACTAGCACTTTCTTATGGCGAGTTTGGACGAAGACTTGCAGAGTCCATAAAGAGAAGGGGAGCAACATTAAGACTCTACGATAAACCTATGGGACACTCCTTTTCACTGGAAGAAGTAAAACAGATTATAGAAGAAAATAAAGATGTTACCACAGTAGCACTAGTGCATAATGAGACTAGTACAGGAATTGCACTGAGAAACTTAGAGGAAATAAGTAGGTTCATTAAAAACAAGGGATTAAAACTAATAGTAGACTCTGTATCTGGCTTTGCTGCCTATCAATTAATGGTTAATGAATGGAAAATTGATGCTGTTGCGACTGGTAGTCAAAAAGCTCTAGCATCGGTACCTGGATTGGGCTTTGTAGCAGTATCTAGAGATGGCTTAAACGAAATGGTGAATGAAGATTTGCCAACATATTTAGACGTATCATTACATTTGAAGTTTCAAGACAAATACGAAACACCATTTACCCCTGCAACAGGAGTATTTAACGCTACGTTAAGAGCTGCAGAATTACTTGAGTTAGAAGGAGTAGAACGAAGATGGAAAAGGCATGAGGCTTGTACTAAATATGTAAGAGATGCACTATCATACTTTGGTTTCAGTCTATTAGGTAACGAGAATAACTTTTCTAATACAGTTGTAGCAGCAATTCCGCCTATAAAGGATTATAGAGCTAAATTAAAGGAGTTTAATGTCGAAATAGCAGGAGGTATGGGAGAACTTAGAGATAAAGTTGTTAGAATAGGTCTTTTAGGTATAGTTGATGATAGAGCTGTTATGAAGCTAATAGGAATAACAGCAAGAATGTTTCACAGTCAATATGAAAAAGAGCCTCCATTAGAATGTAAACTTCCAGAAGAATTAAGAGAAGAGATTGAATGGAGTTAATCTTTTTTCCTGAAGTTTAATATGTAGCATGTATGACAATAGACAAGATTAACGAAATATTTAAAGAAAATTGGAAAAATAAATTAACAAAATATGAAATTGCAAGAATAATAAGTGCGCGCGCATTACAATTATCTATGGGAGCCTTACCACTGATAGATACTTCTAACCTAAAATCTGATGACGTAATAAGTATAGCTGAGGAGGAATTAAAAAGAGGAGTTCTTCCGATAACTATAAGGAGAATTTATCCCAACGGGCAGGTTGAACTTATAAGTGTAAGAAAAATAGAGAACAGATAAATACAAATGTCATGCAAAACTCCAAAAAACTACACACTTGTAATTGCTGAAAAAAGTAAGGCAGCAAGAAAAATCGCAGAAGCGTTGTCAAATAACTATTCATATTGTAAAAAATTCTACGTCAACTTCTGGATTGTAAATTACTCCTCTAAATATTATATAATATCACCAGCTGCAGGTCATTTGTTCAACTTATATGGCAATTCCTCATTTCCTGTCTATGAAACAGAATGGAAACCTTTATGGCAAATAGATCCTTCAGCTAGATATACAAAGAAATATTACGATTTAATTAAATCTCTATCTAAAGATGCACAGGAGTTTATCAATGCATGCGATTACGATATAGAAGGATCATTGATAGGTTATCTCATAATAAATTTTTTAGGTGATATAAAAAGAGCTAAGAGAGCAAAATTTTCTGCTCTGACTAAAGAAGATATACTAAACTCTTTCAGAAACTTAAAACCTTTAGACTATGACATGATTCATGCAGGTATAGCTAGACATAAAGTAGATTGGTTGTGGGGCATTAACGTAAGTAGAGCCCTTATGAAGAGCGTATATACACTTACACGAAAAAGAGTAATCCTAAGTGCTGGCAGAGTTCAGAGCCCGACATTAATACATGTAATAAACAATACAGTAAAGAGAGAATTATTTGTTCCTTTACCATACTATTCAATTAATTTAACCATTAATTTAAAAAATAAAGAATTTAAGATAACAATACCAAAAACTTTCGAGAACAAGAATGAAGCAAAACAATACTTAGAGGAAATAAAAAAGGTAGGTGAAGTCACAGTAACTAACATAGAGTTAAAAGATGCTGTAATTTATAGACCGCCACCATTTAATTTAACAGATTTACAGCTAGAAGCTGGAAGACTATTTGGTTATTCACCATATTTAGTTGAAAGACTTGCGGAGAACCTGTACCTAAATGGGCTAATAAGTTATCCTAGAACTAATAGTCAAAAAATACCACCTTCTGTAAATATTTATCAAATAATTGACTCCCTCTCTAAGTCAAAAAGATACGGATCACTGATAAACACATTGTCTCAAATTACCAAAGGGAAGTATATAGTAAGGCAAGGAGAAAAAGATGATCCAGCACATCCTGCAATATATCCAACTGGAGAATTACCCTATAATTTGGATACCAAGGAATTGAAACTATATGAATTAATTTTGAGACGATTTTTAGCTTCAATGTCCACAGACGCTAGAGTTAGAAAACAAGAAATAACTTTAAGGATTCCTAAAGTTGATATTGAACTAAAACTGAACATACAGAGCCTGATATATAAAGGTTGGATAATCTTATACCCATACACTAAGTTCTCAGATGAGGAACTTCTGGATGTGAAAAAAGGAGATAAAGGGCGTATTGTAAGGGCTAACAGTACAATGAAAGTCACAAAGCCTGATACACAACGAGTATCAAAGATTCAATTACTTAAATGGATGGAGTCGAATAACTTAGGAACTGAAGCTACAAGAGGTAGAATTATAGAGACACTGTTCAAAAGAAAGTATTTAATGAGTAAGGGTAAGTACGCTTATCCCACGCCCATCGGAATCGTAGTAACTGATGTTTTATCATCTTATTTTAAGGACTTGACGGATGTGAGATTAACATCAGAGATGGAAAAAAAATTAAACGGAATTATTAGCGGAAAATTTTCTGAGAACGAAGTAGTTGAGGAAACTAAGAAACTAATAGAGAAATACATTAATGAATTTGAAAATTCAAAGAACGATATTGGAACTAAAATAGGAAAAATTCTAGGTCTATTAGAGTATAAAAAATGCAAATATTGTGAATTAGAAGTCTATAAAGATGATCTGTGTAAATATCACTTAAATGCAATAAAACTTCTTAAAGATAACTTGAAAATATGGAAGGAGAGGACAGATCTAACAGAAGAATCAATTATTAAAAAACTTAAAAAGCTTAACACTGCAGGGAAATTTATAAGAGATGTATTGAATACATACTATAACTGATGATGTGAGTCATGCCATCTTGATTGATGATATTAACCCTGGGGTAACTGATTTGTTATAGAGCCTTATACTTCTCGTGCCAAGCCTCATATACCTTGATTACTTCTGAATTTACACTGGGTTTCCTTATTTTAAGGATCTCCTTAAAGTCCTCCATATTAACAGCTCTAGGTTGCTCTAATTTTTTGTCGAACATCTCCTTTACTACCCTTATATGGGCAGCTTGAACTATGTCTTTTATATCACTTGCAGTATACCCTTCTGTCATTTTAGCTAGTTCATCTATATTAACATTGTCCATTTTTATCTTTGAAGTATAGTGTAATAATAGTGACTTTCTCTGCTCAATATCTGGTAAGCGTATGTATATTCTCTTCTGAAATCTTCTTAAGAACGGCTCGTCTAGTCTCCAAGGCTTATTGGTTGCACCTATAACATAGACCTTAAAATTCTCAGATTTATCCTGCAAACCATCCATTTCCTTCAGGAATTGATTTCTGACCCTAACTTCCCCACCATTTTCACTATTATATGTACCAAGTAATGCATCTATCTCGTCTATGAATATTATCACAGGTTTGCCATCCTTCTTGGACAATTCTCTAGCACTGTTGAATATTTTTGCTACATTTTTCTCAGCCTCGCCTAGCCACTTAGACATCACTGATGCTGCGTCGACTTGAATAAAATATGAGTCGATCTCATTAGCTACAGCAGCTGCAATCATTGTTTTACCACAGCCTGGCGGTCCATAAACCAATATACCTCTAGGCCATCCTAACGGAAATAGATCTGGTCTTCTTGTAGGATAGACAATAGCCTCTTTTAGAGCCTCCTTAACGTCTTCCAAACCCACGATGTCATTAAAGTTTACTTTAGGTTTCTCCTTCATTACTAAATCGTCTACAGAGACTTGACTGTGTTTACCATTCCCATTCCCCGCACCATCAGCAGGAATTAATTCCTTTAAAACCTCTATTCGTCTTTTATACTCATTAATCATTTGCTCATATATAGCAGCTGTCGATCCGTCCCTATATAGAGAAACCAGTTGTGCTAATACCTCGATCGCTTTCTTGTAGTTGGTAATTGCCTCTTCAGCATTTCCCTCTTTGTCGGCTTTTACAGCATTTATAGCATATTTCCTTGCCATCTCTTCAAGCATTACTTGGGCAGACATACTTAACCCTCAAGAACAATTAGACCCTTTTCTTCGAGTCTCCTTAACACATTGAAAACTTCATCTTTACTAACATCAAAATTCTTAGCTATGTAATCTACATCAATAAATCCACCAGTAGTCTTTATGTAATTTAGTATCATATCCTCTGATAAACTCTTCTTGTTGCTACTTTGAACTTGTTTAGCTACTCTCTTTGGTAACTCTGAAGGTGGATGGGGTAGTTCTGGCAACAATTCTCTAACTTTTACTTCAGCCATCTTCTGAGCTTCTTCCATTATCTGTTTCGCTTGTTCGTCAGCAACTGTTGGAACAAATGTCTTCTCGCTTAATGCACCAGTTTCAATGGCTATACTATTTACGCTACTCGTTATTGAATCTAAAGCGAGAGCCACTTCTGGTGCAATACCTCTAACTTGCTCCTTTAATTCTCCTAGTATACGCATTACTGGGAATAGCACCAGAGAAACTCCCTGTAGCTCCTGGACGGTATCTAGTTTTAATCTTACCTTTTCTATAGCTAAATATGCAGTATATATTATTTTAATCATTTTTCGTATGTCCGAGATCTCTTGTGCATATATCGTAGCTCTCGCTATATCTCCTTCAATTTGAGATCTAATGACTTTCTCAAAGAGATCTTTGTCTCTCTCCCTTAATCTCCTTATTGCTTCGTCTAATCTATCCTGCTGCTCTTTTAATTTTAAAGATATTTCAGTTATCGCTTTGGACAAATGCACCTTTCTCTTTCTATCACTATTAAAAATTATCGATAACTTATCAAACATCCTATGTCACTAATTCTTCATAAAGTATTTATTACCCTTACTGGTATTGGAACAGACACTTCAGACTTATTACCCTCGTTCTTATTTGACTGTTCTGTTGACGTGTTTAATGAGGCAGAAGGCTTAAGTTCTATTACCTCCTTATCCAATCCGTCAAGTTTATCTAGAGTTTTCTTTATATCGTCTCTTTCCAATGCATAACTATCCCTAGACAGTCTTAGAATTTCCATAGAATTTTTATATGCAAGTTCTGGTATTTCACCCGATATGTAATTTATCTTCAATGCAATCATAGCTCTATCAATTTGAGCAACTTGGTCCTCTATTGAGTTTAATCTATCTTTTAATCTTCCCTTTAATCTTGAATGCTCATCTCTTATCTTTAGCAACTCACTGTCTAACTTCCTTTTCATATCCTCATATGTACTTTTAGGTATCTCTTGCCTAGAGTATAACTCCTCGAGCGCTCTTTGTCTCTTCCTTATCTTCTCCATCTGTCCTAATACTTTCAAAGAGTCGGTTTTCCAATCAGGTAATATTACTACAGAATCTCCATCAACTTTTACGCTATTCGGAGAATATGTCTTGATTTCTTCACCTTTAAATAATTCAATACCTGTTATTGTACCATCAATTTCAGTATAAACATGAACTATTACTCCAGCATCACGACCATAAACGTCCTTTACCTTTTGCCCTATGAACTTTGTTAATACCTCAACCGGAATGCCCATGGTATTACTCCTCAAAGTTATCAGCTATGATGATTATATTTATAAGAATTTAGGCTCTTCAGTAGGTAGAGGTTCATCATCAATAAGCGCTTTTAACCCTCATCATTAGCCCCATAATATTACGCTAATTAGCTTATAAACATTTAAAGATGAACCTAATAATTAATGAGCCTGGAAACATTTCACTATATTGCTAATCAATTATCAGGTATATTTAACTTCAATGGAGAGCCTTTAGCTACAGCATTAATAATACTAGGATTGGCAATACTTTCAATAATGATATTGGCTGGGTTAATTTATGGAGCAATAAAGGTAGTTAAAGCAGTTCCAAACATGCCTTTTAAACAGTTCATCATAGTAATGCTAATGATAGCAGTATTCTTAGTAATTGTTGGAGTACTAATACCCTAAAGGTAAAAATTTTTACCGTAAAACTCTAATCCATAATCCAACTCTATTTCTATTAACCTGTTATACTTACTTGTTCTCTCTCCTCTTGAAGGTGCACCAGTTTTGATGAACTCACTTTGGGTACCTACTGCAAGATCAGCTATTATAGAATCTTCGGTCTCTCCGCTCCTGTGGCTAACAATTGTCTTCACAGCATTTCTTCTAGCGAAATCTATATAATCTAAAGTTTCGGTTATGGTTCCAATTTGATTGGGCTTTACTATGGTACCTTTACTTGACATTCTTTCTATTCCCTTCTTCAAATATTCTATATTTGTCACATACAAATCGTCACCGGTTACAATAGTTTTTTTCAGCTTACTTTGCAACTGAGAAAATGAATCATAATCGTTCTCTTCAAAGGGATCTTCAATATACATTAAAGGATACATATCTGCTAATTGCTTGTAGTAATCTATCAATTCACCTGCAGTATACCTCTTACCATCTAGTTCATAGTGAGACTCATGAAAGAAATTAGAGGCTGCAGCGTCCATACCCATAAAAATCTTGTCCTCATATCCTAGGCTTTTTATAGATGTATAAACGAGATCCAATGCGTCCATCGTCTTTTCAAGTGGAGGAGAAAATCCCCCTTCATCACCTAAGGCTGTATATATCTTTCCATACCTTTCTGTGATTAAGTCCTTTAGCCTTTTATATACTTCGATGGAGGCTTGAATGGCTTCTGTAAACTTATCAAAATTCTTGGGAATTATGATAAATTCCTGAATCTTTAGATTATTTCCTGCGTGAAGACCACCATTTAATATATTCAAAAGAGGCATTGGAATGTATTTGGCTCTGGGACCTCCTATATATTCAAAGTACTCCTGTCCTAAAGCTCTTGATGCAGTTTTCAAAACAGCTATAGAAGTTGCTATCATAGTATTACCACCAATTCTTGATTTATTTTGTGTGCCATCAAGCCTTATTAGCGTTGTATCTATAACCCTTTGCCTTCTCACATCATAATCTTTTAGAGAATCACTCAATACAGTATTTACTAGTTCTACGGCATCAATAACTCTCCCATTTTTATCCTTCAGCTCTACGGCTTCATTTGCACCTTTTGATGCTCCTGCAGGAGCATCGCCAAATCCTACTATTCCGTCGTAAGTTTCCACTCTAACTCTGATTGTCCTATTAGCTCTAGAATCAATTATCTCATAACCCTTTAATTTCCTTATTCTAAACCTATCGTTCATTTTAAGTCTGTTTGTGTATATTTTGGATAAGATAATAAATGTTAGTCTCGGAGGCTGTTCTTCCACTATTATTCTATGGAATATTAACGCCTGTATACCAAGTAATTTTAAGGGGGAAAATTAGTAATGTAAAAGGGTTTTATCTAGCCTGGATAACAGCACCGTTCCTGGTGGGATATTTCTTTTACTCAACTTTAGTTGAGGTTTTTCTGTTACTTATATTCAATATAATTGGCTATATCATTGTTCTTAAAAATAAATACAAGTACATATTTCCACTACTTCTTTTTTCAGCAGTGATAATACAAATATTTTATATCTTAACAACACTACATACTATTCATGGTTAGAAAGAAAGCAATTGAAGCAGACGTTTGTCCTAACTGTGGTAAAAAAGCTGAAAAACCAGTTAAGACATGGCAATTGGTATCTCCATTACCAGACGCCTACGGAAGAATAACAATTACAGTTATGGGATCATATGAATGCGGTAATTGTGGACATAAATGGAAAGCAGTAGTTTCTAAGATAAAAGCTGGTGGAAGCTCAGTAGAAATTGAAGGAAAGAAAGGAAAGAAAACTATAGGAGAGGAGAAAGAAGATAAAAGAGAGGGAGAAGTTATAGAATTGGATATAAGTGATTTAGATGAAGAAGAGTGATGTAGCGATAGTACTTGTCGTGATACTAATTTACGTTGTATTGTTCTCTGGAATTGTCCAGACAGCCAGTATTGAAGGAGTGTCAATGTATCCAGTTTTCCAAAACGGATTCCTTACTTTTTATGTATCACCGTCTGATATCTCAGTAGGAAACATAGTTATATATAAGTCAACTGTCGGTACTTATGTTATCCATCAGGTGATACATATCGATGGAAATTCTTACGTGACAAAAGGTGTTGATAACATAACAAATTACCTTCCAGATAATAAAATAGGTTTAGAGCCTCAATCTGGAATTCCAAAAACAGCAGTTATTGGAAAAGTAGCTGAGGTAAATGGGTTTGTAATAAGTATACCCTACTTAGGTTATATTTCTATATTATTCTCTTCATTGTAGATTTTTTACCTTACCCTCTTGTCTTAATCTATAAACTCTGTATGTAGGAGTTATTGTGCTTGGATGATTTGCAGTAACTTGGTCTATTCTACCTACAGCAGTATTGGTAGGAGATGAGATTACATTATTAGGATTGTTGTAAGCCTCTCTAGCTATCTCAGTTAGAGCCTCTGCAAAAGAGTCTAATACTTCCTTAGGCTCAGTCTCTGTTGGTTCAATCATAATAGATTCCTCTATATTTGGAGGAAAATATATTGTTGGTGCATAGAAACCCCTATCAAGTAAGGCTTTAGCTATATCGAAAGCTGTAACACCCTTATCCCTCGCCAACTCCTTTGCTGAAAATACAACCTCATGTTTTCTTGGTCTATACGGAGCAATTAGATCTAAGCCTTTGACATTTCTAAGCTTAAAAATAATATAGTTGGTTGCTAAGGTACTTAGTTTTCCTATCATGGATAATCCCTCAGCTCCAAGTCCTAGAATGTATACATATGATCTTACAACATTTCCTATGTTACCATAAAAAGATGCAATCTTTCCTATAGTGTGCTTTGGAATGTAATCTATGGCATATTTACCATTTTTCTTTTCTACTATTGGATAAGGTAGAAAATCTACCATATCTCCTTTAGCACATATAGCACCTGCACCTGGTCCTCCTCCTCCATGTGGAACTGCAAACGTTTTATGAAGATTAAGATGAACTATATCAAAACCCATGTCTCCTGGTCTCACTACACCCAATATTCCATTCATATTAGCTCCATCATAGTATAGCTTAGCATCTACGTTATGAAGCAACTTAGCTATTTCCACTATATTTTCTTCGAAAAGACCTAAAGTATTTGGATTAGTGAGCATAAATCCAGCTGTTTTCTCTCCTACTACCTCTCTTAATAAATCAATATCCACTAACCCCTCTTTATTAGATCTAATATAGATTACCTTGTAACCAGCCATCGCAGCACTTGCTGGGTTAGTTCCATGTGCAGTATCTGCAACTAACATTTCATCTCTACTAAACCTCTCCTTTAATTCATGATACTTCTTTATCATCAGAACGCCAGCTAACTCGCCTGCTGAACCAGCCGGTACTTGCAAACTACATATATCAGTCCCTGTTATTTCAGCTAACATAAGTTGCATTTCATAAATGATCTCTAAGATTCCTTGAACAGTCTCAGAATCCTGCAAGGGATGTAAACCTGAAACAACGTCGCTTATCTTTTCTTCGACTTTTGGATTATATTTCATTGTGCAGGAACCCAGCGGTACAAATCCTGTATCTACACCAAAACTCATTTGGGATAATCTTATGTAGTGTCTTACAGCCTCTAACTCACTAATGGAAGGTAGATTAGGCTCATTTCTCCTCTTTAGATTTTCAGGAATGTTTAAGGTTATTTCTTTTCTTAAACTATCGTCATGAGTAATTAAAGTTCCTACTCTGCCATTGCCCTTATATTCAGTTATTAATGGTTCATCCCACTTCGCTTGTCTCCACACATCAAAGCACCTCCGCTATACTTTTGACTAGCTCATCAATCATAACCCTTGTATGGACCTCAGTAAAGCAAAATAACGCACAATAATCATTTAGCTGTAAACCCCCGTGTATTCGTTTATTTAAGAGACTTGAATGGATCAAATTATAATTCTTAGGAAATTGAATTACAAATTCTTCAAAGAACTCCCCTGAATATGGAGATTTAAAACCGAGTTCTTCAAATTTCTTTTTGGCGTAGTGACTTCTTACATATATTTCTTCTGCTAGATCCCTTAGACCATGTTTACCTAATAACGAAAGATAGACCGCTGAACCTATTGCCATAAGTGTTTCATTTGTAGTTATATTTGATGTGGCTTTCTCCCTTCTTGTAAACTGTTCTCTTGTTTGCAATATTAATGTGAAAGCCCTATTCCCTTTTTCATCTTTTGTTAAACCTACAATCCTACCAGGCATTTGTCTCACTAGTTGAGAATCCCACCTTACAGCAAAAATGCCCATAAGCGGACCTCCATAGTTTAGTGGTAATCCAATTTCTTGCCCATCACCTACTGCTATGTCAATACCGTATTCCCCTGGGGGCTTAATTAAACCAAGAGATAATGGAGACACCCCCATAATAGTTATTATATTTTTCTTCTTTGCAAAATCCACTATATATTCTATGTTTTCCTCAAAAATTCCGTAAAAATTAGGTTGCTGAATATAAATGGCAGATACGTCGTCTGTGTTAATTTGTTCTAATTTTTCGATATCTATTTGACCTGATGTAGAATCTGTAGGCAATTCGGTTATTCTGATACCTTTACCGTAAACCCATGTCTTTACTACCTCTCTATGGTAAGGATTCATATTTGAAGGCAAAAGCACGCTCTTTCTCCGATTTATTCTATGTGCCATCAGAACAGCTTCCGCTATAGCACTAGCCCAATCGTACATTGATGCATTTACAAACTCCATTTCTAATAATTCAGCCATAAGGCTTTGATATTCATAAATTGCCTGCAGAAGACCTTGAGAGATTTCAGGTTGATACGGAGTATAAGCAGTATAAAACTCCGATCTAGACATAATGAACTTTACAGCCTCCGGTATATAGTGAGGGCATAGACCCCCTCCTATAAAAGGAGGGTATTTAAGTTCTAGATTTTTCTTCTTCAGTTCATTAAGCCTTTGAGAAATCTCGTACTCGGAAAGAGGTTTATCATAAGGTATGTTAAGTTTCCTTTTAAGTATCAAATCTTGAGGAACGTCAGAAAATAAATTCATAATGTCATTAACGCCTATTTCCTTGAGCATTTCCTCGGTATACTTTAAGTTAGGTAACCAAGGATGCATTTCCATATTTAAGGTCATTCTCACATTATATACCAGATGGTTAATAATGTTTAGTTCACCACTTTTGGATATTGAGACAAAACTAAATGCAGATATAGGAGAATTCGCAAACTGGAAAATGCCTATGAAATATACTAGTTATCAAGACGAACATCTTCTAGTAAGAACATCAGTAGCATTCTTTGATATATCCCATATGGGTAGACTTAAAGTTTCAGGAAACCAAAATGAACTGGAATTCCTCGTCTCCAAAGAAATTTCTAAAAACAAACCAAATTCAATGATTGGACCCACAGCATTTCTTAATGACAAGGGAGGATTCGAAGATGATGTAATGATTTATAAGGTATCAGAAAATGAATTCTTAATCGTAACTAATGCTATAAATCGTGAGAAAATAATTAATTGGATAGGAAAAAATTCTGGATTGAATGTTGAAGATCTGACATTTAAATATGGGATGCTTGCAATTCAGGGAAGGAACGTCTGGAATTTCATAGAAAAAGCTGAGGTTAAACCACTAGAGTTTATTTTAAATACCAAGTTTCTTGGGGAAAACGTATTTTTACTAAGTAGATCAGGTTGGACAGGAGAAGATGGCTTAGAAGTTTGGGCTGATGCAAATACGCTAACTTCGATAATTCAGAAATTACTGAAACTTGGTATAAAACCGGCAGGATTAATAGCTAGAGATAGTTTGAGGCAAGAAATGGGGTACGTATTATACGGAGAGGACATAGATTCCAACATTACACCAGTGGAAGCAAGATATTGGGTGTTCTCACTCGATAAGGATTTCATAGGTAAAGAAAAAATAATGGAACATGTAGAGAATGGTGTTAATAGAATAAGATTAGGATTCAAACTTAAGAAAGATGATAGACTTCTTCCTCGAAAAGATTATAAGATAAAGTCTCCCTTAGGCTCAAGGGATGTCGGATACGTAACAAGTAGCACATTCAGTCCCTATTTAAACAGGGTTATTGGAATGGGGTACATAAAACCTGAGTACGCTTACATAGGCTATGAGCTTGCAATAGATATTAGAGGGAAACAAGTAAAAGCAAAAATTTCCGATTTCCCTCTTATTAATACGAGGTGAAACTTTAATGAGTGTAGTAATCGACGGTAAATATCTAATTCTTAAAGATAGGCATTACACCGAGACCGATGAGTGGATATTAATCAACGGGAACATTGCAACAGTTGGAATAACAGATTACGCTCAGAAGAAACTTAAGGATATAGTAGGAATAGAACTACCACAAGTGGGTAGAGAAGTAACTATAGGAGAACAAGTTGCTGTCGTGGAATCTGTTAAGGCTGCTGCAGATATATTTTCCCCTCTCTCCGGTAGTGTACTAGAAGTAAATAAGGAATTACAGAGTTCCCCTGAGACAATTAATAAGGATCCTTATGGTAGGGGATGGATATTCAAACTAAAGATAAAAGATGAGAAAGAGGTATCTAAATTACTAAATTTCGAACAATACATTATTTCGATAAAACAAAGAGAGGGAATTTAATGAGCAGTGTAGAAATATTAGAGGATTATATACCACAGTTAACAAGACCTTCTTACCTTATTGTCGGATTACCCGATGCTGGATTAGTAGGTACAATTGCCACCGAATTCCTTGTCAAAAAATTAGGATTAAGTGAATTTGCTACTATTTATGCACCTGATATTTTACCGCCGATAATGCATGTAAGAGACGGAATAGCTAAATCACCATTGAAGTTTTATCATAATGGTAAGAACATGATAGTATTTCACTCATATATAGCATTACCTTTCTCAGTGATTAACCAGATAGCTAAAACTTTGATCGACTTCGCAAAGAAGTATGGGATAAATAACATAATTTCCATAACAGGCATACCAGTAGAGAACAGATTATCTGCGACTACACTAAATTCATTTGTAATAGGGAATAACCAACAAGTAACTGAAGAGATAGAAAAAATGGGATTGTCGAAAAAGTTTGGTGAAGGATATATAGCAGGTCCTTATGCCCCCATATTATCCTATTCCCAAAGGGAAAAGTTAAATAATATAATAATAGTCGTCGAATCTTTTATGGATTTGCCAGATCCAGAAGCTTCCGCAATAGCTTTATCCATCTTGTCAAAATACATTGGTTTCCCCTTGGATACAGAAGAACTACTTAAAGAGGCTGAGGAAGTTAGAGAGAGAATTAGGGGACTTATGTCTCAGACTAGAGAGGAATTACCAAAGTACGCAACAGGTAGACCGATGACATACGCGTGAGATTATGCCAGTTTTTAAAGATTTAGAGGACTTAATTAATAACCTGATAAAGAAAGAAGAAGAGAGACTAAAGAAGATAAGGAAAGAGATCGAGAAAGAAATCAAAGAAGTAGAAGAAAGTATAGGGTTCTCCAGAGAGCCCTTGTATACAATGAGAGAATTAATGGACGAATATGAATATATAATTGATATACCAAAAGCAGACTTACAGAGTCTAAAAGTTGATGTAGTTAAAGATATAATGAGAGTAGAGTGTATGACCAAATCTGGTGGAAGATACTTTCTGAGGATAAGACTACCACCAGACATTGACCCGGGTACAGCTAACATAAGGAGAGAAAAATGGCTTATTATAGTTACTTTGAAAAAGCATAGATAATTTTCATACTCTTAATAATACTTAGAAAGATTTTTATAAACTGTGTTAAAATAGGATAAACAGTGAACTGGTTTTGAGTGAAGGAGCAGGAAGATTTTCTAAAGACGTAGAGACTAGAAAGGTACAAAGATTAGGTTCATCTTCACTCTTTATAACTTTACCCAAGAAGTGGATCAATAAATGGGGAGTAAAACCTGGTGATAAAATTATTATAGAAATTTCCGAGGATGGAGGTCTTAGACTCGTTGCGGAAAAAGTGAAAAATACCTACACTAAAAAGAGCATTAAAATTGACGTGGACAATTATAAACAAAGTATAGTAAACGCCATACCTTCTCTTTATATTTTAGGATATGATGAAATGTTATTTACGACCAAGAAAAACCTAGATCCAAAAGAGGTTGAAAATGTAATTACTTTGTCCAAGAATCTAGTAGGAATTGAAGTCGCAGAGAACAATAATAACCTAATAAGATTAGATTGCCTACTTGATACTGAGAAGCTTGGTTCAGAGACATTACTTAGAAGAATATTAAATATTATTTCTAAGAAAGTAGATGAAATAATTGAATATTTAAGAGGACAACAGAGCACAGAGGTTCAACAAACATTAGAAGATTTAAGAAGAGTATACCTCATGCTATTGAGAAGAAGTATAGGGAATAAATATATGGCAGAAAGGGATAAAGTAAGGAACTTCATAATAGCAATCAATTCTACGATAATGATGAGAGTCTACAGAATTATATCTAAATTGTATGATGAAATTAAACATAATCAAATTTCACTTCCACAAGAACAAGCAAAAACTTTAATTGATATGTTCAGGGAGACTAACGACCTTTTTGACGAAATCATTATGAGCATACTTTTCCCCAGTATAAAGAGAATTTCGAACGGTTATACATTAATAAATCAGCTTAAACAAAAATATGAAAGATTGGATATAAAAGATAATTTAATTAGAAATTATTTTGAAGATCTTATATTTAACCTTGAAGAAGCTTTAAATAACTCCTCCTGTTCCATATTCTTAGAGGACGCTCCTTGGATAGAGAGAAATTTTAACTCATAAAACAAATATAAACAGGTGACAGAGAAATGGTCATGTTAAAAATAGAGGACATCCATGTTGAAGTTGAAGGTAAAAAAATACTAAAAGGAATAGACATGGAAATAAAGTCAGGAGAAATACATGTATTAATGGGACCTAATGGAAGTGGAAAAACTTCACTTTCCTTAGCATTGATGGGTCATCCTAAATATAAAATAACTCAGGGCAAAATATTACTTGATAACGAGGATATAACTAGCCTAGAGACCTTTGAAAAAGCGCGAAAAGGTATATTTCTTGCCTTCCAGAACCCTATAGAAATTAGTGGAGTTAAACTATCAACTTTATTAATAGCAGAGTATTCCAGAATGCATAGTTCAACAGCACAACCTCAGATGATTATCAAACAGATAAAAGAAGTCAGCAAATCAGTAGGAGTTAATGACTCTCTACTTAATAGAGGAATATTTGATGGCTTTAGCGGAGGAGAAAAGAAGAGAACAGAGATTCTACAGATGTTATTAATAAAACCGAAAATAGCCATACTTGATGAACCCGACTCTGGTGTAGATGTGGATGGGCTTAAAGCCATTTCAGATGCCATATTAAAATTAAAGTCTGAATCAAATACTGGCTTCTTAATAATAACTCATTACAGAAGAATATTAGAGCATCTAAATGCCGATAAAGTACATATACTCTACAACGGTAAAATAGTAAGAAGCGGAGGTATGGAATTAGCAAAATTAGTCGATGAGAAAGGGTACGAAGGAGCTCTAAAACAGTTTTTATAAAACTATTCATAAAACATTGATGACTAAGTTTAAATGTTATCTTTAACAGAGTTTATATTGGGTAATTCAATTGCCAGAAGAAAAAATATCCGTTGACTTGAACGAGATAATTAATGCCGCCATAGAAGCTAAGCATAATCAAATATCTCAGCAAGAATTTCATAAGAGAGTTGTACAGTCAGGCTTAAGTAAAGATGTAATAGCTGAAATATCAAAAGTTAAAAAAGAGCCTGAATGGATGCTTAGACTAAGGCTCAAAAGCCTTGAATTATTTGAGAAAATCCCAACACCTAACTGGTTACCAGATTTCTTATCAGCATTGGATATCTCCAAAATGGAGATTTATGTTAAACCAGATGTAGAGAGAACTTCAGACTGGTCACAAATTCCACCAGAAATTAGACAATATTATGAACAAATAGGAGTACCTCAGTCTGAACAAAAATATTTAGGAGGTCTAGTAGCCACATTTGAATCTGAACCTATTTACAGTAATGTAAAGAAGGAGTTGCAGAAAAAAGGCGTAATTATGATGCCACCTGAGGAGGCTGTTCAGAAATATCCAGATATCGTAAAAGAGTACTTTACAAGGATATTCCCCGTATCTGATCATAAGTTTGCTGCACTTCACGGTGCTTTATGGAGTGGAGGAGTATTCGTATATGTACCAAAGGGAGTAAAAATAACAATGCCAGTTGAGGGATTTTTCATAATAGGTGGAGAGATGGAAGGTCAATTTGAGCACACTTTGCTTATAGCTGATGAAGGATCATATATCCATTTCATTGAAGGTTGTAGTGCTCCACAGCTAAAGAAATTCTCATTCCATGATGGAATGGTTGAATTATACGCAAAGAAAAATGCCTATATTAAATTTACAACTATCCAAAACTGGAGTAAAGACATAATCAATTTCAACAATAAGAGGGCATGGGCTGATGAAAACTCGACAGTAGAATGGGTTGAGGGTTCTTTAGGTTCTAGATATAGTTTTGTATATCCGTCTACTATATTGAGAGGTAAAGGAGCATCCTCAACTAGCTTAGTAGTAACATTCACGAGCGGAGAAGGTGAGTGGAAAGATAGTGGCTCAAAAATGATCCATGCAGCACCATACACTAAGAGCAAAGTAGTTAGTAAAAATATAGGTTTCAGGGGAGGTCTTAACGTATATAGAGGATTAATTAGAGTTAATAAGGGAGCAGTAGGCTCTAAAGCATTTGTAAAATGTGATTCATTAATGTTAGATGAAAAGACAAAAGCCTATACATTCCCTCATAATCAAGTATTCGAGGAAGATGCTGATGTAGCCCATGAGGCTCACACATTCAGAATGAATGAGGATCAGCTGTTTTACCTGATGACAAGGGGAATAGACGAGAAGGAAGCTGTATCAATGTTAGTTCTAGGATTTATTGATGAGATAATGAAGGAGATGCCTTTCGAATATGCTACAATGCTGAATAAAGTTATTAAGCTAGAACTTGATAAGCTAGGTGCAGTGGCTTAAATGGGCTTAATTGATTTTTCTTCTGCACAAAATTACATTTCTAAATTAGAAAATAGAAGCGAAAGAGAAAGACTTCTTTCACAATTTCTTACAATGCCATACCAGAGAATAAACGACTCTCCTTCTTTAAAACATTACACTGACTGGAATAGACTTGAAGCATTAAACTTAGAAATAAAAGATATTAATGCTAAAGAACCTTCTAAACCTATTTTAGATCAGGAGTATAAAATTCTAACTATACCCCAACCCACAAAATTAGATGGATTTATAAAGATAGAAGATAAGCCGGAGAATGCTCTAATAAAAGCTGATGAGCATAAGTTAGTAAGTTTAGTCCTTGCATTGTCTAAAAAGACAATAATTGATCTATCTGCAATCACACCTAGAAAATTATTAATTTACCATAATTCGTCCAGTAACTCATTAATACCAGCTAATATAGAGCTAAAGATCCCTGAAGGTGAAAATGTTGATGTAGTGTACTTTAGTGAAACCGATGATCAGAACTCGATGACTTCAAGTTTGATTTCGTTCGTAGTACCGCAAAACTCTACTCTTAACTTGTCCATAATTTCTCTTTCAGCCCATTCCTTCATTTATACAAAAGGATTAGTTAAGGGAACAATAAATGCGAATATATTTTCATCTAAAACTAAGCTAACTCACATAGATTATTATGTTGATTTAGATGAAAAAGCTCAGTCCACATTTTCATCAAGGGCAATAGGCATAGAGGATAATAATGTTGATATTAGAGTTGCTGTAAATCACTTAGGAGTACAGAGTAGAAGTGAAGGAACCCTCAGAGGAATTTCTACAGATAGTTCGTTAGTTATAGTTAGAGGGAATGCAATAATAAGTGAAAGCGGAATTGACTCCTCCACATCAATAATTGGAAAAGCCTATACCATAGGGAAAGATTCAAAGGCAATAGTAGCACCTATGTTAGAAGTTAAGACTGGAAAAGTACAAATGGCTAAACATTCAGCATCTATATCTAAAGTTCCTGAAGATTTAATATTCTATTTGGAATCTAGAGGATTTAGCAGAAAGGAAGCTGAGTCTCTTATAATAAAAGGGTTTATGATTGACGAGAATGATCCTAAATTCCTTGTTGATCTTATTAACGAAATACTTACGGAGCGTAAGATATTAGTTTCAGTCTAGTCTCTCTATTTTCATTTGTGAACATATTTTTAATATATAACCATTTGAGATGGTAATACTCGATTTACGATGAGAGTAATCACATTTAAAGTAGATGAGGATTTACTACAAGAGCTAGATCTTTACGCTATAAACTCTAAATCAAGTAGGAGCGAAATTATAAGAGAAGCACTAATAAGGTACTTAAAGGATAGGAAGTAAGCCGCCGCCGGGATTTGAACCCGGGACCACTGGCTGTCCTGAAGCCATCCTTACAAGGCCAGCGCTCTGGCCGTGCTGAGCTACGGCGGCAAATAAAAATAGTCTTTAACGGATTTAAAGTTTTATTCCTTGATAACACCATATGAAAAGGATTGTATGAAGTAGAAATTATTTTCTATCTATTTTAAAATTAAAAGTTAATTACCAAAAGGTAACTTAATTCCTTTTTTACTAAAGCGTCAATGATTATATTTGACATGAAAGCGTTATTCTTCGAAAAGAGTGGTTTAAACAACCTAAAATTTGGAGATATAAAAGAACCTGAGATAGGTGCACATGATGTATTAATAAGAGTTAAAATGGCAGGAGTAAACCCTATAGATTACTTTGTCGTGGAGGGAATACCGGTAAAGCCACTACCACATATTCCAGGAGCAGAAATTTACGGAGAAATTGTAAAAGTAGGAGAACATGTTAAATCAGTAAAGCCAGGAGACAAAGTAGTAGTGTATAATAGAGTATTTGATGGAGAGTGTGACTTCTGCCTTGCCGGGATGGAAATGTTATGCAGAAATGGTGGAATAATTAGTGTTATAACAAATGGTGGATTCTCAGAGTATTTTGCTGTACCAGAAAAGAACGTATTTAAGGTTAACTTACCTGATGAAGTAGCTGCAAGTTTACCAGTTGCAGCTTTGACCTCTTATCATGCGTTAAAGGAAGCAAACGTTAAACCAACAGATGTTGTAGTAGTATTTGGAGCCTCAGGTAATACAGGACAATTTGCACTACAATTAGCTAGAAAGATGGGTGCCACAACAATAGCTGTAAGTAGAAAACAGTGGGTTAAGGATTTTGCTGATTATGTTGTTGACTATGAAAACGCTGAAAATAAGATTAAAGATCTAACAGGTGGGAAATTAGCTGATGTAGTAATTAATTCTGTTGGAACTTCAATATGGGACTTAAGCCTAAAAGTGCTAGGAGTGAATGGTAGACTAGTGTTCTTCGGTGGACTTACGGGATCTGATGGAAAAATAAATATCTCAGCATTATACGGAAAGCACCAAAAGCTAATTGGAACTACTGGAGGAAGTAGAAAAGAAATGGTAGAACTTATCTCGTTATGCAAAGACTGCAAAGTCAAGGTATCTAAGGTATATAATCTTGAAGACGGTAAAGAAGCCCTTGCAAGTATTATGAAAGATAGGGACGGAAGACCAATGATTAAAATCTCTTGAATAAAACCTAACATTTTTTACTGTTCTTCTTTCTGAACCATAAAAATCAAATTTTCGACAACTGTTATTTTATGAGCGGTCTAAGTACAAAGTTTATATAAAGTCTTGAGGATATGTTAGTTTATGGACCCGTAGCTCAGCCAGGACAGAGCGCTGGCCTTCGGAGCCAGTGGTCCCGGGTTCAAATCCCGGCGGGTCCGCTGTGGGGGTACATCCCCCACACCCCCACTGCTAATGTAAAACTCTACGATCTTATCTAAAGGTCCCACGTAAGTTTCCTTTACGTCATCGCCTACATTCTCTAGCTTATACACATAATACCGCCCTTTAATCTCACGTATAATATAGTCACCATATTTATAACGCGTCTTCTCTCTCGCCATTTTCACGCTCCATATTATGGTTACCAATTCACGCTTATAGGCGTTGGTAACTCGTTAAAAGTTACGAGATTTTACCTAGAGTTGAAAGTTCGTGATAAAAAATCCTCATTAGTACTAACTAAAAAATATGGGCGCATTAATGGTTATAATTTTTATTGAATTAACCGGGGAGTAAAATCCCTTTGTAAAATACAAGAAATTTAACAACAACTTCTAACTTGATTATTTAAAAATTAACAGTAAGACAAACTTCTTCCTCTTCACAACTTATCTTGTTACACGAATCAAAAAGTATAATTTAACATCTCAGTTTCCGCAATGTCAGAAAAATATGGTTTTAATTCAAATTTCTTTACATCTTGCTTAGAGGCTTTATCCCTAATGCATTAAGACCATTGTATAATACCCTCTCAATTCCCTTAACGATAAACAGTCTTGTAATCCTCTTCCTATAATCAGGCTCTTGTAGTACTCTTTCAAAATTATACCATCTATTAAAGACATCAGCTGTTCTTCTTAGGAAGTCAATTAGATCTTCAGGTCTTAATTCGTCTATGGCTTTATTAAAAGTCTCTGGAAATCTTGCTATTAGTAAGAGAAGACGTCTTTTATCTCCAATTAAATCCGACAAGTCTGCGTCAGTGAGTTTTATTTCGTCCTGATTTTTAGCTAATATATTGTAAGCTCTAGCATAGGTATATTGGAGATATGGACCGCTGTTCTGTTCAAAATCTACTATGTTATTAATATTAAATGTTACAGGCTTATTTGAAGCAACAGATAATATTGCGTATCTTATTGCTGAATTAACTATATCTCTCAAATTAGTTATATCGCCAGACTTCTCCTCAATTTTCTTTTTTGCTACTTCGCTTACCTTTTCAATTACATCGTCTAATGAAATAAATCTCCCTAATCTTCCGCTCATTCTCATTCCTTGAAGATTTACCATGCCATATGAGTAATGTACCAGATTTTGTGCTAATCTCTCATATCCTAAAAGATAAAGTGATGCTCGTAATTGCATTTGAGGAATTGATTGTTGTTCAGCTATCACGTTAATTACAGTATCTGCTTTGAAATCCGAGAATTTTTTCACAGTATATGCAATGTCCCTAGTTGTGTACAATGATGTTCCGTCTGATCTGGTTAAAACTAATGGTGGTAATTTCAAGCCTTTCGGTATGTTAAGAATTTCCTTTATTTTCTCGTTAATATCTTCAAGCTCAAGAGCCTTAGTTCCCTTATAGTCTTTAGCAATTTGGAATGCCTTACTCAAAATCTCGTCTACCATACCACTCCATAATAACTCACTTTCGTAATCATATACATCAAAACTGATTTCTAACTTATCGAGACTTTCCCTAAATCCGTCCAAATTTAAATTAACGATCTTTCTCACAATCTGCTTAATTTTCGGATCATCGCCTTTCTCATAACTCTTTATAATTTTTTGGATTTCACTTTCTACATCAGGAATTGAGTTTATTGCATCTGCTAATTTATCAAAGAATTCAGGGTTTCTTTCTCTCAATGATTGAGCAGTAGCTACAAGCTCGTCAAGCCTGTTTATTTTATCTTTATAAGTATCAGGATCTAAATCTTTCTTAAGTTCCTCTTTTAGTTCCCTTATTTCTATTATAACATTCGTGATAGAGTAGATTAGCCCAAACCAATGGTCAACTTTGGGTGATGGCTCAGGTTCGCCTAAAAGAATATATCCTAATGTTAGTATTGCAACTTGTCTTCCTGCATCATTAACATAAAATCTCCTATTTACATCATGTCCTCTTATTTTAAGCATTCTTGATATCGTATCACCTAATATTGAATTTCTCAGATGACCTATATGTAAAGGATGTATAGGATTAGCACTAGTGTGTTCTACTACAATTCTTTTTGGATTCTCAGTTTTTTCCACTCCGTAATCATCCTGCATTTCAGTGAAGAGTAATTTGAATAGTTCTTTCTCGTCGACAAAGGCATTTACATATATCCCTGTTTTTCTTACCTCTTTTATTAATTTTCCATGGGAAAACGTTACTTCGGTTCTAACATTTAGTTTTAATGAGGGTAAGGGTAATGATATATCTCCTAATTCCTCCCTAGGAGGATATTCTAGGGTTTTAAATATTACATCTTTGCTAATACCCAGTCCATTAGCAACAATTTCACAAAATTCCTCTTTTACACTTCTTATAGGATTCACAACTGTGCATAAGCCACTGTGTTTATATCTTTTTTTATTCTAACTTACTAATCATGAAAAGGGCTGAAATATTAATAGTAAATAATATAATAAATAGTGCTAAAATCGATGAAAATGTGGTTAGAGAAATATTGGATAAAATAAATGATGTAGATAACATTGTCATAAATAGAATAACCATTCCTAGCTATGAGGAAAATAATAACCTGTTAGGTGTTCATGTAATAGTGAGAGAGGTTGCAGAAACGTAATATATGCCCATACTACAAAAATGGCTACTGTACATCACCCATTTTAGATTCTCCTACAGACTCTGTGACCAGTTCTAACAGGTGTATGGGTAATTTTAGATCATGTAGATATTATGTAGCAAGAGACGAAGACAGTGAAGAAGGGCTAAACAAGTATGTGATAGAGGATAGTCAAATAGAACAAGAAATTTCGTTTTATAATAAGATAAACATATTGGATACTCCATTAGATAGTGAGTGTAAATATTTTCAGTTGGTTAGAACAGAAAAGGGATTAGTTGCGCATTGTAAAGTTCTGGGAAGAGTCTTAACCAGATCACAAGCAGTTTTATGTAATAAAGAGTGGGAAGATTGTCCCTTTAGAAACTTAGCCTAACTTAGCATACTTTCCGTCTTCCATTAGGGTAACCATATTTTTTTCCGCTAAATCAGATAAGGCTTTCCTTATCTTATCTTCACTAGCAATTCCAGATAGAGCAGAATGAAGTTCCTTCAAGTTCATTGGCTTATCCTTAAGTAAATCTAATATTATTTCTTTTAACTCCTCTTCATTTGGGGCTGTCATTACAACAACTTCTTTGTCTGAATAAAGAACTTTTAGTTTCCGTTCTACATTAGTTAATATTTTGTCGTCTTCAGCCTTACTTGATGCTTTTTTACCCCTTCTACTCATAGACGACATGAACCTACACTCTCTTACTTTTTACAATATGAATTATAATCTATATACCTTAAAAGTATTCATGAAGAGTGAAAAGACATTACTAATTACAACTTATATATGACAATATAAAATTACATATATTAGGCGACATAATTGGGAGAGCCAGACTTCTTAAGGCATATAGTCACAAAAGTTTTAACACCTACTACACTGGATGTAAAAAGATTAGATGAGGCTAGAAAACTACTTGCTAAAGCAGAGGCTAAATACAATTTTTCATCTTATGGAGGGGAACCAGAAAGATTAGCCGATTATTTACTCAGTCCAGATTTTATCAACCTAGTTTTCATTATAGGTGTGAATTTATCTAAAAAATTACTTCATATAGTAAATGAAAGCTATAATAATCAGAAAATAAAAGATGCAGTTAACAAAATACTTGAAGAATTAGACGGTTATTCTGGTGAAGAAACAAATCAACTTATGATGTATAAATGAGAGAGAATGTAAAATAATAAAAAATAATATACTGTATTCACTCTAATGAAGGTGCGCCAGGAGTTTCTGCTCCTGCTCCCTCTCCACCTTCTTTCTTACCTTTTTCAGTCTTCAGTGCAGATGCAGCTACTAAATCATCGATCTTCAATATTGCAGTAGCAGCCTCTACAGCACTCTTTAGTACCTGAGATTTTACTCTCACGGGTTCTATTACGTTAATCTTCATCATATCATCCGCAATCTTACCATTAACTGCATCAATACCGGAATTCACTAATCCTTTTGCATGTCTAGCTCTTAGATCCATTAAAGCCTGAATAGGTTCCATTCCTGCTGTTTCAGCTAATATCATAGGAATTTCTTCTAATGCTTCAGCAAATTTCTCTATGGCTAACTGCTCTTTGCCACCAACAGATCTTGCATACTCTCTTAACCTCAAGGCTAACTCTGACTCGACTGCACCGCCACCTGCAACTATCATTGGCTTCATTAGAACATTTCTTAATGAATGTAGGGCATCGTTAAGACTCCTTTCGGCTTCATCTAGAGCCATATCATTGGATCCCCTCAATAAGATATTCACAGCTCTTGGATTCTTTGCA
Organism: Sulfolobus acidocaldarius DSM 639; assembly: GCF_000012285.1. Taxonomy (NCBI): domain Archaea; kingdom Thermoproteati; phylum Thermoproteota; class Thermoprotei; order Sulfolobales; family Sulfolobaceae; genus Sulfolobus; species Sulfolobus acidocaldarius. The sequence goes on from NC_007181.1 coordinate 1,194,238, forward strand.
CCTTCAATAAATACCATCTTGTCATTTCCTATTCTTCTTTCTTCAACTAGTTCAGCATATCCTAAATCCTCTGGTGTAGCATCCTTAATACTACTAATAATTCTAGCTCCTAATGCTTTTTCTAATTTCTCTATGTCACTCCTCTTAACTCTTCTAACGGCTAATATTCCCTTCTTTGCAAGGAAGTGCTGGGCTACATCATCAATTCCTTTCTGGCAGATTACTACATTTGCTCCAATTGAAGCTAGCTTGTCTACCATCTCCTTGAGATATCTAGCCTCTTCATCAAGGAAAGACTTTATCTGCTCAGGACTAGTTATGCTGATTTTTGCAGATATTTCTGGCTTTTCAACCTCTAAAGCTGCATCTAATACAGCAATTTTTGCCTTTTCTACTCTCCTTGGCATTCCTGCATGTACTACTTCTTTGTCTAGCACAAGACCGTGAACTAAAATACTATCCTCAATACTTCCTCCTTTCTTCTTATCAATCTTTATTAAGTCAAGAGGTACATTATATGTACCGTCTGGTCTCTTCTCTGCAACTATAGTGATTGCATCTATCACAAGGTCAATTATTTTATCTATTTCCTCTGCTCCTCCAGCTATGAACTTGCTGGACATTGTAGTTGATACAATCTTCTTTAATTGAGCCTTTGCAGTGGGAGAACTTAAGTCATTTACGTCTATCTTTAGAGATAATTGGTCAATGATTTCCAAAGCCTTAGTCAAAGCTTTCTTATAACCATCTATAATTATGGTTGGATGAACATTCTGCTCTAAAAGTTCCTCTGCCTTGTCTAACAACAGACCTGCCAATACTACTGCAGATGTTGTACCATCTCCCACTTCAGCATCCTGAGCCTTTGCTGCCTCTACTAGTAATTTTGCTGCAGGATGCTGAATTTCCATTTCTTTGACTATAGTTGCACCATCATTAGTTATAGTCACATCTCCAAAACTGTCTATCAACATTTTGTCTAAGCCTCTAGGTCCTAAGCTACTCTTTAACATTTCGGCTAAAGTTACAGCAGCTAAAATGTTATTCCTTAAAGCATCTCTACCGCTGCTTCTTGAAGTACCCTCCTTAAATAGGAGAACTGGACCAGCCATTTGAGACACCGTTTCTGGTTTGCATTAGAATCGGTTATATATAAATTTTTCTCTTAAGTAGTTTCAGGAATATATCGCTGTTTACACATAAATTTTTGACTTTCAAAATAGATAGGGCTTAGTATGGATTTATGCCAGAGATGCGGAAAGAGGGAGTACTTCACAGTTATTGGTGGAAGAAAACTCTGTTCTATGTGCGGAAAGGACGAAATAGTAAAAAGAGTAAGGAAAGAGATGCATCAATCTAAACTCTTTAATTACAATGATCGTGTAGCTATAATAAGCCCAGAACCGCTCCAGCAAATATCTGATATAGTTGAATCAATAATAGGTAAAGCGTTTTATAGAGTAAACTTAAAGATAGAAAAGGTCGAAATTTCGATTTCGAATTATAATTATATAAATGAGTATATGTGGAATTTGCTTTTGGAAAGTAAAAAATTATCAGATTATAAAATAAAGGTTCTTCCTTTTACATCTAACTTTTTCTTGGCATATATGTTAGAATCGATATCTATATCTGATTACTCTTACCTGAGCTTGTTCAACCCCTACAGTATAATTGATACGACAATCATATTCATACCACTATATTCGACTCCTATTCAAGAGATAGAATGTTTCTCCAAAATTGACTATAATAAAATCAAATTTAAGGATGAACTTTTCAATACTATATTTGATTGGGTTAACCAGCAGTTGAGGGAAAATTATGAGCTTTTTCATACATACTTTAATACGATCAATCTGTTTAGGACTGATAATAAATGTAAGAACTGCGGGGCTTATATCAACTCTGGGCAGGAATATTGTGAGCGGTGTAAAACTTATTTAGCTTCTCCTTCTCATCTTTATTTAAAATAACCTCAAACACTAGAGATAAATCTGAACTTTTCGATTTACCTGGAGGAATCACCCCATCCCAGCTGTAATAGAAGTATCCCTTTGTAAGAATTTCCTTAAATCCCTCCTTATCAAATTCATAATAATCCTGGAGAACTGAAATTACTCCTATTATTTCCTTTAATTGTTTCATTGAGATTACTGATTTACAAATATAACAAGACAGGTCTGGCATTATTGAATTAAATCCACATTTTGGACATTTAACCGGGGAGTTAATTCCATAAGTAGCCCAGGTTGACCTCAAAATATCTTCTAAGTCTTTCCTGTTCAATTGGTTGCACTTCTCATATAGCCATGGTCCTAAATCCTTAATTGCAGATTTTATATTAAATACGACAAACTCCAACTGATCATTAGTAAGCTTTTCAGGATTGACTACCCTAAGTAATTTGACTGCAAGGAATTCCATTAATGCTTCTTTATTCGCTAATAACCTATTGATTATAGTCCTTGATTTAGGCTTACTTTTTACCTCTCCAACAGCTGCAGAAAATGGTTCCTTAATTAACTCTTTGAAACCTTCTCTATCTAGGTTAAGATAAGCTATTCCTAATGAGTTTATTACCTCATCTAAATATTCATCTAATAGTTCTAAAGGATTTACGTACTTCTCCTTAGTGGATTTTTTCTTAGTAGATTTAGTTTTTTCCTCCTTTGTACTATTCTCCTTACTCTTCTCCTCTTCCTGTTTTTTACGTTTAGGCAATTTATCCCCTATGTTATTCCTGATTATTTAAAAACATCTTTTAAACTGTATGTGATAAATCAAGATAATCCATCGGAAGCATTTTACCTTTTGATACTATATCGTTATATTTTTTCTCCAAATCTTCTATAAATACAGGACAATTTTCAAATCTACCTTCTCTAGTGCACTTGGCACCACCTAGAGTTAGGAAGCAAATACTGGACTTCCTGTCATAATGTGGACATAATTTGTGGTAAGTTTTTGCACTTTTTATCATTTTTTCAATCCATTGTTTTTTGTGATCTTTCTTTTCAGCTTCTTTCTCAGCTTTTGCTAATACCTTATTCATCTCATCTTCAGATATTTTTGAGGATCTTGTTGAGCTTGTCAAACTTTCCACCACAATAGGATTAATTTTATGCAAACAGTAAAATAGATTACTACTACAACTACTAAAAGTATTTTGGTGGATGGTATAAAAACTATTTCCAGAGTTTGTATAAAGTTTGAAGCTTATTAGCATAAAATAACGTTGTTTAAACTTGAGTTGTAGTAGAAGATATTATGATAGGAAAATGAGTGTTTTAACACTCATTTAACTTATCTTTTAAGGACTGTGTAAAACCTATCCTGAGACCCAATTTAGGATCATGATACAAATAGAGAATTCTTTTAGTTTGTAATTTTCTTAAAACTCTAAATAACCAACCACTATCAGCTCCATATTCCTCCTGAAGTTGATCTAAATATACATAAGTAGCTCCCCACTCTTTATATTTCTTCAATAGGAAAGAGACCAAATCTTTCTCATCTGCGTCTAACTTTTCTAGTACTTCTTCGATACAAACCTCAGGTTCCTTATTTTGTCGTTTATTTACATCTTGACTGGTTTGTTGGTCAATAAACAACAAAAATTCTTTTCTATCCTTGTTATCTTTTTTCTTTGTTTTGTCGTTTATTGTCTGTTTAACCTTTTCATTGTATAATTCTTTCGCTATTGCAAGATATTCAGTAAATTTAGTATTGTTTTTACTCTCTAGGATCTCTTTAGCTAAATCTTCCCCTACTCTTGATAAGTGCCATCTTCCCGCTTCCTGATATACAAGACCTTTTTTCCTCCAATAACTCAGATAGCTACTTACGTATTTGGTATCCAGGTTGAGATTTGTGGCTATCTCTGAGGTTCTGAGGGGTCTGGCGAGAAGGAGTATCATAACAGCCTCCATAAGTTTAGACCTTGGACCGCTCTTAAGGATCTTCTCTTCAATTGCTGTGATGTCAATCTCGCTATCTTCTTTGGGCATCAGTTACTATTATGCAAACTAAAATATAATATACTCCAAATTATACTCCATGAGTATTTCCAAAATCTTCTAATTAGGTAATATTACATATTTTAATAGGCTCAAATTCGTTATAACCAACTATTACTTTGTATATCCCTAAGAACTTCTTATCTACTTCAGGATCCCCTGTATCTATCCTCAAACACTCAAATGTTTGTAATTTTCTTCTTGAAGAGATCACTATTATATCATCCTTATTTACTCTCTTTAATACTCCTGGTCCTATCTCTTGATTTCCTCTACCCAGCAAAAATCCTTGGCCACCAATAGGTGTAACTATAAGTTTTAACTCCCCGGTTAAATTTAACAGATCATTATAACTAACGCAACTTCCTATCAGTTTATTCCGAATTACTACGTCTGTACAAAGAAAATTTGTCTCGTAACCTAATCTCTTTATAATGTACTTAGTTGTAGAACCTGGACCTATTATGAAAACAGCATCTGGATGGTTTTGAAATACATTATCCAACAGGTAGTCTGTTATCTCATTTAATTCCTCCTGTTCTGAGTATATTTCTGTCTTACTAGGTGTTAAATACGTAGAAAAAGATATGGTTTTAGCATAACCGTATAACTTTACATCGTACTTTCCTTTTCGATATTGTTCTTCGTCTATATCTAATATCTCAGCATCAACTATTTCCACTCTTTTATTGATTAGCTCTCTAATTAAGTGTCCTGCATCTTCTGGTGTATTAGCGAAAATTCCACTATGCATCTTTACACCTGTAGGTATGCCAAGTAGTAACTTTTTGTCCTTTACAACACTGTATATGTCTCTAGCTGTACCGTCTCCACCGGCAAACACAATTATTGTGCATTCTAGTTCTAAAAACGTCCTGGAAGCTTCGATAGTATTTTGTCTTGTCGTGGGATCGTCTATGTGGATATCTATCACACTAAATTTGAAGTCGTGTTTTTTAAGAAAGGCTTCACCCATAATTCCAGGAGGTACTATAAATTTAACCTGTTTGGGTACTGTAGAAAGGAATCTTTCCATTTTTGAGTGTATCTCTGGGTTATAAAACCTTAAATCGTCACTACCCTTATGTCCTATTCTACCTCCGCTTCCTGCTACAGGGTTCACTAGTAAACAAATTGTCTCGTTCATAGGTGTATATTGAGTAGTGCAAAAATTATCTTATATGCTAAATGTATATCTTGGGGTTCAAAAAGAATAATTAATGAGTCACTGGGAATATTTGAAAATTTCTCTATTAGTTCAGTTTTTAATCTCTTGATTTCTTCACTTTCGTCGAATGTTTTAGGTGGTAATTCAATTTGATTATCGTTTTTGACTGCAATTAATATTTTAGATGCACCTAATTTAACTAAATTGTCTCTGAGGTCTAAAATTCCTATTTTGTTTAGTATGTTGATGCCATTTAGGATTACAACACCATTTACTTTCCACTGTATACTATATATCATAACATTTTCTAGTATAATAGTTCTTTCATGTAAATATTCTAATAGTTTTTTGCCCTTATCTGTGATAAATATCCCAGCAACTCTGTCAACCTCCACAAACTCAAGTTCTCTCAGTCTTCTTATCATGGTTCTTATGGATGCTTCTGACAGGGACAACATACGCGTTAATAATTGTCTTCCAATTGGCTGATGTTTATTTATGGTATCCAAAGCTATTAGCACGTGGGCTTCATCGAAGTTAGGTCTGTTTCCCTTCTTTGGTTCAATGACCTTCAAAAGCGATATTATTTCTTCCACGTTTTTATAGTAGCGTATTTAAAAATAAAAATATGTTAAAGGGTAAAAGCCTACTAACGTTGTTGGATTTCTCGAATTATGAGATAGAAAGTATTATAAATCTATCATTCTCTATGAAGAGCTTTGTTAATTTAAACAGTGTTCCTAAAACTTTAGAAAATAAAAAGATAGCTCTAATTTTCGAGAAGCCTAGTACTAGGACCAGAATAAGTACCGAGTTAGCTGTAAAGCTTCTTGGGGGTACTAGTATAGTCTTGTCTAAATCAGATATTCAACTAGGAAGAGGAGAAACTGTAGAAGATACTGCTAGAGTTCTAGGAAGATATGTGGATGGCATAGGTGCACGAGTTCTAAATCATAATAGCCTTGAAATACTATCAAAGTATTCTCGGAAGCCTGTCATAAATCTGTTGAGTGATGTATCCCATCCCTTACAAGCGCTAACTGATTTTATGACTGTCAAAGAGAGATTTGGTACGTACACGAATATGGCATTTATAGGAGATGGAACGGACAACGTGCTAACAAGCCTTATGGAGTTTGTGTCTAAGATGGGATTAGAATTAAGGGTAGCCAGTCCAAAGGAGTTCAGACCAAAGCAAGAGGTATGGCGTAGAATAGAAGAGGAGAGTGAAAAAAGTGGTGCGATCATAGAGTTTTATGAAGATCCTTATGAGGCTGTAAGGGGAGTGAAGGTTGTTTATACGGATGTATGGGTAAGTATGGGGCAGGAGAGTATAGCAGAAGAGAAGAAAAAGAAGTTGAAAGACTATAAAGTAACCAGAGATTTAATGAGATATGCCAGTAAAGACGCAATTTTTATGCATTGCTTACCTGCAGTTAGAGGTGAGGAAGTCGAGGATGATGTAATAGACGGTCATCAAAGTGCTGTGTGGGATCAGGCTGAGAACAGACTTTATACTGCTATGGCTGTGCTTTCTCTATTTATTTAAAAAGAAACTCATCTATTCTTCTTTGACCAATTATTTTCTTTATACTCTTAAGACCCAATAAGTTGATTTTATCATTAGCTTCCAGGTTTGTATTTACGTACTTTAATGACTCTTCGATCGTATTGAAGGTTTTGGGTTTATTTTCTAATGCTCTTTTTACAGTCTCTCTTATGTGCCAATTACCTACTGGTGCAAAGTAGTCTTTAGTTATCTCCCTTATTATTATGATACCAGCTTGTCTTCTTCTCTTATATAGTTTTTCTATTATTGAAAATCTAGCTGCAATATATCCACCATCTAGAGAGTCATATTCACCCCAATAATTCTCAGATAGTTCGCTTATTATTAATTCCGTAGTCCATAAAGATAATGGGTGCCATATTTCTATCCAAGTGGAGCTATGTGAAGAAGGATATAGAATTATATGAAAATGATTGCCTAAATAAGATCCATAATAGTACTCTACATTATCTATTGTGTCTAGAGTTCTGATATTATCTAAAAGATAATTGCCTACAATCTGATCTACTGCTGTTATGCTCCACCTAGTCGGCACTAATTTCCTGTTTCTTTTAAGTCCTAGAAAACCAAGAGAGAAAGCACTTATAATCCTGTAGTAGTTTTCATTGTCTAAGTAGAGCTTAATTACACTTTCCTCTGCTTTAAGGTCATCAAATATGAGTTTTTGAATTGTTCTGGGCACTTTAGGATTTTCACTGACTTTTATTGACTGAACAGTGAGAGATGGTCCTCTGGGTATTAGAATACCATCAAATTTAAGTTTAGGAACTATTTTCCCAGAACTGTCTGTTTCTGAAACTACAGGTTTTTCAGATATTCCAGCCAAAGAGATTTCTTTTTCATATAATTTGTACGGGTCTCTAACATTTAGCCCGCCTAATATTGTTGAAATTAGGGAACTTCTTATGGATATTATGTCATTAAGGCTCTTTCTTCCCCACCAGCCCTCTGGATTCTCGTAATCTTTTGCTTCTTCTCCTATAACTCCAGGTGGTATATTATAAACTAGAGATACTTTCGGATAATTTTTTTCTCCAATTAAAATGCTAGGGGGCGTAGATCCCTCTATTTTATTATTGATTACTATTTTACTTACAGTACTTGTTACATTTTTGAACCTTTCAAGTATTGGACATATTGATAAGCCACATAAATATTTATGTCCCTTGCACTTGATACATAACTCTGCTGGTATTTTTGGCAATTTTTAGTTTCCTCAAAATACTCCATTCAATAATCTTAATCTTAGCTTTTATGTTCAAACCTATAGGACTAATTTCTATTTTGCCCTTTCTTATATGCTCTAGTATGTTATCAATATTGAACTCTGATATATCTTTGAAATAATTATATGCCGAGCCTAATGCCTGTATGACATGGGCATCACTGTTTGCAAGACCAGGCAGGTTCAAATTTTTAGATACCGCTAATGCCTTATCATTGGCATTTTTAGGTGCCTTGGAGTTATACACTTCAATTGCATCAAACTTATATTCGTAAACCTGTTTTCCTATGCCGGCTCTAAATATATCGAAAGGATGGGATGGAAAGACTATGCAGTTATTATCCTTTGCGTAATCTACTAATTTTGCTATTTCTCTAGGTGGAGAAGGAGGAAAATTACATAAAATTACAACATGTCCAAATTCTGTAGTAACTTCTTGTCCTGGTATAACTGGATAATCTTTAACTGTATAATAACCTTTTGAGGTGTCGTGGTCAGTTAGTGCTATAGCATCTAAGCCAATTCTTAAAGCATATTTTATTATATTTAGGGGTGATTCTCTTCCATCACTGAAAAAAGAGTGCACATGAAAATCAATTTTCATATATAGCCCAGCTCTTTCATAAGCTCAACTGTTAATACTGTAATCCCTGCTGCTCCTCTTATTAAATTGTCACCTAGAATAACTAGTCTTAACACGTTATTTTCATATCTCACTCTACCTACTGAAACTGCCATACCATTTTCTGCTATTACATCTATCATAGGTTGGGGTCTATCCTCTTCTTCTCTTACTATTAATGGCGTTTTTGGAGCAGTAGGAAGTCTTTTTTGTTGTGGTAAAGATTTGAAATTTTTGAGAGCGTACTTAATTTCCTCAATACTAACTTTTTGATCTGTAATTAGGTTTATGACACCCATGTGACCGACCTTTATTGGAACTCTTATGGTGGTCGCTGTAACGTCTAGATTTGCTGGTTCTAACTTTTGGTTAATTACTTTGCCGTTCAGTTTAGTTAACTCTTTGGCTATTTTATCCTCCTCCCCTTTAATATAGGGAATCACGTTTCCATCCATTGCCATAAAGGATAAGCCGTTATATCCAGCACCACTTACAGACTGCAAAGTTGTGATTAAAATCTTAGATTTTGTTGCTATTTCTAGTAGTGGCTTTATGGGCATTGATAGAATTGCTGCTGTGCAGTTTGGGTTTTTAATTAAAAGTCCTTTCCATCCTTTTCTCTGTTGTTGCGCTTTAAGAAGTTCTAGATGTTCCCAATTTACTTCTGGATTAATGAGAGGCACGTCTGGATCCATTCTATAGGGGCTTGCGTTAGATATAACTATCTTTCCGTTTTTAACCAATTCGAGCTCTGCTCCTTCAGCTATATCATTTGGTAACGCAGATAATACTACATCTACGTCTTTGTGGTCTTCATAACTAGTTGAGACAACTGGAAGATTCCTTATGTTTTCTGGTATATCCCCGGTTTCTATCCACTTTACAGAATCTTGATATCTTTTACCAACTTTGTTAGGCGAGGCACTTACTTTAACTAACTCTAAGTAAGGATGGTTTGCAAGTATTTTTACCATCTTTTGTCCTACCATTCCAGTAGAGCCAAGTAGTGATACTTTTAATTTATCGACCAATTTACTACCACCTCATGAAGTTCTTTTGAAATGCTATCTAACTCTTTTTTGTCTACTATAAATGTTATACTTACTCCTTTCAAACCTCTTGACACAAATATTGGATTATACGATGATGCTTTTGACAACACTTTGCTCGAAATTTCTTTATTTCTTAACCCACACCCCACTATGCTTACTGCACCTACCTCAGATAGTTCTATATTCTTAATTAAACCTGATAATTGGCTAAGTCTTTCTACGAATTTTTTCTGATCCTTCTGATCAACTACAAATTGTATAGTGGTTTCAGAAGCAGGCTGGGAAAGAGCTATAATGTTTACGTTTGCGTTTTTGGCTTCTGATGTTATCGTGGAGGCAGAACCTATTTTTCCTACTATCCTGGTACTTTCAATAGTTATAAGACTTAAGCCTTCTTTAGTTGTAATTCCCTTTAATCCATCTTTACTTGTGCATAACCCTTCTATAATGGTGCATCCTTCTTCATAAAGTCCTTCAATTATCACTTTCATGTTAGCATCAAAAAGGGGATCAAATGTTCTAGGATGTAGTTTCTTAGCACCCAGCTGTGATAATTCTATTGCCTCTTCCAATGATAATCTTTGTATAGTTACTGAATTGCTAATTTTTCTAGGATCTGCAGTCATTATCCCTGGAACTTCTGTAACCAATCTTACTTCCTTTGCATCTACCAGCTTTCCAATCAATGTTGCCGTATAGTCGCTTCCTCCTCTACCAATCGTAGTATATCTGTTATTCTTACTTTTACCTATAAAGCCAGGTAACACAACTATTTTTTGTTGGCTTTCTTCTAATTTTTTAGATAATAACTCCTTAGAGTCCTCTAATAACACATTCGCCTCACTGTAATTCTCGTCGGTAACTATTGGCGGTTCTATTAAGTTATTTACGCTAAACTTTCTGGTTCTCAGGAATGAAGATAGAAGAATTACTGCTAATCTTTCTCCGAAAGATAGAATATAATCTTTTACCCTAGGTGTCGCTTCGTCTAACACCCTTATTGACCATGCTATTCTATATAATTCGTCTACCAGCCTTGATATATCTCTAAATGCTTTTTCAAATTCAATTCCATCAACTAGCTTTGACAAGAGTTTTATGTGTTTATCGTATATTTCTGTGACCTTATCAACTGCCTTATCAGTCTCATTTATTACTGAAGTAAGTTGATCTGTAACTCCCTTAATTGCTGAAGTTACAATTAGAGTTCTGTTCTCGTCACTGTATTTGGAGATTTTGTCAGCTATTAATTCATAATCTTTTTCATCTTTCTGGATTGAACCACCGATTTTTATTACTTTTATCATATTTGATCACCTAAAATAACTTGATCTATATGTTCAGGATTCACCAGAATACGTTTAGCCTCTGCTTTTATCATTATATCCGGATCTTTTAGGGCATGTCCTGTTAGAATTACAACGCTTTTCTCACTTTCTTCTATCTTCTTTGATGACAAGAGCTTCAGATATCCAGCATATGCTGCAGCAGATGCAGGTTCAGCCCCTACTCCCTCTCTTCTAGCCAATTCTTGTTGAGCAGTTATAATCTCGTTATCAGATACATACACTGCGAATCCTTTACTTGACTTCATTGCTTTTATGGCTTTTTTCCAATTAACCGGTTTACCTATTCTTATTGCTGAAGCTATCGTATCAGGGGAGTCTACGAATTCTGGTTGCTCAAGTCCTTTTTCTAGTGCCTTAGCTATTGGAGCTGCACCTTCTGCTTGTATTCCTATCATTCTAGGAACTTTATCTATTAAGCCTCCTTCTAGGAGTTCATTAAATCCTTTCCATATCGCATAGATATTTCCAGCATTCCCTACTGGTACTATTACATTATCAGGGACTCCTATGTCTTCCACTATCTCATAAGCTATAGTTTTTTGACCTTCTAATCTCCAGGGATTAAACGAGTTTAGTGGGTAAACTATTTTATGATCTCTATAAAGTTTCATAACACTATTCATTGCTATATCGAAGCTTCCATCAACTTCTATTATTACAGTACCATACAATATAGACTGTGCTAACTTTCCTAATGCTACTTTTCCTTTAGGTAAAACTATGAAACTCTTTAAACCCGCTCTACTTGAATAGGCAGCTGCTGATGCTGCAGTATTTCCTGTAGAAGCCGCAACAACTATTTTATAATTTAGAGATAATGCAGAGCTAATCGCTACTGTCATTCCTCTATCTTTAAAACTTCCTGTGGGATTTGCTCCTTCAAACTTGAAATATGTCTTATCGTATTTTCTAGATTTTATTAAGGGTGTATTGCCCTCATCTAAGGTTACAATTTTATTATATTCCCCTGCTATAACATCTTTATACCTCCATACTCCTCTTCCCTTTAATCTTCTAAGGTCAAACTCACTAGGGAATTCAATTTTTATCTCTAATAATCCTCCACATGAGGGGCAGGTTATTATGTCTTGTCTTAATTCACTTAACTCATATCCACAGTCTAAACATTTCATATGTCCTTTCTTGTTTCCAACAACAAATCACCACACTAACGGTAGCTCATTTTAAATTCGAAAATATAAGCTTTTACCCTCGGTCTTTAACATATATAGTAATGGGGTTCAAGGATTTAAGAGAATATATTGAATTTCTTAGGAGAAATAAGAATATTTTAGAGATTAGTGATGAAGTCTCCACGGAATTAGAGATAGCCTATCTAACGAGAGAAGCCACGTATTCTAAAATGCCTGCATTACTATTTACTAATGTTAAAAATTTCCCAGAATGGAAAGTAATTACTAATATTTTTAATTCACTTAATGTCTTCTATAACATTTTCGGATCTAATAAACTTGAGGAGATTTCTGGTAAATTTCTTGATGAGTTTTTAGGTCAGTTACCTACAACGTTCTTTGAGAAGATACGAAGCTTTGCTGAGATGAGTAAGTTAGGAAAGGTCTTTCCTAAATCTAAAAAGCCGGTTTTTGAACTGCATGAGGAGTATTCGCTTGATAAGTTTCCAGCTCTAAGGACATGGCCCAAAGACGCTGGAAGGTACTTTACTTTCTCTATTACTATTACGAAGGATCCTGATACAGAGGTGCATAACTTAAGTGTTTACAGAATTCAGCTAGTTAACCAGAAAGAAGCTATAGTGCATTGGCAAGCATTTAAAAGAGGAAGTATCACAGCCAATAAATATCTGAAAAAGGGGATAACAAAGGTTCCTGTAGCAATAATCAACGGTGTTGATCCTATAACTACGTTTGTCGCAGCATCTCCTGTTCCTCCTGGTCTTGATAAATATTTATTTGCTGGTATACTTAGACAAGAAGGAGTAGAAGTAACCCGTTTAGATAACGGAATTTTGGTTCCAGCTAATGCTGAATCAGTAATAGAAGGATATGTTGATTTGAACGATGTGAGATTAGAGGGTCCATTCGGTGACCATTTGGGATATTATACTCCAGCAGACTTTTACCCCACATTGAAAGTCGAAAGAATTTATGTTAGGGATCAGCCAATATTTCACGCCACATCTGTTGGTAAACCACCTTTAGAAGATGCATGGATTGGAAGAGCAGTCGAAAGATTATTTCTACCTTTCCTCAAAATGATCGTACCGGAATTAGTTGATATGAATTTACCTGAATACGGTCTATTTACAGGTATTGGAATATTCTCGATTAGAAAAACTTATCCTGGGCAAGGAAAAAGGGCTATGATGGCATTATGGGGGGTGGGGCAATTGAGTTTACTGAAAATGATTATAGTTGTTGATGAAGATGTAAATGTACATGATATCAACCAGATACTCTACGCGATATCTAGCACAGTTGATCCCAAAAGAGATGTGCTAATTGTAGATAATGTATTGACAGACTCTTTGGATCATACGACTCCACATCCTCCTCTTGGTAGTAAAATAGGTATTGACGCTACAAGGAAATTCAGAGAGGAAGTTGGTAGGGAATGGCCAGAAGAGGTTTCGGACGATCCTGAAGTTGTAAAAAGGATGGAAAAGATTTTGAAAAAAATTAAAGATCAATATCCTCTCTCAAAGTAATGTCACTATCCTCAGCTCTGTATACTATACTTACCCTTTTTAAAGTATCAAGTTTAAGGGGAATTCTAATTGATTTTTCTGGTTCGACCTCTTTTTCCAAAGAGACTTCCTCCGTTATCAATTTAGGAACTCTCTCCATCTCATAGCCAAATGTAGTTACTTCATACGATAATGCCACTCTTCTAAGTAACACCTTTTTAGGAGTGTTATTAATTATCTCCAACTGGTTTTGTTTCTTCTCTAGTTTGAAAAGTCTCATTCAATTACCCATTTGGTTAGGAGTATTATAAATGTTTCCTTTTTTAAAGGTAAATCGGCGGAAGAATATACTACGAGATAGAAGATGGCAGATGTGAATGATTTTCTGAGAAATTGGGGAGGAAGGCAAGAGCCTACAATATCAGAAAAAATAAAGAATCTCTTTAAGTCACAACAGCCTTTAAGATATAGATTAGTAATGGCTAATTATAGATTAAGAACAACAATAAGTAGATTAGATGTTTATATTTCAAAATTACAGGAGAGAGATAGGAGCTTATTTGAGAAAGTGGTAGAGTCTCAGATTTCCAAAGATAGTGCAAGGGCTGCAATGTACGCTAATGAAATAGCAGAGATAAGGAAAATAACCAAACAGTTATTGACTACTGAAATAGCTCTAGAACAGGTTCAACTCAGATTAGAGACCATAACTGAAATAGGAGATATATTCACCTCCTTGGTCCCGGTTATTGGCGTTATAAGGGAATTGAGAAATGTGATGAAGGGTGTAATGCCTGAATTATCAATAGAGTTGGCTGATTTAGAAGAAGGTCTGCAGGAGGTAGTGTTAGAGGCTGGTGAATTCACTGGAGCTAGAGTTGACTTTGCAACCTCTTCTCCAGAGGCAAGAAAGATCTTAGACGAAGCCTCAGCTGTAGCAGAGCAGAGGATGAAGGAGAAATTCCCATCTTTACCATCATTTGCAACTTCGGTGGATCAAAAAACAAACGCAAATCAAAAATAAATTCAATAATGAGATTTTTTGATATGTCAGAAACTTTTTTTAATATATAAGTAGGAAATATTTATGGGAACTGTTTTGGATTCTTCACTTATAGAGGGGGAGCTTGTCCTAGATCTCAAAAATGTATCAAAAGATATGATTGAGGTAGTAGGGGGGAAGGCTGCTAATTTAGGGGAGTTATTATCACTGGGTATAAGAGTACCTCCAGGTTTTGTAATAACTTCAAATGCATTCAGATATTTCCTAAAATATAATGGATTATATGATGTTATAAAAAACATATTTGAAAATGATAAAGACGAGAAAAAGGTTAGTGAGAAAGTAAAGAGTCTTATTTTAAACGCAGAAATACCTCCAGATCTAAAGAAAGCTATATCTGACGCGTACGAACAGTTAGAAAAAATATCTAATAAGGAAGTTCTTGTCGCCGTAAGATCTTCTGCTACTGTAGAGGATATTGAGGAGGCAAGCTTTGCGGGCCAACAGGATACCTTTCTTAACGTAAGTAAAAATGATTTATTCAGTTACATTAAGAAAGTCTGGGCTAGTTTACACAATGAGAGGGCTATCTCTTATAGAAATGCAAAAGGCATAGATCACTTATCAGCCCATATGGCTGTGGTAGTACAAAAAATGGTTAATGCTAAAGCTGCAGGGGTAATGTTCACGTTACATCCTTCAACTGGGGACACAAATTATGTGATTATAGAGTCTAATTGGGGTCTTGGGGAAAGCGTGGTAGGAGGTAAAGTTACTCCCGACGAAATAGTAATAGATAAATCTACGCTTAAAATAGTTCAGAAGCGTATATCTCATAAGACAATTAAAGTCACCTATGATAAGCAGATGAAGAAAAACGTTGAGTTAAAGTTAGATGAGAACGAAGCCAATTCGATTTCTATAACTGAGGAGGAGGCGAAAGAACTAGCTAAACTAGCTCTTAAAGTTGAACAGCATTATGAAAGGCCTATGGATATTGAATGGGCTATAGATAGTGATATTAAATTTCCGGAGAACATATTTTTGCTTCAAGCCAGACCGGAAACATACTGGTCTTCTAAGCAAGTTAAACCCAAAGAAGAAGTGTTAGTTAAAGCATCTGTTGGAAAAATATTGACCAAAGGATTACCTGCTAGTCCTGGAATAGCATATGGTAAGGCTAGAGTGATACTGGATATTAAAGATGCTGGATCTTTCAATCAGGGAGAGATCTTAGTGACCAGAATGACTGATCCAGATTGGGTTCCTCTAATGAAAATAGCTTCTGGAATAGTCACAGATGAGGGTGGAATGACGAGCCATGCGGCAATAGTATCAAGAGAATTAGGTATTCCAGCTGTAGTAGGTACGGGAAATGCTACAAATAGTATTAAAGATGGGCAACAGATTACCATAGATGCTTTTAGGGGTATAGTATATGAAGGAAAAATAGAGTTTGAAGAAGAGGTTAAAGAAAAGCAAACTGTAAGTGGGATTTCTGGTATCTCAAAGGAAACAATATTGAGTTTATACCCGGTAACAGCAACCAAGATTTACATGAATCTTGGGCAACCAGATGTGATAAATAAATACTTGGACTTGCCATTCGATGGAATTGGTCTTATGAGAATCGAGTTTATAGTCAGTGAATGGATTAAATATCATCCCTTATACCTGATAAAAAATGGTAAGCCTGAAGTATTTGTGGATAAATTAGCAGAGGGTATTAGTATAGTAGCTTCAGCAATATATCCAAGACCAGTGGTAGTTAGATTTTCTGATTTTAAGACCAATGAGTACAAGAGGCTATATGGTGGAGATGAGTTTGAGCCTGATGAAAGAAACCCCATGTTAGGATGGAGGGGTGTTTCAAGATACATAAGTAAGCAATACGAACCTGCATTCAGATTGGAGGTTAAAGCAATTAGGAAAGTTAGAGAAGAAATGGGTTTAAAGAATGTTTGGGTTATGTTCCCGTTTGTGAGAACGTCATGGGAGTTGAAGAAAGCAATTGAAATAATGGAGGATGAGGGTCTAAGGAGGAATCAAGAGTTTAAGGTATGGATAATGGCTGAAGTACCCTCTGTAGTAATATTGGCAGATGAGTTTTCAAAAATAGTCGATGGATATAGTATTGGAAGTAATGATCTGGCTCAATTAACCTTAGGTGTAGATAGGGACTCTGATTTATTAGCAAGAATGGGATACTATGACGAGAGAGATCCTGCTGTTCTTAAAGGTATAAAGACTCTAATTTCTGTGGCGCATAAGTATGGCAAGACCGTATCTATATGTGGTCAAGCTCCTAGTGTATATCCTGAGGTTGTTGAATTTCTCGTTCGTGCTGGTATAGATAGTATAAGTGTTAATCCGGATGCAGTAATAAGTGTGAGGAGACAAGTAGCCTCAGTAGAACAAAAAATATTATTAGAGGGATTATCGAAAAACAAGAGAAAATCTTGAGCTAATGAATATAACAATTTTTACAATATCTTCTTACGCCATCATTATATCCAACACATTTTTCACAAATAATTTTTCCACACTTCTCACATTTACCTATTGACAACTTTTCACCACATACTTCACATAAACTCATTTCACATACTTTACAAATATTCTTCTCTTCATTAAAATCTAGTTTACAAACATTTCTTCCGCATATTTTACATTCGAAAGTTCCTATTTCCTCTTCACATATTTCACATTTCAATGAACTTTCTAAACCACCTATAAGCTTCTTCATCATCTTTCGCCTGAATAGGAGGATGTTTAAAGTAAAATGCTGATAGCTCTACTAAAGGACCTCCTATTCCTCTATCAAGTGCTACTTTTACACCTCTTATCGCGTCAACTAATACTGCTGCTGCATTTGATTTATCGTCAACCTCTAGCATTGCCTCTACTTTTACAGGCATTCCCGCAAACCCAGATCCTTTCGTATATATGTATGCTACCTTAGTGTTTCCAAGGAACGGAATATAGTCTGAGGGACCTATTCTTATTCTTCCTTCTCTCTCAAGGTAGTCATTCTCTAGGGTACTGGTAACAGCTTTAGTTTTGCTTATTCTCTTTGTATAGAGCCTTTCTTCAGTTTTCATATTTAAGAAATCTGTATTTCCTCCAACATTTAATTGATAAGTCTCTTCCACCTTAACCCCTCTAAGTCTGAATAATGATGTTAATGTCCTGTGAAGTATTGTTGCACCTACTTGTCCCTTTATGTCATCTCCAGCTAACGGTAAATTCTTTTTCTGAAATAATGTCGGAAATTCCTTTTTAGGATCGCTAGCTATGAATACAGGAATAGCATTTATGAATGCGACGTTAGCTTCAAGGGCTGCTCTAGCATATGTTCTACTTGCTCTCTCGCTTCCTACAGGTAAAAGGTTTATTAATATTTCAGTTTTTGAGTCTTTAAGTTCCTGTATTACATTTTCTATTTTTGCATCATCTACTGGATTAAATACATCGATCATATGAGGGGCTACTCCATCTAAAACCGGTCCTGGGCTTACTTTTACCCCTTTCTTTTCCATATTCACAATTTTAGGTGTTATATTAGGTTTTTCGAATATTGCTTCAGTTATATCTTTTCCAACTTTATTTTTCGAAATATCAAATGCAGCAACTACTTCTATGTCTGTTATCTTATATTTCCCTATAACAGGAGTTATAAGTCCCTCGTAGTAATTTTCTCCTCTTTGTTTATAATATTCTATTCCTTGAATTAACATAGAAGCAACATTGCCTAGTCCAGCGATAGCTACTTTAATCATACACTATTTATACAATGCAAGATGTTAAAATATATTGTGATGAGAGAATATATCTGAACGGTGAAGAAGTGGAGCGACTCTGAGGTGAAATTAATGGGTGGATTGAAGAGAATGTATGTTATAGTTTATGGTATAGTTCAAGGTGTAGGATATAGAAGATTTATACAAATTCATGCAGCTAGATTAGGTATAAAAGGTTACGCTAAGAATCTGCCTGACGGGTCAGTGGAAATTTTGGCAGAGGGATATGAGGAGGCTCTATATAAACTCTTAGATCAGATAAAAAGAGGACCTCCACTATCTAAAGTTGAAAAAGTTGATGTGAAATTTGATGACTACACAGGGGAATTCGCTAGCTTTGACACATACTAAAATTTTTAAATAAGTTTAACATCTCTTCTTTACAGGTGCTTTTGTTGAGCCAATGGTAAATAGTTTCGATATAATTCCAAAGTATTGGTATAATATAATACCCGATCTCCCAAAACCATTACCTCCACCAAGAGATCCACAAGACGCAGAGTTCTCAAGAATTGATCTTCTAAGAAAAATCCTCCCAAAGGAGGTATTAAGACAAGAGTTTACCATAGAAAGGTTTGTAAAGATCCCTGATGAGGTTAGGGATAGATATATAAACATAGGTAGACCTACACCACTGATTAGAGCAAGGAGATTAGAAGAGTATTTGAAAACTCCAGCAAGGATTTATTTCAAATACGAGGGCGCAACACCAACTGGTTCTCACAAGATAAATACAGCAATACCTCAAGCATATTTTGCTGCAAATGAGGGAGTTTCTCATGTTACCACTGAAACCGGCGCTGGACAGTGGGGAACAGCAGTAGCCTTGGCTGCTTCAATGTATGATTTAGAGTCTACCATATTCATGGTCAGGGTAAGTTATGAGCACAAACCTATGAGAAGAACTATAATGGAATTATATGGTGCTAAGGTTCATGCAAGCCCTACTGATCTAACAGAGTTTGGTAGAAAAATTCTAAAAGAGGATTCACGTCATCCTGGGTCTTTAGGCATAGCTATGAGTGAGGCAATAGAGTACGCCCTGGAAAATAATTATAGGTATTTAGTTGGAAGTGTATTAGATGTAGTAATCCTGCACCAATCCATTATAGGTATGGAGTCTATTAATCAACTTGAGGCACTAGGAGAAGAACCAGATACCATAATAGGGTGTGTCGGAGGAGGAAGTAATTTTGGTGGATTTACATATCCGTTTATTGGTACCAAGAGGGGAAAGAAGTATATAGCTGTAGGTTCCTCAGAAGTACCTAAATTCAGTAAAGGTAAATATGAATATGATTTCCCAGACTCCGCTGGATTATTGCCACTGGTAAAGATGATAACTTTAGGAAAGGATTTCATTCCTCCTCCTATATATTCAGGCGGACTTAGATATCACGGAGTTGCCCCAACCCTTAGTTTACTGGTTAAGGAAAAAGTGGTTGAATGGCGCGAGTATACAGAAGAGGAGATATATAATTCAGCTAAAATCTTTATGAAGACTCAAGGTATAATTCCAGCACCTGAATCTGCTCATGCTATTAAGGCTGCAATTGATGAGGCACTGGAGGCTAAAAAAACCAATGATAAGAAGGTGATATTGGTTAACGTTAGTGGTCATGGTTTGTTAGATTTGAGCAACTATGAATCTATGAAAAATAGAGTGATGAAGAAATGAGTAAAAAGTATCTGGTAGCCTATATGACGTTAGGCTATCCTAATGTAAATGATTTCTACAAATTCATCGATAACATAGAGGATTTTGGGGTAGATATTTTAGAAATTGGGATTCCACCAAAGTATGCTAAATATGACGGACCTGTAATAAGGAAGACATATAAAATCGTTAGTAATAATATAAAGAACTACTACGAGATACTTTATGAGGTCAAACAGAGAATCAAAATTCCAGTTGTTATTTTAACATATCTGGAAGAGTACGTAGATAAGTTAGGAGATTTTTTACTAAAATTAAAAGAAAGTAGGGTAGATGGTGTTTTATTCCCAGATTTGCTTATAGATTATGTTGACGAATATGAAAAATATGTCAATTTAATAAAGAATGAAGGTATAAAAACTGTTTTATTTACAGCTCCCTTAATGCCGGATGACCTGATCATTAAAGCATCTAAACTAACCGATCTATTTCTTTATTACGGAGTAAGACCAACTACAGGTGTAGTTATTCCAATAAGTATTGATTCTCTGATAAACAGAATAAGAACTATGGTTCAAAGTAAGTTAGTTGTAGGCTTTGGTTTGAACAGTATTGAAGATATTAAGAAAGCGATGTCAGTAGGAGCAGACGGAATAGCCGTTGGGACATCTTTAATAGAAGAAGTTGACAAAAACGGAGTGAATGGAGCACTTGAACTTATAAAAAAATTGAGAGGAGTGCTGGATGAATATTAGTGATTATTTGAAAAAGATTGTATTTGAGAAGAGAGATCTTTCAACTGAAGATAGTGAAGCTATAGCTAATGCTTTAATGAAAGGAGAAATTCCTGAGATTCAGGTTTCTGCTTTATTGACTTCTTTAGCTATGAAGGGGGAAAGTTTTGAAGAGATAGTGGGTTTTGCAAGAGCTATGAGAAACAATGCAATCAAGATAAGTTATCCAGAAGCTCTTGATACTGCAGGAACTGGTGGAGATGGACTAGGTACCATAAATGTAAGTACTATTACGGCAATAATTCTAAGTCAATTATTTCCTGTGGCTAAGCATGGCAATAGATCTGTTAGTGGTAAGTCAGGTAGTGCAGATGTTCTTGAAGCTCTGGGTTATAATATAAATATTGCCCCTGAGTTAGCTAATAAGCTTATAAAAGAGAATAATTTCGTCTTTCTCTTTGCTCAAATATACCATCCAGCTATGAAAAACGTTGCGAATGTAAGAAAGACCTTAGGCATAAGAACTATATTTAACCTCCTAGGTCCCTTGACTAATCCAGCGGGTACAAGATATCAACTAATTGGACTGTTTTCGTCTAAAGTCATGGATATAGTAGCAAAAGCAGCCTCACTATTAGATTACAAAAAAGTTTTCATATATCATGGAGAGCCAGGTATTGATGAAATTAGTCCTTATGGATATACGACCGTTTATGAAATTACTAATGGGAAAATACAACAATATAGACTTCATTACTCTGATTTTGGTCTAAAGAGACAGATACCGATTGAAAAAATTACTGCCACTAGTGCAAACGAGTCTGCTATAAAAATACTTAGAGGGGTTATGGGGATTGACAGTGATATTAGAGACTTTATAGGAATTAATGTTGCTGTAGGTCTCAAACTTATAGGTAAAGCGGAAGACGCTAGGGATGGATTCGAGTATGCTATGCAACTAATGGAATCAACAATTCAGCATCTAAGAAGGATTATAGAATCTAATGGTGACATTAAAAAATTTGATCAGTTAGTGAGGCAAGTTGGTAAAGGTTAAATTCTGTGGAATAGCTAGCCTGGAGGATGCAATATTGGCTGAAAAACTTGGCGCTGACTTTATAGGGTTTGTTACTGATACGGCGAGCCCTAGATTTGTTAAGAAAGATTTTATTGGTTTTGTGAGAAGGTATGTAGAAATTCCGACGGTTGAAGTAATAGTAAAGGGAAATGTATCTGAATCAATTGATAAAACAAAGGCAGACCTAATCCAAATACATAGGGTACTAACTAGACGAGAATTAGACGAGATTCATATGTATAGAAAGAAAGTAATACTTTATGTTCCTTCTTCGGATATGTATCAAGAATATTTCAGGAGTGTTATAAGTATGGGCTTTAATGTATTGGTGGACTCAGAGATAAAAGGTAGTAAGGTCAACCTAGATTTAGCGAGAGGCTGGGCTAAAGAATATGAAATTGGAATAGGCGGAGGAATATCACCAGATAACCTCCATGATTTTCTATCGATAAATCCAAAATGGATTGATGTTTCTTCAGGAATCGAGAAATACAAGGGAAAAAAGGATCCTAGTAAAATGTTAAAGATAATAGAAGGTGTTAGAAAGTGGAAGTATACCCAATAACTGCTTTTACTCAACCTAATGAAGTCTTTAGTTGTATAAAGAAAGATGAAGACGTTGCGGTTCTATTAGAGAGTGGCTCAGGTCCCCAATATAAATCAAGGTATAGCATGATCGGTTGGGGCAGAAAGGGCTATATATCTCTGTATAAAAACAAAAGTTCAGGAGATATAGTCAAGGAATTCTATGATCCAATAGAGGTTTTATCAGAATTTTTAAATAAGGCACCAAGCCTTAATGTTCCAGGTAAGTTCAAAGGAGGAATATTTGGATATATGGGTTATGATGGAGTTAGATATTGGGAAACTATTAAGGATTTGAAGCCTGAGCCTGAGAAATGGCCCTATGCAGAATTTTTCATCCCTCAGAATATAATAGTTTATGATCATGCAGAGGGGAAAGTATATCTAGATGGTGACTTACCTACTAAGTATAATTGTATATCATCAGACGAAACAAAATTTTCATATTACGAGGAGTCCCTAAAGAAGGAAGAATTTGAGGGGATAGTGAAAGAAGCATTAGACTATATAAGGCGCGGATATATCTTTCAGGTGGTTCTTTCTAGGTTTTATAAGTACATTTATAAGGGAGATTTGATGAGGTTTTACAATAATTTAAGAAAAGTTAATCCTTCTCCTTATATGTTTTACATGAAATTCATGGATAGGGAGATAATTGGTTCAAGCCCTGAGACTCTATTTAGTGTTCAAGGAGGAGTAGTAGAAACATATCCTATTGCCGGATCCAGACCTAGAGGTAGAACACTAGAGGAAGATTTAGAACTAGAAAGAGATTTGTTGTCATCAGAAAAAGAAAGAGCTGAACATCTTATGTTAGTTGATTTAGCACGAAATGATATAGGCAAAGTTTGTTATATGGGTTCTGTCAAAGTTCCTGAGTTTATGTATGTTGAAAAGTATGCATATGTTCAACATATAGTTAGTAAAGTGGTTGGTACCTTGAGGAAGAATCTTACTTCTTTTGATGTTTTGAAATCAACTTTTCCTGCGGGTACAGTTAGTGGTGCACCAAAACCTATGGCAATGAATCTTATTGAATTATTTGAGCATTATAAGAGAGGTCCATATGCTGGAGGCGTAGGGTTTTTCTCGTCTAATGGTGATGCAGAATTTGCAATAACTATAAGAAGCGCATTTGTAAATAAGGATACTATAAGAATTCAAGCAGGTGCTGGCATAGTTTATGATTCTGTTCCTGAAATGGAATACTTTGAAACGGAACATAAGATGAGAGCCTTGAAAGTTGCAATGGGGGTGTAAAATTACGGACATAACGTTGATAATTGATAATTACGATAGTTTTGTATACAATATAGCTCAGCTTATAGGTGAACTTGGTAGTTATCCTATAATTATAAGAAATGACGAAATAACACTAAAGGGAGTTGAAAGATTAAATCCTGATAGAATTGTTATATCTCCAGGTCCTGGTTCTCCAGATAAAAAAGAGGATATAGGAATTGTTAATGATGTGATTAAATACTTAGGCAGAAGAATTCCTATCTTTGGGGTATGTTTAGGTCATCAAGCTATAGGATTTACCTTCGGCGCAGTTATAAGGAGAGCAAAAACGATCTATCATGGGAAGATAAGCAAAATAGTACATTCTTCTTCCTCTACACTATATGATGGGATTCCAAATCGTTTTGAAGCAACTAGATATCATAGTTTAGTTATTGATAATGTAAAGGAACCTTTAGTTATTGATGCGTATTCGGAAGAAGATAAGGAGATTATGGGAGTACATCATGTTGAATACAGGATCTATGGAGTTCAGTTTCATCCTGAGAGCGTGGGAACAGGATATGGTAGGAGAATATTTTATAACTTTCTGAATAAAGTGTAACTTGATGCCGAGATTTCTAAATGGTTGGTTAACTGATGTTGTACAAGCCTCCCTCTCCCGACCTAAAATAGAAAAGGTAAGAGATAGACCTATCTTCTCCTTAAAAAAAAGTATAATTTCTGCTAAGAATTCAGGATTAAATCCTATAATAGCAGAATATAAAAGAAGGTCTCCCTCTGGGATAAATGTAGATATTAACATTATAGAATATGTAAAATTTATGGAGAATAATGGTGCGACAGGAATAAGTGTTTTAACAGAAGAAAAGTTCTTTAACGGTAGTTATAATGACCTGGAACTAGTTGCAAAGAATGTAAAATTACCCATACTAATGAAAGATTTTGTAGTTAGTGAAAAACAAATAGATTCTGCATACAATATAGGAGCAGATGTTATATTATTAATAGCAAAAATATTGACGGAGAGAGAGCTGGTCAGTTTATACAAGTATGCTAAATCTTACGGACTAGAGGCAATAGTAGAAATATCAGATGAGGAGGACTTAGATGTAGCTTTAAGAGGTAATTATGATTTCATAGGGGTAAATGCTAGAAATCTTGAGTCACTAGAGGTAAGTTTAGATAGAACTAAAAAATTACTTCAAATGATACCTAAGGATAGGTTGAAAATAGCTGAAAGTGGTATTAGTACTAGACAAGACATTGAGGAACTCAGAGCTTCCGGTGCAGACGCTTTCCTCATAGGTACATCCTTATTAAAGGATCAGAATAAAATAAAGGAGTTGATTTAATACTTATACTGATGAGCTTAGATAATTTCTCTAAAGGAGCTTTAGCCATATCAGGCGAAACTACACTACTATATCAAGATATAGCTAGGAGTGTTCAAAAGGAGAAAGGAATAAAAATCGTCAACTTTGGCATAGGTCAGCCTGATTTTCCTACATTTCAAAAGATAAGAGATGAAGCTAAAAAAGCTCTTGATGGTGGTTTTACTGCTTATACTTCAGCATATGGTATTGACGAGTTAAGAGCTAAAATAGCAAGTTTTCTCAGTAGTAAATACAATACTAATATATCTAGTAAGGAAGTTATTATAACTCCTGGAGCTAAAGTCTCTTTGTATCTAGCATTTCTACTATACGTAAATCCAGGTGACGAAGTTATAATATTTGATCCTTCCTATTACTCCTATCCTGAAGTAGTCAAGATGTTAGGTGGAAAACCTGTTTATGTTAAGATGAAATGGAGAGAAGATACAGGATTTTCCCTTAATCTGAATGATCTTGAGAATAAAATTACTGATAAAACAAAGATGGTAGTACTAAATAATCCTCATAATCCTACCGGAATGGTATTTGATCCTAAAGAGATAGATCAGTTAATAGAAATAGCTAAATCTAAAAATCTGATAGTCCTATCGGATGAGATATACGACTATTTTGTTTATGAGGGGAAGATGAGAAGTGTACTCGAGGATCCAGACTGGAAAAACTTCAGCATATACGTTAATGGGTTTAGTAAAACCTTTTCCATGACTGGTTGGAGATTAGGATATGTAGTAGCTAAAGAAAACGTAATAAAGAAAATGTCTGAGATTGCTGCTAATGTCTACACATGTCCAACAAGTTTCGCTCAAAAAGCAGCTGTGTCTGCCTTTGATACGTTTGATGACGTAAAGAAAATGATAGATACATTTAAGAAAAGAAGGGATGTGATGTATTCTGAGTTAAAGAAAATTAAGGGAATACAGGTTAATAAGAGTCAGGGAGCTTTCTATATGTTTCCATATCTGGGCGAAATTCTGAGAAAAAGCGGTATGTCCACAAAAGATTTCTCTGTTAATCTAATTAAAGAAAAAGGAGTAGTAACTATTCCAGGAGAAGTGTTTCCATTAGATGCAGGTAAAGAGTTTGTAAGGTTAAGTTTTGCTGTTGACGAAAATGTTATTAAGGAAGGCGTTCAAAGAATGAGCGAGTTCATAAATCAGTTGATGAGAAGTTAAAAAAGCGATGGATGAGCTTAACTCCCATGGTCTGATAATAGTTCTACTTTTATTTCGTTATTTTCTTGGTAAATAATATCAATTAATTTTAAGGTTTTCTTTAGATCTTCTTCTATTATTTTTATTTTTGCAATGAAATCATCAGGTCCATAAATTTTAACCGAAATTGGAGTAGGTATAGCTAACCTATTTTGTATTTTAAGTGTCCTTATTGCTGAAGTTGCTTTTTTGATATATTCTCCTAATTTCTGTGCTTCTCCATCATCCTCTAAATCACTTGTATCAGGTAAGTTCTCTAGGGCTATACTCATCTTATCACCGTAAAGTCTTTCGTACATTTCTTCGGTTATGTGGGGAGCAATAGGATATAGTAAGATAAGTAGGTCTTTGATTATTCTGCTTAATGTATATATTGCTGACTCATCCTCCATAAATAGCCTGTGTTTTATTAGTTCTAAGTACTCATCTGCAATAGTTTCCCAGAAATAGGAATATATGGACTCAACTACAATGTAGAAGTCATAGTTTCTATATGCCTCTATGGATTGCTGTACAAATTTCTTATGCTCCTGCAGGATCCATTTATCTATTTCATGTAGTTTACTTGGTTTGTTTATCTTCTTTTTACCTATGAATGGATAAGATAATCTACCTGCATTCCATAGCTTCTGAAGTAGTAGCTTTTTAGATTTTACAGTATCCCATTTAAATGGAAAGTCGTCTCCTATTTTCGCATCAAGTAATGTTAACCTTATTGCGTCAGCTCCATACTCGTCAACCTTATCTAAAGGACTAACTACATTACCCTTACTCTTACTCATTCTTGTTCCGTCTGGTCCTAAAACTTGACCGTTAATTAACACTTCTTTGAAAGGTATGTTTCCTGCAAGGGCTAGAGTCCTATAATAGGTATAAAATAACCATGTTCTTATTATATCAGTGCCTTGCAGTCTCAAGGACGATGGAAATGTCTTTGTAAATCTACTTTTATCATCATAAAATCCTGTCAAATACAATACTGTAACACTGGAGTCAACCCAGACATCAGCAACATCTTTAACAGGTTTTAAATCTAATCCACAATGTGGACATTTCTCTACAGGTGGATTTACTTTACTAGGATCTATTGGTAGTACTTCTTCTGGGGCAGGTATTAAATGCCCATTATCACAATACCAGAATGGTAGTGGTGTACCGTAGACTCTTTGTCTACTAATGTTCCAGTCCCATTCAAGATTTTTTATCCATTCCTCAAGGTAATAGCTCATTCTCTGCGGAGTAAATTTCATTTTCTTATAATCTTCTAGCAGTTTATTTCTCCACTCTAATACTTTTATGTAGATCTGTTTCTTTATCAAGAACTCTATGGGAGATAAACAATCACTTCTTTCCGTATGAGCCAAAACATTATGAGTTATTTTCTCTACTTTTATGAGATAACCTTTTTCTTTTAGTATTTCAATAATTTTTTTCCTAGCCTCTTTAACGGTTAATCCATCAAGCAGCCCGTTAGTATTTTTGATCTTTCCCTTATCATCTACGACTTCATAAACAGGTAACCTATATGTTAATTGCCAACGGATATCCTGAGGATCTCCGTATGTACTTATCATCACAGCTCCAGTTCCAAATGTCATCTCAACAGCCTTATCTGCAATTATACTGATTTCCTTGTCAAAGAGTGGTATTTTGACTTTTCTGCCTACTAAAGACTTGTATCTTTCATCATCAGGGTTTACAGCTACTGCTTGAGTTGCTCCTAACAGTTCTGGTCTAGTTGTAGCTATGGTAACTCCTCCCTCACCATCTACAAATGGGAAAAGTATGTAAGCTAATACTCCATCTTCTTCTTTGTATCCTACTTCGCTTTGTGCTAACGCTGTTTCACATTTAGGACACCAGTAGACCGGTCCTTCTCTCATTTCCACTAAACCCATTTTGTGCATATCTATCAAACTTTTTTGTATAATTCTTCTATATTTACTCTCGTAGGTTCTATATTCAAACCTCTCCCATTCTGCTCTGTATCCTAATCTGATCATTGCTGTTCTCATACTTTTTATCATATCTTCAGTCCATTCTATACATTTTTTCAAAAATAATTCTCTGTTTTCTTTCGGTACTTTTAGTTTGTATTGTACTTTTAATTCTGTAGGTAAGCCCTGTGTATCCCAACCTTGAGGTAACAGAACGTTATAACCCTCAAGTCTCTTAAACCTACCAATAGTATCTGAGATAGTGACCCAATACGCATGACCCATGTGAAGTTCTCCGCTCGTAAATGGAGGGGGAGTATCTATTACAAATACAGGAGATTTTTCATCTTCGTCTCTAAATCGGAAAACTTTTTCCCAAAACTCCTTGGTCATCCATATATTTTGCCATTTTAGTTCAATCCCCTTAGGATCATAATGTTTAGGCCATTCCTCAAGTTTCTTGTTTATCTCGTCTTGAGATAACATTGATAAAAACTTAGTATAGTAGCTTATAAGTTCTAACGCAGAAATAGTCATGTGCTTAAAATTGCAATATTAGGTGGAGGAGTGTCAGGATCATTATTAGCTTATCTCATTAAAAAATATACCAATAATTATGTTAAGATTTTTGATATCAAAGATAGGTACATAAAGCCTTGTGGAGATATTGTACCTAATGTTTTTGAACCTCCTAATTCGTGGCCTAGGAAGTACGATATAAAGAGATTCGCGTTTTATCTAGATGGCGAGAGAGTTTACGACATTCAGTATAGGAGTACTAAATGGATAGTAATTGATAAGTGGAAATGGATCAACGACATGAGGAAAGAAGTGGATTTCTCGTATGTTGGTAATTTTAATGGAAAAGAGTTTGACATGACAATAGACTCAAAAGGTCCATATGATTTAGATAGAAAAGTTGTTTATACAACCAGAGTTCTTCTTAAAACCGATAAATTCGATGACGAGGCAGTAATTGAATTTAATACGAAATATACCGGATTTTATTGGATATTTCCATCCGAAGACGGAGTTTATAACATAGGTGCTGGTTTCATTGAAGATAAAAATTCTAGAGATTTAACGTTAAAATACATAAAAGAGAAATTCGGTGACAGGGAATACAAAATAGTGGACATAAGAGGTGCCCCAATATCGATTTCTCCCATTCATGAAACGAATTATAAGATAGGAGAAGCTAGGGGTTTGTTATTCCCATTGAGTGGTGAAGGAATAAGACCTTCTGCAATTTCAGCAGTAAAAGCGTTTGAGGCTATTAAGAATGGGAAAGATTTTAACAAATATCTATCAGAAGAACTTAAAAAAATACATGAGGCAATTTCTGTTCAACACATGTTTCTAAAGTTATATCTTAACTCATCGCTTTCTCTAAGGAAGCAATTTTTAAGATTGTTTTTTAAGAACGAGATTCTAATAGATGCGTATCTAGAGGATAAAATAACTTTTGAGGGGATAGCAGAATCTGTGAGGTCGATAAAAGGTGGAAGTTTACTTAGAAAACTCTAGTAGTAAATCTGGTAAACACGCGATAAGAACTCTATTATTTAAAGTAGAAGGAGAGAATATAGTAGAGGTTAAGGAGATAAAAGTAAAATCTAAACTCAATCCAGTTTACAAGAACGGAACTCGTCAATTAGTGATAATACCAGATAAAGGAACTTTTATACAGTTAATATTTATAAAGAATGTTTATGGCAGGGTAAAAGGGAAGGCATACGTTTATAATGATGGTAGGACTGTTCTAGAGATGAATTATCGTAAACTTAAACTTAAAATTGTATCAGGAAATCCTGCTTACGCAGATTATGTAAGAAAGATTTTTGAGAAATTAAAGATACCTATCAAGAGAGTTAATGTAAAGTTGGTGAGCTAATGTTTGAATTAGAATATAAAATTCTACCTCCTAACCCAGAGTATGTCATGTCGGCTACGGTCATTGATATGATAGAAAAAGAGTTAGTGGATCTTTGTAGTGTGGTGAGAACAGGTGGTTCTTTAGTATGTTCTCCTTCTGATGATTCTTTGATAGTCGTTTTTACAATTTTTAATCAGTTGAGGAAACTGGAAATACATGTCAGATTTTCCTCTACTAATGCAAAAAAACTTGCGGAGTTAATAAATGAGGTATCATCTAAGCTGAAAAGTAAAGGTTATCTTATAACTTTATCAATCTCCTCTAATATTTTACCATAAATCTCCTCTAGATTTTCAAAATTAGTTTCTTTCAATTTACCAATTACGTTGCAAACATAAATATTTATTCTAGTTTTACACACTACTAATCTTAATATCTTAAATTCTGTCGTTTCTATGTCCATGTCAATATAGGCAATCTTATTATATTGTGTAAAGGTGAGTTTCTTAATAAAATCTTGATTTCGAATAACTATATCCGTATCAGCGTAAAACAACTCATTATTCAGTATAAAAATATTTTTACCTTCTATTTGAGTCTTAAATTGCACTGACAAGTTCAGTACCACAGTATGGGCACTTTTTCTTTAATCCCCTAGCATCTGCTTCACAGAAGAATGCGTTATACTTCTTTTCACATTTAGGGCATTTGTAGACTAAGTCCGTTCCTATTCTTATTTTCCTATTACATATTCTACAGTATACTGTAAACCAGCCTGAATGTCCGTAAGAATTACTTCCCCTTAATCTAATACTCATGTGATATCAATGAGAGATAGAGATATATATGTTTATCCTCAGGAAACTTATAATTTACGTTTCATAATTCACATAAAAGTTGATTTAACAGTCCTTTTCGTAAGCGTAAATCTTGTCACATAAAAATCGGATTATTATAACTTACATTCTAACTAGTATCCTAGGTAGCTCATTAATCTGTACCTCTTTTTTAATTTCTTCTCCTGTCAATACATCTGTGTAAATTGCTCCCTCTTCAAGTTTCAGTTTGTAATTAACACTTCCCTTGGTTTTTATTATTACCAAAATTTTGTTAAACCTAATAAACCCACATAGTCCTTCTTCTAGATCTAATCCCTTATACTCGCCCTTTAAAAAATCCTCAGCCAACTGTTTTCTTAGGGATAAAAGCTTATATGTTAAATACATCTTAATTCTTCCATCGTCCATAGACTCTAACATATTTTTTTCAAATTTTTTTGGATTTTTCTAATATTTCGTGTAATTTCTTAAAATCCACTGGGACTCTGTTATCTGGATCTGTAAGTAAATATCGCCATATTTCTGTTCCCTGATAAAAATCAGGTATACCGGCTGACATAATTTTTAATGCGACCAAGGATAAGCTCTTAATCATCCCTATCCTTCTTATCTTACTTTCAAATTTCATGAAACTTTTAATGAAATCCTTATTGGTAAAAGTTTCTTCCACTAATTCCATTACTCTATTTTCATATTCTTTATTTGATTTCTCCATGAGGTATTTATCTTAGCTTCTCTGACACTTTTTATCATATGTTGCTTTATTCTCTCCTTAAAATCATTAGAGAATCCCTCATAAAAACTTCCCACTAAAACCTGATAATATCTATATTCATCATTTCTTGATACCTTTGGATTTATGATACTATGCCATTCCTCGACCTTATTTTTCCATTCTTCAGGAAATTCACTTAATACACTTATTTTCATCCTTACATCTTCACTAAACTTAGTATCATGTGTGCTAGTGGCATTTAGTGTGATTTTTCCTCTTCGTTTTTGATTAAATACATGAAACTGATCAGGCGATATCTTATAATATCGTAAATCGCTTCCAACCTCATTTATGGATATTAATCTATTGTATCTAAAGAGGAAAGTATCTTCATAAGCTTTAGCGTATACTGCTGGCATATATTGTTGTAATTTAGTATAAGCCTCTGGATTTCTTTTGGTTGCTTCCTCTATCTCATTGGTCTTATCACACTCTTTTACAATCTGATTAGCATAAGTTCTGTACACATCTATACAAGAAAGGTAATCTCTCAATATATCGTAGCTAATTCCTAGTTGTGATGCTAATCTTTTAACTTCATAACTAAATAGCTCATCAATTATTTGCGCTTTTATTTTCTTTATACTTTCACTTATAGATATTTTCTCCGCTGTGAAATTCTCATATATACTGTCCATTATCTCTTGATTAAAATTAAACAGTAAGTTGGAGTAATTTAAGAAGTCATATCCTGTAGTTCCATCTGAATTTAATTTTAATTCCTCCTGAAATCCCAGAATTTTTTCTACAATAATTATTTTATTTTTAATTATTGACCTCAGGTCATTAATATATTTCTCAGGATCATATAATCCATCAATATGATCAATTCTATAGCCATCAACATCTAAATCTAAGATCTTTGAATGGGACTCTTGAAATACGTGATCTTTTTCGACATTTACTCCTATTAAAGTATTAACATCGAAGAATCGTCTATAGCTAGGAGGATTTTTCCAAGACATTAGGGTATAATTCTGTTTTTGTAAAGTGTCGTATATATCATTTCCAACCTCTGTTAGAGGAAGTTTCCATTTGAAATATTCTAGGAAATATTCATCTCCATCTTTTACTATCTTTAATAAACCTTTACTTATCACTGTATCTAAATCTTCTCCTAATATGGGTAATCGTATCTTATCATCTTCTGGGAAAAAGTCAAAGTACGTATAATATTTACTCTTTTTACCCATTTTTAATACATCCATTAGTCGCCAATTTAGAGAATTTACAGCCATGTGATTTGGTACTATGTCCTGTATAATACCTAATCCAATAGTATGAGCTGTCTCTATTAATCTCCTGTATTCTTTCTCTCCTCCAAGTTCATCGTTTATCCTTGAATGATCTATTACATCGTACCCATGGTTACTTCCTGGCGAAGCCATTAAGACAGGAGAGAGGTAGAGATGGGAAACTCCTAAATCCTTAAAATACCATAGGTTATCGATTACGTCACCAAAATTAAAATTCTTATTTAACTGTAATCTGTAGGTTGCTGATATCACTGGAACTCTATCCTCCTGTAAATTAGTGCAGTCTTTCCATCTATTTCTACTTCTTTGTTGTTTTCTATTATCTTTTTATCGTTAGATGGCTCATGTGGATAAGGATGTAACACTAACTCCCATTTTCCATGAGGTACTTTTATCTTAAGATTAGTACTTGCTCCATTCAAAATAATTAGAAAAGTGTCGTCAGCTATCCTTTCTCCATTATAATTTATTTCATCGATAGCACTTCCCTCTAATATATAAATAATATGATTTGTTGGAGATTTCCACACTGAATCATCAACTTCATTGCCGTCAGGTTTTAGCCACGTCACATCCTTTAATGGGGAACCGTGTAACTTCTTACCCTGAAAATATCTAGCCCTCCTAAATATCGGATGAGCTTTATAAAAATTGGTAAGTCTCCTCACAAAATCATGAAACCTTACACGATTTTCATCAAGGTTCCAATCATACCAACTTGTCTCATTATCCTGACAAAAAGCATTATTGTTGCCTTTTTGTGTTCTTCCTATTTCGTCTCCCCCTAAGATCATTGGTATACCTTGGCTAACAAATAATGTTATTACAAAATTTCTTCTTTGTTTTTCTCTACAATAAAGAATATTAGAATCGTTAGTTTCTCCTTCTACTCCACAATTCCAGCTATAATTTTCATTCATTCCGTCCTCATTGTTCAGTTTATTAGCCTCATTATGCTTCTGATTATAACTTACTAAATCTTGTAATGTAAAGCCGTCGTGAGAAGTAATGTAATTTATACTGGCAAAAGGAGTTTTATTACTACCTGCATAAAGGTCAGGAGACCCTAATAACCTGTTTGCTAACTCCTCATAAGGTACTGGATCCCCTCTCCAGAATCTTCTTATTGTATCCCTATATTTACCATTCCATTCAGCCCATAGATATGGAAAATTACCTACTTGATAACCGCCAGGTCCTACATCCCACGGCTCTGCTATCAGCTTAACTTGTGATAAGATAGGATCCTGTTGTATAGCAACAAAGAAAGTCGATAACATATTCACGCTATATAGTTGTCTTGCTAGGGCAGATGCGAGATCAAATCTGAAACCATCTACATGCATCTCGAGAACCCAGTAGCGTAAGCTATCCAAAACCAATTGCAAAACTCTTGGATGAGACAAATTAAGCGTATTCCCTGTTCCTGTGAAGTCAATATAATAACGTTTATTTTTAGGGTCCAGCATGTAATACGAACTATTATCTATTCCTTTGAAACTCAAAGTAGGTCCAAGATGGTTTCCTTCTGCTGTATGGTTATATACAACGTCTATTATTACCTCTAACCCAGCGTTATGCAAAGAATTTACCAACTTCTTAAATTCAATGACCTGATTTCCTAAACAGCCTGAGCTTGAGTATCTACATTCAGGAGAGAAATAATTTATCGGATTGTAACCCCAGTAGTTCTTTAACCCTTTATCGACAATGAATCTCTCATCTACAAATTGCTGAATAGGCATTATCTCAACGGTTGTAATTCCTAAATCTTTTAGGTAATCAATCATAGTATCTGATGCTAAACCCAAAAAAGTGCCTCTAACGTTCTCCGGTAAATCTTGCCTTAATTTAGTTATTCCTTTTATATGTGTCTCATAAATTATACTATCCTTAAAAGGTATCTTTCTTCTAAAGAAGAAATGCTCGTCCTCCCAATCAAAATAAGGATTTATTATGACCCCTTTAGGTATAAATTTATCGTCTTTTCTCTCATCGAAACTGAGATCCTGGTTCTGATCTCCAATTTTATATCCAAAGACCGAATCATCCCATAGTAATAATCCGTTTATAGCTTTTGCATAAGGATCTATCAGTACTTTATTAGGATTAAACCTTAACCCTTCCTCTGGTTTATATGGACCATACACCCTGTACCCATACAACTGACCTGGTCTTAAACCAGGTACAAAAACATGCCAGAGATCTCCGGTTCTCTGTCTAAGTTCTATTATTTCCTTTGGCTCATCTTGTCTAGTCTGAGAGTACGTTAACAGTTCTACTTTTGTGGCGTTCTCAGAGAATAGTACAAAATTAACTCCATCTTCTTCCTCTATCCAAGTTGCCCCTAAAGGATAAGGTTCACCAGGCTTTAATGGTCGATCTTTCATTCTAATTGATATACCCCAACACCTCTGTTAACCTTAATTAATTCATCTTTTTTCAATTTTTTCGGAAATCCTATGCCTATAAGTAAATTACCTGTAATTTTAGAATTAATTACAATATCATCAAACGATGCAATTATTCCTATTTTTTCCATGATCAAAGTAATACAGTTCCCTTCTCTCCTAACTTCCTTTACCCTTTTACAATTATTATATCTCTTTCTGATATTTATCAGTTGTTTATAATAATCTAAAACTTCCTCATCAATTTTCCATGAAAGTTTACTCTTTAAGAACGCTTCCTCAGATTGTGGATCTATCATTTGATTATTTTCCTTTAGTCTACCTTCTCTAACACCCTTAATTAATACGGGATCTGAGAAATCAGAGAAGAAGAAAAAAGGATTCGTCTCATAATATTCCTCGCCCATAAATATTAGCGGTATATACGGTGAGAGTATATATAGTGTGGCTGCCATAAGGTATGTCGTTTTATCGGTTAATATGGAAAGTCTTTCCCCATTTCCTCTATTTCCTACTTGATCGTGATTTTGTATGAAGACTACAAATTTACGTGGTGGAAGATCACCTACAGGAGCACCATGAGTTCTTCCTCTGTATCTAGAATACTTTCCATCATAAACAAAAACATCTTTAAAAGTTTTCTCTATATCTTCTATCCTTCCAAAATCCTGGTAATAATAATCTTTTTCTTTTGTTATGAATGCATGAACTGCGTGGTGGAAATCGTCAACCCATTGAGCATCTATTTTATATCCACAATCATCTTTTACTATTTTTGGATCATTTAAATCACTTTCAGCAATAACAAATTTTCCTAATTGATGGGCTTTTTCAGCTATCTCTTGGAGGATATGCTTAGGCGAATTATCAAAAATTGCATGAACTGCATCCAGTCTCAGACCATCGATTTTAAAGGTCTTAAACCAATACTCGACATTTTCTAAAATGAATTTTCTAACTTGATCACATCCCCTATCATCAAAATTAAATGTTAATCCCCATGGAGTTTTATATCTGTCTGAAAAATAAGGACCTAATCCTAAAAGGTAATTTCCCTCAGGACCTATATGATTATATACAACATCCAAAATTACGGCTATTCCCCTTTTATGTGCCTCGTTTACTAGCTTAGCCAATTCCCATGGTCCGCCATAAGTATTTTGAACTGCGTATAGAAAAACACCATCGTATCCCCAATCTCTATTCCCTGGAAATTGTGCCACAGGCATCAGTTCAATTCCTGTGATTCCTAGATCCTTGAGGTAATCTAACTTTTCTATTACTCCTTTGAAATTTCCTTCTTGGGAAAAAGTACCAACGTGGAGTTCATATATTATTAGATCTTCTATTTTTACTTTTCCAAGGTCAAGAATCTGATAATCTGTTCTTATAAG
This sequence comes from Sulfolobus acidocaldarius DSM 639, assembly GCF_000012285.1. Taxonomy (NCBI): domain Archaea; kingdom Thermoproteati; phylum Thermoproteota; class Thermoprotei; order Sulfolobales; family Sulfolobaceae; genus Sulfolobus; species Sulfolobus acidocaldarius. The sequence continues at coordinate 1,231,103 of NC_007181.1, forward strand.
TTGTGATTTGTCATGAACTCCTAAAGGTTGATATCGTGATGCGGGATCAGGTATCTCTCTCTTATCTTCTATAATATAAGAATAGGTTAAATTTTCCTCGATATCGTCTATTTCTACTTCGAAAAATCCCTCATCGTTTTTTTCCATTGGAATAAGTTTTTTGCTTAACTTCAGCTTAACACTATTAACATAAGGTGCCCATAACTTAAAGATACCTTTATTTTTTTCAATATTTCCACCGAACGAAAACATGCTGTTTAAATAGAAATTATGTCTTAATATATTTAAATGTTTTCGAGTGAAAATACTTATCAGAACTGATTAAATTCTTATTATTGTTGAGTTATTAGAGTATTTAGTATATAAGTTAAAACCATCATTTGTTCTATGAGTGGGACTTATCTAATAGAAATACAAAATAATAAAATCATATGGTAATATAAGAATAAGGTAAGTCTATGGATGATATTATGTTTACTTTATCAAGAAGAGTCAAGGTGGTAAGACGAAGGAGACTTACGTTGGTGCTTTAGTTGACCTAGTAAAGACTTACCTGAAATTGTAAGATAGAAGTGGGGTATTAGGGTGTATCCCCCTAACCTTTCAAAGGTAGCCGGGCAGGGACTCGAACCCTGGTCCCAGGGGCCAAAGCCCTGGTTAGGGGAGGAATCCCCTAAAACCCCTCTTTCAAATGATGAAGAGAGTAAGGGATTTGCCCTAAACTCCCTTACTTCTAGGGAGGGCAAAAATGGTCTCACGGAAAAGGAATTAATTGAATTTTATGAATATTGTTTGAAAATGGCCAGTGAGGAAACTTGCAGGCAGTATATCAATTATCTGAAGAAGCCCCCTAGTAATGCTAAGAACTCTATCCTAGCCTGGAAGAAGTTCTACAAGTGGAAAGGGGATCTTGAGGCATGGAAAAAGCTGAAAACGAAAAAGTCTGGTGTTGATCTTAAGGTTCCAGGAGCTGACGAGATAGGGAGGTGGTTGGAGGCTGTTAGAGGTATTGAGGTAGAGCTAGTCTTCAAGCTCCTCCTTGAGAGCGGTATAAGGCTTAGGGAGGCTGTAAAGGTTCTCAATGAGTATGACGAGAAGAACAACGTGAAAGAGGACGGCTTCTACGTATACACGCTCAACTGGACTAGAGGGCCAAAGAAAGTGTTCTATGTCTTTCACATTTCGTCTATAGCTAAGACTGATATAACGTACAACTACGCGAAGAATTTATTGCATGAGAAAGGGATAGCGCCGAAATATGTACGCAAATTCGTGACTACTAAACTCGCGGAGCTCGGAGTTAGTGCCGAGGTAATCGATTTCATGCAGGGCAGGACGCCTTCTTCGATTCTTGGCAAGCATTATCTCAACTTATTAGCCCTCGCCAAGAAAGACTACAGACGCTACGCCGAGTGACTCAAAACGAATTTTTCTCAGTAAACTGGGAAGTTAATTCAAAGCTAAGTTGTTTTTAAAGTGTTGAATTTTGAGATGAAGTTATTCAAGGTTGCGTTAAAGGACCTCAATTATAGCAAGCTTGAGCAAACGCAAGTCTTCGGCAACGTCTTCGAGTTCGTCTTTCTGGAGAGAGAAAAAGAGGTTGACTTCTTTGTAAGGACATCTGCCCAGGAGGAAATTTTGAGGAAGTACCTCATGATAAAGGAGGACAATCTAAGTTTCAACCAAGGTTTCGTAGGGGTTCTGAGCCTGAAGAAAGAGAGCGACTTCTACGAGAACATTGAGTACAGCAATCTATTGAACATCATCACGTACTGGCAGAAGGATGAACAGATCAGGTTCTGGGTTGTGTTAGAGCCCAGGCTTAATGACCTCTTTCTCAGGAAGGCTGAGGTACTAAAGAAGGAGGCCCAACGGGCCATGTTTGGCAAGAGGAAGAAAGAAGTACAAGCGTCACTGCTCGGGAGCCTTGCGAAGAAGAACATCTACTTACTACATATCATGTTTTATACTAAGGATAAACAGAGGCTCAAGCTACTTTTCGAGTACGCCAAGTAGTACATACATACTCGCTCTAGAAAGCTAGCCTATATTTAACTTTAGATGGACTTGCCTGCACCTATTGCGTAATCAAGACTGGTAAGTGTGTAACAAATGCAGAAAATGTTATTAATTGCTGCCAGTAATATTAAAGAATGAGATAAAATGGAAAGTAGAAGATTTTTCCTATCCATGATATCTTATTTAGTTGGGCTACTGTTACTTTACCTGTCACTCTTCCTGTCTACCCAAATACCCTATCATGGAAATCTCGTGTTAGAGTTACCAATAATAATACCAATGGTTTTTTCTATAATTGCTATAGGCGTATCCGTTCATTTATTTTTAGGTAGTAGTTATCCGTATTTCTTTAGAACAGGGGTAATGAGTCTAGTAGCAGGGATAACACTTTTTGTTTTCGGCTTTATATCATACTCATTCAATGCAGGATCCATAGTCTGGGCGGGTTCGCTAGTTCTTGGTGTCATTTTTATTGCTGGCGCTATCTTCCGCTTGCTTGTCCAAGGTGGTTTAAGCGCTTATAGAAGGTTTAGGAGAGGTGAGACTTCAACTGTAGAAGAAACTAGTATACCTTCAACGAGATTAAGAAACAGGAAGATCTTTCTCATAACCTTTGGGGCTATTCTCTTAATCTTTAGTATTCAAGGGGTCATATCTAATATTACAGGGTCTAGGCCTTTAGCATCCTTTGGCGATATAATCTCTTTCGCTTTTATCGCAGGAGGCATATACTTCGTTGTAGAGTATGTAAGGATTAGAGACCAGTCCTAAATCTCTCTAGGTTTTACATTAAAAGAGTTCTTAGCCACCAAACCTGTTGAATAATCCCTTCACTTATTTATTACGTTAAGGGAGAAGTCTTACTCTTTTCTGAATAGAGATAAAAGTCTGCACAGTCTTTTTATCGTGCAGAACATGTGTTGACGACAATTTCATCTATCTCCATGAAATTCAATTTTATTCTTGCTTATACTTACAGATTTCGAGTAAATTGCGTTTCAGACCAGGAAGAAGATTTTCAACCTCCTCATCACCGTGCTCCTGGTCGAGTTCCAGGGGAAGTGGAAATCCACGCCTGCTAGCCTATGTAAAGCTTCTGGACACCGGTTCTACTATCGTCCTCTTTCCTAAAGTTTCAATCCCGTGTTTCGCGTTGAACCAGTTGAAATCCTTGTAGACTGACGCCTTGTCGTGTAAAAAGGTGAACCCTATCCCTCCAGTCCTCCAGTTTAATACCGTTTAGTATTACGTAAACGTGGAGACCACTCCTTAGGCTAGTTAACATGAAGAACACGACCGGCCCAGTCTCGTAGTGCCTAAATACCCACAGGTAGCAATACTCGCCCCTAACCCTCAACACCTTGGTCTCGTCAACGAGGAAAGGGCCCCCATCCTCAACGTCTAGCTTAAGCTCGTAATCAACGCTAGCTAGCTTATGAAGGTAGAAGAGCAAGGTTATGTGAGGTAATAAAGTCCTCCAACTTGATAACCCTAGCAAGTAGGAGGTCAAGGCTAGTGCAATCTCATCCAAGGTGTGGAACCTAGGCTTAACACTTATATACCTTAAAAGGGCAGAGATTACTTGGGTGAGGACGAGGGAATCGAACCTGTTCGTCATCTCACCTCATGAAATAAACTCGTCCTGACCCTAAAAGCACTTTTCCAGATATAGAAAATCAATTTATATCAAAACAACCAAATTGTTGTCCACACACAGACCGTGTCCGGGACTGCTTATCTATATGCAAACTCGCAACTTCTCAATTCTCAATCTTTCGCTTATACTTTCTATCCAAGGGGAGGTAGCTATACTAACCTGCTCTCAGGGTCTGTAGTAGTACCATAGAGCGTAACATACCTCGTCTCAGGTCAATATACCATATCTACGTATGCTGAAACGAGCTCTTCACATTCGAGACAGGGAAACTATACAATCGTCGTGACAGACCATTACCCCTCGTCACCATACATAACTACTCAAGGCAACGTGTACAACTGGTATGAATATGATGTATATCCAGCAGTTATCGTAATCGTGAACAATGGCACTAATCCAGTGACGTTATTTGCGAATAAACTGTACACGTCAAGGCAAATCACAACTACGATATCGTTCATGGACATCTGGAGCTCAAAGTCGTATCAAAACGCGACTAGTATTATCACGTATGATACATTGAATGTAGGAAACTACTCAGTAAGTAGAATATGGCACGCTGGGAATATAGTTCTTACAGCTCAGCAATATCTGCAACAATCAGGGAATACGTACAACTACTACTTAAGTTTCAACTTGATAAAGGATGTAACGGAGCCACCGACATGGATATATCAAAAAATGCCGTACAACCCTTACGCTACGCAGGGCTGGTACTATCTTGAGCAGAACGCGACCTTGGCAAATGCTTTGATGCGGTATGTCAATCAAACGATGAACAGCACTGACGTACAGTACAAGTACTTCGAGTACTTCACACTAGCGAGCGAGTTCGCCAGCTATACTTTCAATACGACGTATAGCAAGTTTGCAAATACAATCGAGCTCGAGAGCTTCTACGACCCGTGGGTCTTAATGAACGTGCAAATACTCGACATAAGTAAACTACCAAACGCGATACAGTACTTCCCAGGCCAGCTTATGTTCTTCAATGTGTCTAGGATCCCAGCGGTATATAACGCGACTAACCTCGTGAACATCTCTGGAAACTACGAGATCTATTGGGTGGACCTGTACAATTCGTGGAACGGCCCGCCCTTCGGGAACGAGTACCAGTGGATTAACTTGGCGACGGGACAGAAGTATAACTTATACTTGTTTAACGAGACTGGGATACCGTACCCTGGCGAGATGCTTACTTTCTATAACGCTGACTTTATGCCGAGCATATACTATGCGATATTTATTTACCCTGAAGGGACAGTAGTAAAAATTGAAGCGGTTTGGAACGGGACAGCTTGGATAAGTTAGTATATTTTTTCTTATTAATTCCCCAGATCCCAGCTTTTTAAAACATATATACCGATGAGAAAACTTTACAAATATTATTACAATCATGATATTAAAGATAATAAAGTAAAAAACGCAAGGTTTTCAAGCTCCCTATAACGACAAAGAAACGGGAATGAAGGCGGGTGATGAGAGGTCCACAGGCGACCGATGAGCGAGAGTCGGAGTGTTGAGCCCGCCCGATATTATAGTTATCTTCTACAGTTAAAACTTTTACGAATTATTTCCCACAAGGAGGTCTATGGTCGGGATTGAGCTCATAATAAGCCTCAATAAGCATTTTCCTAAACTCCTCTAGGTCTTCGTCAGTCTCTAACTCTAGGTACCCATAACCTTTCTTATCCTTCTCAACTATTCTCATATGTATAATGTTGGTGAAATAGAATAAAAAGGGTTTTTTGAGTAACGAGATGATTATTTTGAATAAGTTTCAAAATTCCTAATGCGCAATTTTCAATTTTTTGTATTAGTGGAAATAAGTAGGTTTAAGTAGGAACGATTCTGGGAAAAAATAGGACTTTTTGGGAACATTTGTGGGAAAAATTCCCAAAAATTCCCCACTTATTGGGGAAATGGTGGGAACATAAAAGATCTAGAAAAGAAGTAGAAAGATACTTACGGGAATATATACTACATTATTCTCTTTATCCAGCTTGTCCTTTGTCAGCACTATAACTGTGTCGTTGATACTGTATTTCCCAGTCTTAGGATTACTACTATACTTTGACTCTATGTAGAACTTATACTTCGAATTGTTCTTAGTTATACACAGAATAAAATCAATCTCGCCCTGATCATCCTTTCTATACATGAGTACTTTGTCATATTCCACATGGGTGACATGTTCAAACAGATATTGAGATTGGAGCAAGTGGGAGGCTACTACGCTTTCTACCAACAACCCTTTAAATGTGTTGTCTTTAAGCATTTTTCGTGACTCTTCAAAGGGGTCATCAGAGTTATGGAAATAACTTCTAATCGAGTGGTATAGGAAGGGGTCAAGCACATAGTTTTTAACCATGTCCTCATAGTTTGGCTTACACTCCTCACTTTCTCTATATCCAAAAAAGAAGGAGTATGTAGTTATTAGGTAGTTAAAATAGTCCTTCCAGTTAATCTTCCTCTTGGGTTTCCCGCTCTCGTCCTCACCTATGACCTCTAAATTAATGGGATTCATTAGGTTAGAAACTGTCATTGGACCAGTTAAATATTCTAGTAACCTCTCTAAGTTAGTAGGGTCTAGCCCAGCGACTTTAGAGTCCTTTATTAATAAATCTGCAATATTGTTGTAAAAGTTCTTCGATATTCTTCCCTCCTTAAGGTATTCGTCAATAGCCTTAGGATAACCTCCGTGCAATAAATAGTTTTCAAAAGATTCTCGAAGAAACACAAAGTAAGAGTCATAGAATTTTCTTAAAATATCGTCAATGGATCCACTGCGTAGAGAATTAAGGATTCCGAATCTATAGCCAGGTCTTCTAAACTTTTTGTTAGCAATAAATTCATTAATATCTTTACGTATTGCCTTAACTACTTCTGAGAAACGTAAAGGTCTCATTACTAGGTTACCGCCTAAGTTTATCATCTTAGCCATCTCACCTTGTCTATCGCTGAGCTTACTTGCTGCTTCAGCTAAGTCCATCGAATGACTCCCAGTTGCAATAATTCTCACCTTATAGTTTTTTATTAAACCCTCGTCATAGGCGTTCTTCAACGCTTGAGCCCAACCTCTATACATTGAAACTTCATCTAGAAAAACGTATTTCTCTTCATTATTACTCTCTGCTATTGCCTCCAATAAGTTGATTAGGCTAATGTTGTCAACTTTAAACTGCTCGTAATCTAGTGGAATGTAAAAGATATTTGATGGATTTATTTGTCTCTCTTTAATGAGGTGACGTATTATAAGTTTAATGAGAGTCGTCTTACCAACTCTGCGGGGTCCTCTTACAGTTACAATGCCATAAGAGCCTGAGACAAAATTATTAGTTAGATGAAAAAATAGCCTTGGTCGTTCTTTTAGTTCTGAGTTATCGAACTCCCCTAGTTCATTATCTACCTTATCCCAGTCCTTATTTTCCCACCATCTATTAAAGTTCTTTAAGAGCTCACGTAGATTGTTGGTACTTAGTTTCATCTTTACTTAACCTCCTCAAATATCTTGCAAAGTCAAATTCAAGCCTACCCAGCTCCTTTGCAAGTCGCTCGTATTTTTCCTCCAACTCTTTAACCCTCTCTTCTAATTCGCTGTTTTGAGGTAGGCCGTCCTTAGTGATTACAATCTTTTTGTCACTCGTCAAGATTAGATAAATTTCCTCACCAGGCTTGAGGTCAAGTTCTCTAATGAACGAGCTAGGAATTTTTATCCTCCCTCTGACGTCTATAGTCATTTTCTTAGTCTCTTTAATTTCCACAATAATGTTATTTTGCGTAAAGGCTAATATTATTTTCCCACTTCTTCCCACTATTGTAAACTAGTTAGATAGTTCACTCAATTTTTACCTCACTAATGAGTTGACCTCCTCCAACTTTAAAGGACGAGACTTACTTATTTTGAGTTAACTCCCCAGTTTACTGAGAAAAAATTCAACTATGGTCATTCTAAAGGACGAGAGCCTTACCTTTAGGTCAGTCATCTCAGTATATTTTATTAATTCAGTTTTGTAATTATATATATATGTCTAATGAGGAATGCTCTGAAAAAGTCGATGTACTTATTTGTGAAGAGCTGAATGTGCGTCTCAAAAAATTGAAAGAACTTCTTAAAGAGGACGTTATCTACTCTAACACTTTGAAGTCACTTGAAGAAATCAATTATGAAAATGAAGAAGCCTCTAAAAAGGCAGCAGAGAGAATAATTGAATTTCTTGATCACCGGCACGATGAGTATGTAAGCAAGAATATTAAAAAAGATGATCTCAAAGACGAATTAACCTTTCTTAAAACTAATCTATTAGTAGATCTTTCGAATAAAAATCTATGTGATGATAATAATGTTGAACAATACGGAAACAAAATTAAGGATGCTTATAAAAGTCTGAGAAATATAGAGGGAGTTGACTCCGTTATTGCATCGGAAATATTGCACATACTTTTCCCAAACTTCTTCTTAATCTGGGATATCGAATTAGCTAAGTATATTATAGGTAAGCCAGCAGAAGAGCTTAATGAAGACGATTACCTCTGTTTCCTTAAGATTAGGTGTAAATGTATAAATCAAAATGAAATTACTCAGGCGTATTCAGAACATACTACATCAGAGAGCAAAAGGGAGGAAATAACTTTAATGAAACCAATAGACAAGCCTAATACGGGAAAATCTGCAGAAAAAAACAATCTTGTGACATCATCACCTGTGGAAGAAGAGAGAAGATCAACAAAATATAACTATGAGGAAATACATCAGGATTTAGACAATCACATCTCTCTTAGTGACATAATAATCATGGCGCTTAGTAGTGAACCAAATAGGCTTATCATAGGCATAGACTCTCTCATTGAGCTGGTCCGCAAAGTATATAATGAGTTAAAGGAAAGGGGATTCCAAGTAGAGGACCTAAAGTTCGTGCTCCTTGATGATCAATTATTGCGTAAGAGGGTGCGTGATAGTCTTGAAGACCTCAGTAAAAAACAATATATTTACATAGAAGGGATACGGAAAGAGCAGTTTAAATTAACAAATAAAGGATTTGAGATGGCCTTAAAGCTGTTCAAAAAGTTTGGGATAGATTTCGAAAACTTTAAAATGCGTATACAGAGAAGGCGTGCAAAGAGCCAAGATGAAAAAGAAAATGAAAGGCGTTTAAATGAGAATATTCAGTAATGTCTCTCAGTGAAGGTGATTAAAACGAGGAAAGTCTCGCCCTTTATGGCGGGGAGGAGGTCAAAGAGTTTTTGGGAATGAAATGTTTGAATTAACTCCTCAGTTAACTTAATAAAAATTGTAATTATAGTAATATTATTTTATTAGTATTACTGATGAGGAATTTTTGCCCTGTTCTTTCAACTTTAGATTTGATTAAGGCAATTACCATCGATATTTAAGCTTTAATTATTTGAAGAGGGCAGAGTTAATATACGGGTTATAGGACTTTCGTTGCCGGGCAGTATAAGATTCGTCAGAGAGGGAATAAGTATTATGTTTACTCCATAGAGAAGGGTCAAGACGGTAAGGTAAAGGAACATTATATTGATCCTTTAGCTGACGTGATTGAAACATATGTTAAATTGAAAGATAGTAATGTGGGTATCAGGAGTACCCCAATAAGGTAGCCGGGCAGGGACTCGAACCCTGGTCCCAGGGGCCAAAGCCCTGGATCCTTGACCGCTAGACGACCCGGCTAAGTATACTTTGTCATATTTTAACTAAAAAGCTTTCTTTCCATTTAGTATCATGTAGTCAATACAGTATTAATTTTAAGAGTATAATCACCCTCTTTTACATATAGGTCTGTGGCTTTATTTCAACTTTTCCTTTCAGTACTGATTCTCTTATCAGGAAGTTATTTTCACTTAGTTTAATAACCAGAATGGAAATTAAGAGCTTAATCTTCCTCTTTCTATATTCGTTTAGCTCCTTAATTGTTTGTTTTAGTTGGTCTACTAATTCAGGAATGGAAAATCTAAGTAACTCGTCTTCCTCTTTTAAATTTCTAATTTCTTTCTCTAATTCATAAGCTAATTTTAATAGATCTTCCTTTTGTGTATCTTTCAATAGTTTCAATAATTTGTCTGCAGCTTCAACAATTTTCTCTTCATTCATATCATGTATAATGTCAAGTAAAGGTGCAAACACAGTTTACATTTCATTAAACTAAATTAAAAGTATAGCGGACCCGCCGGGATTTGAACCCGGGACCACCGGCTGTCTTCTCAGCGCCGACTAGGAGGCCGGCGCTCTGTCCTGGCTGAGCTACGGGTCCATGATAATATATTCGCCAGGTTAAGAATTAAAGATTTTCCTTATAAAAGGAAAATGTTGTATCAAGCCCGCTATCTTTTATGAATTTTGCTAAAAGATTGTATATCTGCCTTGCCCTGTTCAAAACCAAAAAGTCATTTGTGCATATTACATTATTACTCAAAATTAATTCTAAGTCCGTCTTTCTAACAGTTTTAGCATATATACCCCTATATCTAAGTTTACCTGCGAGCTCTCCGCTCCTACTTATCTGTGAATCTAAAATGATTTCGAATTTTATCTTATTCTGATCTAAATATTCTGAGAGAAGGACTAACATATCAAAGATTTCTTCTGAATTATTTTTTCTCTTGCCTAGTCCTAAGTCTCTATAAAAACCATCGTCACAAAGAAAGATTTCATCACCATAAATTAAAGAGAGTAATGTTAGTGCTAAATTGTAACCGTCTAGTATTACATAGGTTACACTTTTCACGCTTTTACTTCTTATATGTTGAATCTCTTCGTCACTATGGATACATCTATATAATAACAATCTTGATTTTTTATCTAAATTGTATCTTGAACTAATTAGATCTAAAGCCGGTTTTCTGTTATATCCTCTGTTTAAAAGGTACTTATAATCTTCATACGCCATTAGTAATTGCTGACCTAATTGTATCAATTATCTTTTCCTCTTCAACAGTTATTGAAACACTTCCATATGTTCCTTTTCCTCCCCCTCTTCCACCAATTTTCCTTAATTCATCCACGATTTTATCGACCTTTATGTCCTTTGATGTCGCAATTTCAACGTTCTTTGTATCTTTGCCTCTGATACTAATTACAATATTTTGATTGTTAGATGTGATCTTCCTCATTACTTCTTTTATAAGCTGTTCATCTATAAAGTCTCTCAATATATATATAGTAATTCCATTGACGCTTATTCTCTCTGCAATCTCCTGTATTCTATCCAATACAATTTTACGATATTTGTCCAACAAATTCTGTAAGTTCTCATATTCTTCTAAATGTTTTTTGAGTCTTACATTAATCTGGGATACAGGCGAATTTAGCAACTTTGAGATTTCATTTAATTTCTCGTCCTGTTGTCTTGCATAATTGGATACCATATCACCAGCTACATATTCTAGTCTTATTACACCGTCTTGAAGTTTTTCGACGTTCACTATTTTAACTCCTCCAATTTCTCCGGTGTTTATGAGATGGGTTCCTCCGCATCCCTCTATATCCCAATTTTCTATTTCTATTAGTCTTATCTCAGACCCTTCAGGTATTCCTCCAGCATATATAGAAACTCCATATTTCATTTCAGCTTCAGTTCTCTCAATATATAGTGGTCTAACTTTTCTGCGATCATTAATTATATAGTTAGCAAAATCTTCTATTTTCCTTATCTCTTCTTCTGTAGGCAACTTATAGTGAGTTACGTCAAGTCTTCCTTTATATTCTGTTTTCTCAGCCCCTGCTTGCCATGCATGTTCTCCTAATACTCTTCTTGTGGCTGATAAAATCACGTGCGTAACCGTGTGGTGTTTCATAATTCTATATCTTCTTTGCCAGTCTATTTCACCATATACTTGCTCTCCTTGAATGAAGGGAGAATCTTTGTCAAGTATATGCACAATTACTCCCTTATACTTTTGGGTATCAATTACTTTGGCCTGCTTATTACCCTCAATTGATCTTATAATTCCCGTATCACCTATTTGACCTCCACCCTCAGGATAGAATGTCGTTTGATCTAGGACTAGGAAATTTTTATAATTTAATAACACTTTTGCATTGAATGTCCTCAGATACTGATCTTTATAGTAGAGAGGAACAGTTGGCTCTATTTTTTTATTGTTTATTTCATCAATAACTTCTTTGGGAATTTTATCCTTCCTATTTTCTCTCACTAGAGCATTTTGATGTTTCTTTGCTACAATGGAGTAGAAGTTATGAGGGATTTCAACGTTAATATTTATATTCCTTTTTCTCGCTTCATCTAATATTAGATCTGGGGAAATACCATTAGAATCGTATATGTTAATTAGTTCATCTAAGTCAACTTTGCTCTTTTTAGATAACGTTGAGAGTATGGAAGGAATTTTGCTTATTGTATCATTATACTTCTCCTCCTCATTTATTACTGCATCAACTATATAGTCTTTATTCTTTAACATCTGTGGAAAATCTTCTTTCCAATAATCAATCTGATCCTTTATTAGTTCATGTAGCTTGACATCACTACCTAATAATCTAAGGACTCTGAGAGCTCTTCTAATTAATAACCTCCCTAGATATCCCTCGCCTGAGTTAGAGGGTACAAGTCCATCTGCTAACATGAGAGCAATTGTTTTTGTGTGATCAAGTACCTGAAATACTCTGGCAGCTCTTGTAAGTTCCTCATTTACATACTTCAAATCAAGACCTAATTGTTTTGCTAAATGCTCCCTATGGGCAGTTATAGTCTCTTTTATGTCAGGATCTATTCTACCTGCGTATATAGCAGCAGCTTTAAGTAACTCATTATTTACTTCACCAACGCCAATCTTTTTGTAGAACGAGCTCACTAAATTACCATAAATCGCATGGAAGGCTGTTGGGGTTCTCTGTGTAAACCATGCAATTCTTTCAACACCATATCCTGTATCTACAATCTTAAGTTTTAAGGGTACGTAATCTTGTCCCCTAATTTCGTATTGCATAAATACCAATGTAGCTAATTCTAAGCCTCCTACTGTTACTTCGAAACACGGTCCTGCATTACCTCCACCCTCCCACCATGATTCTTTAAAGTTTAACTGATCTTCAGGGATCCCTAGTTCTTCTGTAAAGAACTCCTTAGCAAATGCTACTGTTTCGTCTTTCCAATAAATTTGTTTATCAGGATAATTGAATGCATGATGAGCAGCCATTTCAAATGTGGTCAAATGCCTTCCAAATGTTATTCCTACGTTATCCACATCTTCTAGTCTTATACATGGCTGAGAAACTACCAGTGGATTTGCAGGCGGTTTAGCTAATCCGCTCGTTACAAATGGTTGAAAGTCAACTATACTAGCTATAGTAAGATAAAGATCATCTCTCCACTTGGCAACTACAGGTTTAGGTGGAACTATGGTGTGTCCTCTCTTTTCAAAGAATCTTAGAAATTTTTCTCTTGATTCTCTCACTGTTAATGGGGGAGATTTAATCTTGATATCAAAGAAGTAATAGTCAGTACAAGGAACATCTGAACAATTTTCCTTTGACTTATCTAAAGTCCAAAATGGGGTAGAACAGGATCTACAAATTTTTCTTTCATATCCTCTTGACAGAAAAAAGTTTAACCTGTACTCGTTCTCGTTTGCTTTGACCATGGTAAAAATGATATTTGAAATGGTAAAAAAGACTTTCTTATTAACCGAATAGTGATGATAAGCCTCCGCCTATCTCTTCTTCGCTTGGTCCTTTCTTTTCTTCTTCTTTCTTTTCTTCTTTCTTCTCAGCTGCCTGCTGTGTCTGTTGACCTGCAGGGGCTGCTACTGCTGCTACAGGCATTGCAGTAGCTGTCTTCAATATTTCGTCTATATTTACTTCTTTTAAAGCAGCTGCTACAGCTTTTAGTCTAACTTCGTCCACTGTTATTCCTGCTGCACTTAATACATTCTTTATGTTTTCCTCACTTATTTCTTTCTTAGCTGCGTGCAATAGTAAACTTGCGTATATGTACTCCATATATAATCACCTTAAAATACATAAAGAGGTGATATTTAAACTCATCCACCGAATAGTGATGATAAGCCTCCGCCTATCTCTTCTTCGCTTGGTCCTTTCTTTTCTTCTTCTTTCTTTTCTTCTTTCTTCTCAGCTGCCTGTTCAGAGACCTGTGGTTGTGCTTGTATTTGAACTCCTAAATCTACTTTTCCGCTTATTGAAGAGGCAACAGCGTATGCTTTCATTACTGCTTTAGTAAATACTGCCTGTGCTGTCTCTTGAGTTATATAACCTATCTCACTGGCTAGAGCTAATGCATTTCTCATAGCTTTGGTTGCTGTAAATTCAAGGACCTTTGGTTCTGGGTACGCTATTTCTGTGGCTACTGCAAATGCGTTAATATGAGCTTTTCTGATTTCATTAGTATAATCATCAAGGTTAATTGATAATTTATCTCCTGGGATTATTACTCCATTATCATAGGCTATCTTAATGTTTAATTTTACATATACTGGCATTATTCCTAGTTTTTGTAATATTGGTACAATATCTGCTGGTATCTCATCTCCAGGCTTTGCAACTGTTGTGTCTTGTAATATGTGAATTTTTCCATCCTGGACTTTTGTTTTTATTTTCAACTTTCCGAAAACACTGAGCATGGGACCTGCTGCAATACCTGTATCTCCTGCTGGTACAACAACCTCCTCATCTGCCTTATCTCCTGGCAGGGCATATCTCTTTAATTTAAATTTTGATAGGAATAACTGTAATTCGAAGGGATTAGTATCAGTAAATATAAAGGCATTAGGTCCAGTTAGATAGCTTTCAAATAATTTAGTGTCATACCCTGCATTTTTGAGTGCTATGTTAAATAAGTTGTTTTTAGTTACCTTTATGTCAGCTTTTCCTCTTAATTTTTTCCTTATTTCATGAAGTTTATCTGCAGGAAAACCCTCTATATTAGCTATTATTATAGTTTTATGGGTTTTTAATTTTTCAGTAAGTTCAGCTACTTCATCTACTTTCCATTTTGCTATTTTTTTAGTTGTAGTAACTGCCAAACCGATCACGCTCTTTTAACTTTTACAGCTTTACCCATTGTTGTTTTAACATAAATATTTCTTAGATTAGTTTCTACCTTTGCTTTATTCTCTATTGCATTTAATACGGCTATCGCATTCTCAGCTAAGTCTTCAGGCTTCATGTCCTCAGTTCCTATGAATACTTGAACTTGTGGCTGATCCTTGGTCTTTACTAGAACTGATCTCTTGAATCTATTAATATATTCACTGATATCAGCTGTATTGGGTAGAGGTGTAGGAAACTTACCTCTAGGTCCTAAGGCGGGTCCTAATATCCTTCCTGCCAGTGCCATAGATTCCTGGTTAATTAAAAACCACTCATTTTGTCTAGCTAATTTTTTCACTGGTCTTTTTTGTCCTTGTAATTTTTGTAATTCTTCTCTAGTTATCACAACATTGGGAGATGCTTTTTTAGCATATTCGAGTTGTTCGAAGGATGGAACAACAAGAACCCTCTTTGCTTTAGATGGCTGTTTTGGTAAGGGAACTATTTCTCTAAGTTTAAGGTCACCTTTCTTCATATCAATTCCTTTAAACGTAAGTATAATTTCCACACTTTGTGTAAAGTTCCTTTTTACATTATACTCCGTACTAAGTGCCAGTTTTAAGGCTTCTATCAACGATTCTTTATCCGCTAACACTTTCTTCACCCTTCTGCTTCATTCCATTTTTGCTCATAATTAGTTAATAAGTCATTGTATTTTCCTTGATCAATCTCTTTTATTACATCTTTAGGATCTTTTCCTTCAACAGTTATACCTATTGACCTTGCAGTTCCTAGTAAACTCTTTATTGCAGCTGTTAGAGTTTTTGCGCTAAGTTGAGGCTTTTTCTTAATCGCTATGTCAGCAATTTGTTCTAAGTCTAAATTGCCTATCTTCTTGTGGGCTGGATCTCCTGAGGGCTCTTGAGCGTTTATTGCTTTAAGTAATAGTGATGTTGTTGTAGGTACTCCAACTTTTATATCATATTTTTTAGTTGAACTATCGATCTCAATTGTGACTGGTACTGACATTCCTTTAAATTGTGCTGTAACATCATTTATTTTTTTAACAACTTCCTGAACATTAAGTCCTAATTGTGATAGGGTAGGTCCCAATGGTGGACCTGGTTTAGCACTACCTCCTTCTACCATTATTTTTATTGTCTTAGTAGGCAATTATCTGTCACCTCTTAACAGGTTTAACTTGTTCCAAAGGAACTGTAACCTGAACAGGATATGAGGATTCTAAAATATTTAAAACTACTTCATTTTTTGTTGATTCTACTCTCACAACTTGAGCCTGCATACCTCTAAATGGACCACTAATTACCTCTACTAAGTCTCCTTCTTTCACAGCGGGTAATGCAACTGACTTAGAAACAAATTTTGTAACATCTTCTTTCTGAATTAGTCCATGAGCTACTCCTTTAACGTGTCTTATTCCTGATGAAATTAATTTTACTACATGAGGTCCGGTAGCTTCAAGTATCACATAACCCTTTATATTAGGTGGGACTACTACAGAAAAGATTTCATTTATATTATTTGTTTTTATTCTTTCTTCTAAAATAAGAGCCACGTTAATTTCTTGTCCTCCTGTAACTCTTAACACGTAATAATTTCTGTACTTGAAGTCCTCCATTGATAGCACCTTTTTACCTTATTATCAGTGATGTAGTTAACTGTACAATGTAAGCGATGAGACCAACTACAGCCATAACTAAAAGTGTAAGCCTAATACTGTAATTAAATGAATCTTTGTCTGGTTTCTTGGCTACACTAATTATTCTCTTCCAGTCTTCTCGTAGCCTTTTGATAATGTCAGAAATTTTCATTATACTAAAAACTTTCATTTACGAATTTTAACTTTAACTACTGAATATCCTTTCTACAAACCAGTCTGGTGAGAAGGGAATTAAATCATCATAATTCTGTCCTACTCCCATATATACTACAGGTTTTTTCAATTCATACGCTAATGAAAGAGCTATTCCACCTTTAGCATCTGCATCTACTTTGGTAAGAATTACTGCATCATATCCAACATTATTTTCAAAATGTCTAGCCTGTTCTAATGCATCACTTCCTGCTAGCGAGTCTAATATTAAGATCCTAAAATCAGGTTTTGCTATCCTTAAAACCCTCTTAAGTTCTTCAACTAAATCAGAGTCTATATGCATTCTCCCAGCTGTATCAATAAGTACTACATCTATATTTCTACTCTTAGCAAAACTTATGGCATCGAATGCTACCGACGCTGGATCAGCACCATATTTTCCTCTTATTAGTTGAACCTCTAATTTTGATGCATGATAAGCTAGTTGCTCTTGTGCAGCAGCTCTAAATGTATCTGAGGCTGCAATAATTGTAGATAAGTTATTTTTCTTCAGCATATTTACTACTTTTGCTATAGTAGTAGTTTTACCTACTCCATTAACTCCAAAGAATATTATTACAAATGGCTTCTTTCCACTACTTCTTATTTTTTCTATCAAATCTGTTTTTTGATTTTTTGTTAAAATCTCTGTTATAGATTTTTTTAGAGTATTTATTACTATTTCCTCAACTTCCTCTCTTCTACTAACCTTTTTCCCTATCAGATTATTTTTGAGATCTTCTAGTATTTTTTCCGTAACTTCATAAGATACATCAGAATCAAGAAGTTGAAATCTGAGTTCTTCTATAACGTCATTAAGATCGTCCTCTTTTATCGTTTTATACTTCAGGAAATCAAAGAAGGATCGTTTATTCTCCTGCTTATTTTCTTGACCTGTTTGAACTGAAATTTTTTCCTGTTTTTGCTCAATTTTATTTTCCGCTTGTGGTTGTTGTACATTTTGCTGTTGTTGTATAGTCTCTTCTTTTTTACTTTCTAGTTGATCTGTTTGTCTAGTTTCAGGTTCCTTTTTGTTCTCTTCTCCACTAATTTTATCTAAAAAATTTGAGAATGCTTTTTTTAATCTATCAAAACAAATTATTCACCTTTTTTACCTTGCACTTGGGAAAGAATTTCTGCAATTTGATTATAAGCGTCTATTGACTTAGATAATTCACCTTGTATATTTTTAGATACTTCAGCCAACTGTTGCTCTCTATCATCCAGAATTTTCTTAGCTGCTTGTGGATCAACTTCTGCGTAATAATTTAATCCTAAGTGTATTAGAACCTTATTTTTATCTACACTGTTTACCTTGAATACTATATTGCCCTTTCTGTCGCCAAATAACAAGTATTCCTGGTTTTCCTTACCTATCTCGTCTACGGCACTTTTTGATGCTCTTACTGCTTCTAAGGATTCTAGTACCTCTGCCAGGTTCTTCTGAAGGGTATCTATATATTGTCTTAGTGCTGATGCTTGATCATATAGGTATGCTATATATTCTGCCGCTTGTTGTTGCTCTGCCTCTTCACTCATTTCTATCACATTATAATTTTATCTAGCTTTGCTAAATCTCTTATTGTCTTGTCAGTGATTTCATCTTCCTTAACTTCTTTGATCTCTTGTATGTGTATGTTGTATCGTTTAATTTTATTTTTTCCACCAAGTTGACTATAAATGTATTCGATTGCTTGTTTTTCATTTAAAGCTCTAACATATTTTGTGAATTTTTGACTTGTAGGAAATCTTGACGCACTAAATATGGCAGTTCCTCTGACCATGAAAATTTTTACTTCAGCCATACTAATCACTAAATGCTCTTTGGATTCTTAAAATCTCTGCTCCCGTTGTTGAGGAACCTACTAGAACTCCATTTCTGTTAGCCACTAATCCGCTCCTTATAAAGACGCTCCCAAAATTTACAGTTCCAGAATCTAACTTTACTTTAAATAATTCACTCAATTTTTTCAACTCTTCTTCAGTTGCGTCAATATGTACTAAACCAGCCTTGTCTGTAATTACTGCCACTGATCCTACTGTAATTATATTTGCTATTGTACCCTTAATTGCAGTATCAATCTGCAATGCTTTCTTTACCTTATTTATTTCCGCCTCAGAAAGATCTTGGTAAATAAGTGCACCATGCGTGTTGGATAATATGATATTTCCTAAAGCAGTAGGTCTAATATCCACAACCTCGACTCTAACGTCTTTAGCCTGTTCCTTTATGACCTTTATTTCATCTGCCAGAGCTGTTCTAGGTAGGAGAATTACATCATTATTTCCTGTAACCAGAATACCTACTAGCACGCTCTTAGATATGGTAGTCTGTATTATTTCTGTTTTCAGTATTCCTTGAATTTTCTCTATTACTTCTTTGTCGTCTATTTTAGGTATAATTGTATATTTATCATTAGTAAATATATAAATACCTATATTGTCTGTACCAAAAATTGATAACTTATCTAAGATCATTCACTCTTAATTGCAAGTCTAGCTAAATATGTTTTTTCTCCGATTCTTTTGACAGCTATCCTTACTCTTCTTACTATTTTATCCCTACCATTCATGGTTATTGCCTTTGCTAATAGTGGATCAATAATTACTTTTTCCGCTCCAAAATGTCTCTTTACCATATATCTCACATACTTTATGGCTCTTTTAGTTCTGGTAGTTTTTCTTCCCATTATTACTCTTCTAAAGTTTATAACCATTTCAAAGTTCTCTTTCTCTGGCTTAGTTTTCTTTTCCTCTTTCGTTGTAGTTGTTGCCTGTTGCGGTTTTTGTTCCTCTTTCTTCTGTTGTTGTAGCTCTGATGTTTTTTGCTCTTCTTGTTTAGTAGCAGTAGTTTCCTGGCTCATTTATTCACACCTTTAAATTATTTCTTCTCCAATTTCTTCTTAGTGGATTAAACCTTATCTCAGCTTGAGTTTTTATTATGACCCAAGCAGGAATAGGAGAGTTTCTTTTTAACGCTTTACCTAGTCTCAATTTTTTGCCTAAGGACTTATGCTTGCTCATTTCCATCCTCTCTCTTTAATCGTAATCTTATAATCTTTTCTGGTTTGAGAGTTAAGTTGAGCTAATATTTGTTTTAGTTCATCATCAGTTATTTGTGCTTGAATTCTGCCGGATTGTGCTAACGCAATAAGCTGATTTTCTATTGCTTCTGCTAATTCAGGTCTGACTAGTTTTACATTAGTAAGTCTTTGCCTAGCCTCAGGCGTTAAGATGGTTCTTAAGATAGCATCCTTTTGGGCTTCAATTTCAGCTTTTCTCTGTCTTTCTTCTAATTGTCTTCTTTGCATCTCTGTTGCTCTTTTTTTCAGAAGTTCATCTAACTCTTCATCATATTCTCCACTTATAATAGATCACCCCTACTGTAAGTATTTCTTCAAATCTTGTTTTTTCTCAGCCAACTCTTTAAACATTTCGTATGCTAATTTATCTAAAAGGGATCTGCCCTTTGGTGACAAAATCCTTCCTCTCCTAGTTTTAGTTACAAGACCCGCTTTTTCTAATTGTTGAAGTATTGTTCTTATAGAATGAGTCGGAGCTTTAACGGATCTAGGCGGTTTAGTACCCCTTCTCTTTGAACCACTATATAATTTTCTTGTTTTTTGTAAACCAATAGGTTCTTTGTAGATGTAGAGGTGTCTTAATAGGGAGGCTGCTCTTATGTACCACCAATTTTCTATATCGTCAGGCACTCTTTCCTTGAAAGACGCTGTCTTCGCAAAGTAAACCCAATTTGGTGGATTCAATTCTTTAACATTATTCTTTAGATATTCTGCAAGCTTAGGGATTAAAATATCAGCTGGAACCATCTGTACTGTTATCATGATCTTCCAATCTATTCCGTGATTAAAGGTTTAAAAGTTATCTGGTTTTACTAAAGTTGAGGTTTGATGAGATTCTACATAGCCAACGAGAGGGATATACTTGATGGGAAGATGACTGATATATATTTCGATAGAACTATAAGGACTCTTGAACATTTAGGAATAAAAGATCTCAAAGTTAGGATGGAGGTCCATTCATATGGCTTACCAGAAGGATATAGTTGGGCAATTTTTTCTGGTCTGGAGGAAGTTTTGAAACTACTTGAAGGAAAAGAGGTTACGGTTTATGCGATGCCAGAAGGTACTGTGTTTAAGGAAGTAGAGCCAGTCATGATAATTGAAGGTAACTATTTAGATTTTGGTGTTTTTGAAACGGCTTTTTTAGGTATATTAAGGCACTATTCTAGTATTTCAACTAAAGCAGCTAGAATTAAGAAATTGGCATTAGATAAAACAGTTCTATTTTTTGGGCTAAGGGCACTACATCCCGCAATAGCTCCTATGGTTGATAGAGCGGCTTATATAGGTGGTTGCGATGGTGTCTCTGGGGCATTCAATCAAGAAACAATAGGTGCAGAGCCTACAGGTACTATGCCTCATGCACTGATGTTATCAGTCGGGGATAATGTAAAGGCTTGGAAAGCTTTTGACGAGGCTATGCCTTCTAATGTACCAAGAATAATATTAGCAGACACATTTGAGGATGAGAGAACGGAAGTTCTCAAAGCTGCTGAGCTTTTGAAAGACAAATTATATGGGGTAAGACTCGATACTCCATCAAGTAGAAGGGGAAACTTCAGGAAGATTGTTCAAGAGATCAGATGGACGCTAAATATACATGGATATGGCCATATTAAGATCTTCGTAAGTGGTGGGATAGATGAAGACGATGTGGTTAAATTAAGGGATGTGGTAGACGGTTTTGGTGTGGGGACTAGTATATCTTTTCCACAGAGTGTCGATTTTAGTGCTGATATTGTTGAAAAGTACGTGAATGGACAATGGATTCCGTTTACTAAGAGAGGTAAATGGCCTGGAGCTAAACAGGTATACAGATGTGGTGATTCACCAGATGGCGATATTATTACCCTATTAGATGACTATCCACCCGCTAATTTGAACTGTAAACCCTTGCTGGTAAAGTATATCGAGAACGGGAAAATAATAAGGGATATACCTACGGCTAAGGAGATAAGGGAGTATGTTATATCGCAACTTAAAAAGTTACCTAATCTATAAGAATTTCCTTTATATTTTCTAGACTTCTATTGAATGCAATTTCCACTATTGGTTCCATTCTCCTTATAGCATTATATAATCTTAGATGAAGTGATCTAACAACTATTGAAACTCTGTAATTCTTCGTATTTTTACTATTTGTTGTTTCAAAATTAGTTGACTCTGTTATTAGGACTCTCCTTAATGTTCTTAGTTCCTCCATTGTCTCATTTATTATCTTCATATCTTCTTTGCTTAACGCTCTTGTCGCATGGTCAATCAGAACTATGGCTTGTTCTATTAAATCATATGTTTTATTCCAATTATCCTTCACTTCTTCAAGTTCTTGTGGAGTCAGAGAAAGTAGATCGTTTACGGCTTCACTTACCTCATCTGCAGCCTCTTCTATAGCTTTTATTAAAATTCTATTTCCGATAAGCTGTATTCTCTTGACACCTATCATATAAGCCAAGCTTCTGTTAGTTTGAGATAGTAACAATTGTCTTAATGCAAGGTAATATAATCTGTCTATTTCTTTCTCTAATTCTACTGTTTCCTGCAGAAAAGTTCTACTTGCCTCTTTTATTCCTAAATTAAGGTAATGTAGCATTTGCTTTAAGTTAGTTGCTAACCTATTGAGAAGACTTGTCATGGTATATTTGGTTGGATCAAGGAAAGACTGTATTTGAACGTAATCTATGGTTTGGGTGGTTATTTCATATCCTATTAAACTTCTAACAGCTTCCTTTATTTTCCTTAGCAAATCTTCACTAAACGCCTTCTCTTTACTTTCTATGTCAATCTTGTCAAAACCTAATATATATAAGCCATATATAATTCTAGTAATAATTTCAGGCATTACTGTGTTAGATATGGAAACTTTCATTTCTCTACTTACGTTTTGTACTTTCATATTTGGTGGATATACTTTCAAGCTTCCATCTTCATCCACTTCAAGATATACACTTTCACCTGAGGATAAACCTACTTCTTTAACCCATTCTGCTGGAAGAGATATCATTAGTGTAGATTTTCCAAATTTTTGAACTCTTCTAACTTCCATGTTAACCACTTTTACATGTTATATACACTTCAATATCTTATAAAAGTAGTTTAAATATGTTTCAGAGTGTTTTAATCTCTGGTATTCTACCATAATCTTTCAGGTAAACATAACCACTATCTGTTGATGGTATAAGCCTAACTCCATAGGGTCTTCTTTTAACAATCTGTAAAGCCATTGAATCCTTTAGAATTTTTCTTATTAAATCATAATCTTTCTTTACGACCACCATATCTATACCTGCAACACACACAGATGTAAGAAGAAAAAGTCCTTGCAACGTTAAAGTTCCCTCATTAACTCTTTCTATTAGAACGTTGTCTTCAGCAACTGGTAACATTACTTCCGAAAATCCTATGGGAGTAATTTTCAACTTCCATGCTATTTCAAAAATTTCCTTATTTATTTCAGCCACAGTAGACATATTTCCGAAGGAAAATAATTTTCCGCTCCTCTTCTCTATTATTTCAGCAACACTTTCTTCCTTCCAAGGTGATAGAGAGACATCGATACCTAGATATTTTAGCTTAAGCTGTGTAGCAATTTTTTTAGCATATTCATCGGCAACAGAAAGCGCTTTTTGTGCATTACCATCTAAGAATTCCCTTGGATAGATTAATGAGATAGCCATTGAGTCTATCAATGTGTTTGCACTGCCTACAGGAAAATATGGGGTAGTAAGAAAGTCATCGTAAATTAAAACGGCTACTCGCGTAGCAAGCTGAGGTTCTAGGTCATAAATAAATTTTGATACATTATCTACGTAAGAAGGGTTATTAAGTAGAATTGATCCGTAGAAGTTCTCATTTACGGATAAGATATCTTTTATTAATGACAGATTATCTTTTTGAGATAAGTGAATAATAGAATATATTATGTCTTTGTTTTCTGGTATTTTTCCTATAATTTTTTCATTTAATGATTTAGGCGGAAACGCAATTCGCTTAGACCAAATCAAGCTATCATTTATACTAGATAGCTGGTTAGCATAGTTTTCTATTTTATCTTTATCTATATTTGAAGCAAATATAGTTAATGCTCTTATTTTCATTGTTAATCTTAGACTGACTAAAGTATTTTAGTTTTAATGAGGATTTAGATAACGTGGCAAAATTAACGATATTAGTTTCGAACAATAGCCTTGACTCACTTTATCACGCATTAGCATTGGCATTATCAGCAAGAGCTCTGAGCTGGGAAGTAAAGGTTTTTGTAGTGTCGCAAGCAGTCACATTATTTTTAAAATCAAGTAAGAAGGCTTTTTCGTTACCTTTTTTCGCAAGATTTTTTGTAAGAAGGCAGATGAAAAGGCTTAATTTACCTGAGATAGAGAAAATGATTAATGAAGCGATTAAAGAGGGAGTAGAATTTTACGTGGACGAGATAGGTATTAAAATGTTAAATGCTAGTCCAGAAGATTTATATGATGGAGTAAAATTATCTGGAAGTATTTCCTTCCTAAAAGATGCTAAGGAATCAGAGGTGGTGATTTCGCTTTGATGACAATAGATTCAGATGATATATGCCCTGTTATTTTACTCAAAGTCTTAAGAGCATTTAAAGAGGCTAAGGATAAGGACGAAATTATAGTTAAAAGTAAATGGCAGGCTGTGGTTCAGGAACTAGATAAATGGTGTAGGGAGACTGGAAATGAGTATCTGGGATGGAATAAGGATGGAGAAAAATATGTGGTAAGAATCAGGGTCAATAAAGGAGAGTAATTTTTAAAACCAATAGTAAGCATAGTGTATAAAGGCGATCAATATTTGTGTCCCAAAAGGAGTTCCACATTTTTGAAAATACTATAGATTTAATGGAAGGGATGTGGCCTACTCCTCTGCTAAGGTTAAATATAGGAGAAAATGTATGGGGGAAATTGGAATTTTATAATCCATTCAGTAGGAGTATAAAAGATAGAACAGCGCTATTCTTGTTTAAGCAGGCATTAAGGGAAAAAACAGAGAATATCGTAGAGGCTACATCAGGGAATATGGGGATTGCTATGGCTGCTCTATCCTCTATATTTAACATTAAGTTTACAGTATTTGTCCCAACCACTTCACCTGAAGTTTTTAAGGTTATGATTAAGTTATTGGGTTCTGAAGTAATTACCGCAGGTACTTCAACGACTGAGATCTTGCCTTTAGTAAAAAAGATGAGTCAACTAGGAAGTTATAAACATTTAGATCAATTTCATAATGAAGTAAACGTTATTGCTCATTATGAAACCACTGCCAAAGAACTTGATCTGCAAGCTAATGCTGCAGGTATTAAAATAAGGCGAATTATCGCAAGCATGGGTACAGCTGGTCATATAGTCGGTATATCTAAATACTTTAAGGAAAAATACGGTGATGAAGTTGAAATTGTAGGTGTGGAGCCAAGTGAAGGAGAGAGAATACCAGGGATTAAAAGGGTTACGGAAGATAATAACTTCGTTAAAATTGCTAAAATAGACTCCGTAATTGATGTTGGTTTTAAAGATGCTTTAGAAGGGGTAAAAGAAGTTGCTAGGAAGTCAGGAATTTTAGTAGGGTTAAGCTCAGGGGCTACAGTTGCTGCTTATAAAAAATTGGGCGATACTAAAGGAGCTACTATACTTATATTCCCTGACGACGCTTTCAAATACGTAGAGGAACTAAAAGATGGTTTGTAAATAATTTTTTAAGGTATTACGATACAACTATTATTTCGTGACTGAAGTTATATTAATTTTGAATAAAAAAGGAGATATATTGGATTTTTCTCCAAGAAATGTAGATGTAAGAAATATATTAAATGATATTAAACAAGAAGAAATATATGATGACGGTGAATTAATTAGGGTTAGAGGTATAGTTAATAAATAAAATGAAGATAGAGGATTTTTTCAGAAATATATACGTACAAACAAAAGTAGTGGATAGTGGAGATAGGAAAATAGTACTAAAATGTTACAATTCCTCTACTAGTTTCAAGTGGTATTTTATATCTCCCGCCTTTAGGAGTTATCCGTATACTTCTAGTCCTCTAGAGAGAATGAGCAGAGAAATAAACTTTTTCACGTATAAGTGGACGAATATAATAGTACCTAAAATTATAGATTTTGATTTGGATTCTATGTGTTTATATAGAGAATATTTAGAAGGTAGAGAAGTTAGTAAAAGTGAAGATTATTTTGAATTAGGACATTCTTTAAAGTATATTCACTCAAAGGGATTTGCACTAGGAGACACAAAAGTTGAAAATTTTCTTATACCTCCAGACAATAAAATAATAACTGTAATAGATGCTGAACAGTCAATAGAGACCGATTCTGTATCTCACTTTGCTTGGGATTTATTAGTCACAATTTTTTCGATATCTTACAAGTTCATTAAAAACCCTCAGCTCTTTTATGAAGTTATAAATTCCTTTTTAGATGGCTATGACCCTATAAAAGAGGAGGCGAAGGAGATATTCGATATAAAATATATTTCACTAATTAGCCTTATTCCACTATTTAATTATTCTTACCTTAGAAAAGCCATCGAGAGATTCTTATAAGTAACTCGTTATTTTCTGACTTTGATACTGTTATTAGTTCATCATTAATTCTGGTTCCACATGCAGGACACCTGTAAAAGTATCTGATCAGCCTTTTTCCATCACTTGTATTCTCAGCTTCCACTATGAAATCCATTTTAATGTTGCATCTTGGGCAGAGTAATTCTCTCATCAATTTATTAGGGTCTAAAACGAAGTTAAAAATGTAATGAAAGACGTTTATGGTAGGGAATTAGAAGATTTAAGAATTACACTTACTCATGCTTGCAATTTCACTTGCTTCTTTTGCCATATGGAAGGAGAAAATGATGGTGATAGTCTGTTAAGTGCGGACCAAATTAGCCTAGTTGCCCAGATAGGAATGGAATTCGGAATAAGGACTGTGAAACTGACAGGCGGAGAACCTACATTAAGAAGAGATTTACCCGAAATAATATCTAAATTGAAAGAGGTCGGTATAAAAGAGGTCTCCATGACCACTAATGGATATTTGTTAAAGGAATTGGCAGGTAAATTAAAGGACGCAGGGTTAGATAGAGTTAATATTAGTCTGCATTCTATAGATCCAGTTATTTTTAAAGAGGTAACAGGAGTTAATGTTCTAAGTAAAGTTGTCGAAGGAATAGAAGAGGCTAAGAAAGTAGGGTTAAGACCATTAAAACTAAATTACGTTGTGACAAGAAAGAATGCTAAAGGTATATTTGAGTTTATTAATTTTGCAAGTAGCAGTAATATAGACGAAATTCACCTAATAGAGCTACATCCAGTAGGTTTAGGTAAAGAGGCTTTCTATACTCACGTTGATATGTCAGATATTGAAGGTCGCTTGAACGAGGATTGTACTTTGGTAGAGATCAGAAATAAACACAAGAGACCAAGATATAAATGTGGAAATCTTGTAGTTGAAGTTGTTAAACCTTACGCCAATCCTATATTTTGTAGTGGTTGTAACAGAATAAGGCTTACAGTAGACGGAAAATTAAAAACATGCTTATACAGAGATGATAAGATTATAGATATTAGTGACATCATTAAAAGTAGTTACAGCACAGAAGAAAAGGAAGAGTTATTAAGGGAGGCATATAGATTAGCAATTCTAATAAGGGAGCCAAACTTTAGATTTAGGTATGAGACTTCAAAAACTGGATAGAATTTTGGAGGAACGAGATGTAAAAAATGCTATTATTATTGGTGGCGCAAATATATTTTATTTAACTGGTTACGATTACATATCAACAGATTTTGCAAATGCCGTAGCCTTAATTTATAATGATAGTGTTCCTATTCTTGTAGTTCCAGTTCTAGAGAAAAATAGAGCACAATCTAAGGTAGGAGATAAGATAGAAGTAGTTGCATACAGTTCTTATCAAGTTTCTGATGACGTAATTAGGGGTAGTTTAGTAGATATCATTTCAAAGTATATAGAGGCTAACAGAAGGATTGCGATAGACATGCTATATTCAGGTTCAATGTTTTATCTTTCCTTATCTAAGAAAATTAGTAGTGAAAATCTTGTAGATGTATCTAAAGATTTTTACATCATAAGAGCTAAGAAAGAGCCTGAAGAACTTGAACTTATAAAGAAAGCAGGAGACATTACGAGTTCGGCTATGAAAATCTCCTCTGAGAAAATTCATGAAGAATATGTTTCAGAGAAACAGTTAGCAGGATTAATAGATATGACAATGAGGAATGAAGGAGCTGAAGAATATGCATTCTCCTCTATTGTTGCTTTTGCCGAGAATTCCGCTTTTCCACATCATATTCCAACAGATAGAGTTATCAAGAATGGGGAAAATGCGGTAATAGATATTGGTGCAAGATACAATAATTATTGCTTTGATAGTACTAGAACTTTCGTTAAGAGTAACAATGATGAGGTAAAGAAAGTCTATGAAATAGTCCTTCAAGCCCAAGAAGAAGCAATAGATGCAGTGCGAGATGGAACAAGAGCATCAGAAATTGATAGGATAGCTAGAAATGTAATAGAGAAGGCGGGATATGGTAAATACTTCGTTCATTCAACTGGTCATGGTGTAGGAATAGAGATTCATGAGTATCCTTCCATTTCATTGAGTTCTGATGCTATACTTGAAGAGGATATGGTAATTACAGTAGAGCCAGGTATTTACCTTAAAGGAAAGTTCGGAATTAGAATTGAAGATACAATAATTGTCACAAAGAAGAAACCCATCGTACTTGAGACTATTTATAAGTATCTATAAAAAGACCAATCAAAATTTTTAGCATTAACATTTTAATAATGTCATCGCACAACTATATTACTTGGTATGGAACAGGAAAGTTTAAATCAAGAAAGACTCGTTGAGGAAATTGCAAAGAGAGTTAAGGAGATTCTACAGCTTATTGGAGAAGATACTGAAAGAGAGGGACTTAAGGAAACACCAGAGAGAGTAGCAAAGGCTTTACTTGAAATGACGTCAGCTTTGAGATCTCCTCAACCCTATATAAAGGTATTTTCCTTAGCAGAAAATGAAAACTCCAGTGTAGAAGATCAAATAGTTCTAGTAAAGGACATTTCGTTCTCGTCATTATGTGAACATCATTTACTGCCAATAATAGGAAAGGTCCATGTTGCATATGTTGTTGGTAAGAGCGGAAAGGTAGCTGGCTTAAGTAAAATAATAAGGCTTGTAAATTATTATGCCTCAAGACCACAGATCCAGGAAAGACTAGTGGAACAAATTGCAGAAGCCATTATGAAGAGTGATATTCAACCGAAAGGAGTTATGGTAATTGGAGACGCATTGCATATGTGCACTTATGTTAGAGGGGTAAAGGATAGGGAAGCTAGCTTAATATCATTATCCACTAGAGGAATATTCAGTACGAAGCCTTCCTTGAAGAGTCAGGTATTTAGGCTGATTAACACGTCTAAGAAGTCATCAACTTTTTTATGAGCTAGTGCGATATATAATTTGAATTGAGTGATTCGAAAAATAAAATAATTAATATCCTAAAAAATTACGGTGAGTTATCACAATCAGATTTAGTGAAACTTAGTCAAATGTCTAAGAGTAGAGTATCAGAGATATTATCAGAATTGGAGAAAGACGGTATAATTGAAAGAAGAAGACTAATAGGAAAGAACTTAGCAATTAGATTATCTTCTAGCAAATTTTTGAGTATTGGTATAATAAAGGCTGCTGAATATCCTTTTGTGGTTCCTTTCGTAAGGTCTTTGAAAGATAAGGGATTCATTGTTGATGTGAAAATTTACAATAATGGTTTAGATCTAACCAGAGACTTAGCTACAGGAAAAATAGATATGGGTTTCTCGCCCTTGGTTACTCAATTAATATTTCAAAAAATTTTCAATGATTTTAAGATAATTGCAGGAGGAGCAAGGGGTGGAGGTGCAATAGTAGGAAATAGCCTGGACAGTTACATAGGCTCTACAGCATTATCTAGCATGGAATTATGGACAATGCTCTTTGACCCTCATCTAGATATTGTAGAGTATGAGAGTCCTGAACATTTAATTATGTCGTTAAATACCAAAAGAACTAATGCCATAAGTATATGGGAGCCCTATCCCACCATACTTACGAGAAATGGATATAAGATTCTTCATAGATTTGATGAGCATAATTGTTGTACATTAGCTGTTAATAGTAGGTTAGATTCAGAATTTTTACTGGAAATATACTACGATAGTTTTCAGAAGTTTCTATCACAAAAGGATAGATGGATACAGGATTATTCAAACCTTGTTGGAATAGAGTATAATATTTTAAAAGAAGCTACAAATAATTATATTTTTGATCCGATTATAGATTTAGAGTATATTAAAAAGAATCTTAGAAGAAATAATGTTTTGGTGTAGTTTTTAAGAATCTAGATACTGATATATTTCCATAGGATGTGGATATAGTTGCATCATTTTTGCTTCTTCTTTCTTTAGGTCTAGATATGCTTGTAATATTGAAGAGTTGAATACTGGCTTCAGGAATTCATTATCACTCTCTAACTCATTCAAAGCTTCATCTAATGATCCTGGTAATTCTCTTATTTTCAGGCTCCTTTTCTTCTCTTCACTCATATGATATATGTTTTCGTCCACTGGATCACCTGGGTCTAGTTTTCTTCTGATTCCATCTAAACCTGCCATAAGTATTGCAGAGAATACAAGGTAGGGATTAGATGAAGGGTCAGGTGGTCTGTATTCTAACCTTTTAGCTTTTTCCATTCCCTTGTAATAGGCTGGAATTCTTATTGCAGCACTTCTGTTAGATTTACTCCAAACCAAGTATACAGGGGCTTCATACCCTGGCACTAAACGTCTATAACTATTAGTGGTTGGTGCGACTATTGCGCTTAATGCTCTGCCATGTTCTAAGAGACCGCCTATAATGTATCTACCTATTTGGCTTAATTCTGCATATTCATCATTAGGATCATACATTAGATTTTTCCCATCTTTTGTCCACAAACTAAAGTGAGTATGCATACCACTACCGTTGTCTCCGAAGAATGGTTTTGGCATAAATGTCGCTATCATACCACGTTTACTTGCAATGTTCTTTGTTACATATTTAAGAACCTGTACTTTATCTGCAGTATCAGCTAATGTGGAGAATCTGAAATCTATCTCACCTTGACCTGCTGTTGCTACTTCATGATGAGCTGCTTCTATTGTAAACCCAAAGTAGTCTACTAAAGTACTTATAATTTCCAAGCGTATATCCATTAATTGATCAACTGGTGATGCAGGATAGTATCCTTCTTTATACCTTATTACATATCCGCCATTCTTAGACCATGGTGCTTCTCTGGAATGTATTTTATATCCTGTTCCGCTTTGAGGTAATGATGCGTCTACCTCTACTTTATCGAACACGAAAAATTCTAGTTCCGGTCCGAAATAACTTACATACCCTTGTTCGCTCTGGTATTTTTCTGCCTCTTCGGCTATCCCTCTTGGATCTCTCTCAAATCTACCTTTTCCACCTCCCCAGAATACCTTAGTCAGTACTCTTGCGACACCTTGCATCCAAGGTATTAGTGTCATTGTTTGAGGTATTGGTAATAATACCATATCGCTTTCATAAATACTGGTGAATCCCTTTATGCTGCTTCCGTCTAACTTACCGAATCCAACCTTAAACGAGCTTTCATCAAATTCATTTGATGGTATTGTTATATGTTGCAATTTACCTAGGAGATCTGTAAATTGTAAATCAACCCATTTTATATTATTACTTTTCAAAAACTCTAGTGCTTCATGTTCATTTTTTGGAAGTCCTGGCATGTGGTACTAATTATTGAAAGGCTATAAAAATATAACTGGGCTTAGTGTAAAAACTTTTCAAAAATATATACCTATTTTCTCATGACAGATTGTATAAATGTAAAATTTCATGATACTCTTTTTAAGATACCGTTCTCCATTATATACATACACTCACTATATTTAGAGTCATCCAGATCTTGAGATACGAAAATAATTCTAATATCATGTTTTTTTGATAGCGAGATGTAATTTTGAATGAAAAGATCCTTATTGTTAATGTTAGAAAAGGCTTCGTCTATTAGTATGTATTTTGGGCTAGACAATAACGCAGTAACCAAGGAGACTTTCTCTCTCATTCCGAGACTTAAGTCCCTTAATTTTTTGTTTTCATCTACGTCTTTTATCAGTTCCATACTCTCATCTAGTATTTTTTCATTTTTATTTCTTGATTTTCTCAGTCCATAATATAAATGCTTCATTACTGAGAGGTTCGGTATATATGAGTCTGGTGTGACTAGGACTAGGTCTCTTTTCCAGGGGGGAAGTTTGGAAACTTCAGTACCATCAATTTTTATATATCCTTCATCGAAGTCAACTAGACCTGCTAGAATTTTAAGTAATGTAGTTTTACCACTTCCATTTTTTCCATGAATAAAAATAATTTTACTGTCCTCATTTATTTCAGCATTTAATAAGAAATTCCCTAGTTTTTTCTTTATTCTAGCCTCAATTAGAGACATATTTTTTCACATATTCCTCTAATATTTCTTCCTCTACCGCACCTACGACCTGGTCAACTAGTTTTCCGCCAACGAATATCAGTGTAGTAGGTATATTTAGTACTCCAAATTTATCTGCAGAATTAGCATTGTCATCTACATTGAGTCTACCGAAAACAGCTTTTCCCTTATATTTTAATGCGACTCTTTTGAACACAGGTTCGTATAAATGACACGGACCACACCAAGGAGCCCAACAATCCACAAATACTACATTGTTTTTACTAATTATTTCATCTATATTCCCATCATTTATCTGAACTGTAGGATCCTCAGTTTGAATCATATTTTTGGCTTTTTCTTCTAGCTTTCTTGATATATCATTAATTAATTGATTTAATTCATTCTCGTCCATTTTATTCACAATATACATTAACTTTTTCTTCGTATAAAAATTAATTCTATTGGTTCGTAAATCTAAATGTTAACAGATCTAAGATCTACAATTATTCCTGATTTTTATTTTTCAAAACAAGCAAACATCATCGATATTTAAAGTCCTAAACAATTTTAATATACAAGCATTTATCCCCTTTATCAACTACTTATAAGCAGATGAAAGTACACTGATTATAGTTAGTAATAGTGATTAGGATGATAAGGGTAATAGGCTTATCACGAATTCATATCACTCTGTTGGATTTAGAGGGTTTATATGGGCGTATAGATGGTGGAGTTGGAGTAGCCTTAAAATATCCTAGAGTTGTTATGAGGAATGGAGACTGTACGACAGTCAACATATCGCTTCCCTTTAGAATGCCTTCCGTATGTATAGAAGAGGATTATGAAGCTCATGTTGGACTTGGACATACCACACAATTCTTACTTTCAGCCGCTAAGCTAGCAGCTGAGTATAATCTAAAGAATGTGGATGTAGTAGATCTAGCAAGGATTGTGAAAAGGGGCGGGACCTCAGGTGTCGGTGTTTATGCTTTTAAATACGGGGGATTTATAGTCGATGCAGGGCATTCTGTAAAGGTTAAGCAAAATATAGCCCCTTCAGATTTCTCCGATGCCCCACCCCCTCCACTCATGACCAGATATTCGTTTCCTTGGTATATCTATATAAATACACCTTCATATGGTAGACGAATTTTTGGTGTAGAAGAACTAAATGCGTTCAAGAAGGAAGTTAAGGGTACTAGTGAGGTAATCAGAGTAACTTTTATGGAGTTAGTACCTGCTGTAATAGATCATGATATCTCATCCGCACTCGATGCTATAGCCAAGATACAAAATCTTGGATTTAAAAGAATCGAAGTTAACATGCAGACTGAGCAGGTTAGGGATCTTATGAAATCCATGTATAATAAGGGATTTCCGGCAGGTATATCGTCTTTTGGACCTACGGTTTATACTTTCGTAAACACTAAGAGAGAAGGTGAAGAGTTAGTGTCATATTTTGGTGGTCTTGTAACTGAACCTAATAATGAAGGGGCGAAGGTAATTTGGTCAAAAGACTAGAGTACGATGAATTTGTCCTGGATGAGCTGAGGAAGGTTTCAGGAACTAAATTTAACTCTTTACTTGACTCTTTACTAGTACCAAATAGTAGACTCTACATCAGGGTCAATACGTTAAAGACGTCTCCTACTAGGATTAGAGAGCGTCTTCCTTTTTTACATGAGGATGAAGATTTTAGCGAAGCTCTCTACATCGAGATAAGAGGACCCAGTAAGTTAGAAGAAAGAGAAAGCAAGGTCATAGTAGATAAAAGAACTGCTGAAAGTGTAATGATGGGTGCAAATGTATACAGACCCGGCGTAAAGAGGGTAATTGGTAATAGTAGGTTTGTTAACGTGGTTAGTGAAAATGGTATAATTATAGCTGAGGGCGAATTAGTTAATCAAGGTAACCTAGCTGTAAAAATTACAAAAAGCATGTATTCCTCTTATCCTCTTTCAGATTTGGATGAGTTAAAAACAGGTGAAATATTACTTCAAGGAAAAGCGTCGATGTATGTTGCCTATCTGATAGATCCTAAACCAGGCGAAAAAATTATAGATATGACTGCACATCCTGGAGGTAAGTTAACTCATATTTATCAATTAGAGCCTAAGGCTAGAATCTTAGGATTTGACCATACTAAGAGAAAAGTTCAGGATCTAAGGCAATTAACGCAAAGACTAGGTATGCATATAGAGACATATCTTGCAGATTCACGTTATCTTTATGAAGATTTTAGGATAAGTGATGTTGATAAGGTTCTTATAGACCCACCATGTTCAGCCTTAGGTTTAAGACCTAAGATTTATGACAAGAAAAACAAAGAAGATTTAATAAATTTATCAAGTTATCAAAAACAATTTATAAACGCAGCGTATAAACTCCTTAAGAAGGATGGAATCTTAATCTATTCCACGTGTACGATGACTGAAATAGAGAATGAGAGAATCGTTGAAGATGAGAGATTCGAACTGGAAGAGATAATAAGGTTCTACCCTATGGTGCACGATATAACAGGGTTTTTTATAGCCAAATTAAGAAAGAGAAAATAATGCCTATTGAAGAGTATTTAGGTAAAAAACCTAAGGTATCAAATAAGGCATATATTCATCCTACAGCCTACATAATAGGAGATGTAGAAATAAAGGAACTAGCTAGTATATGGCACTATGTAGTGATAAGGGCGGATAACGATTCAATAGTAATAGGAAAGGAGACAAATATTCAAGAAAACACTACGGTGCATACAGATTATGGGTTTAAGACTATTATAGGAGATAGAGTTAGCATAGGGCATAATGCAGTAATTCATGGAGCCACAATTGCATCTAATGTAATAATTGGAATGGGTGCGATACTATTGAACGGCTCTAAGGTAGGAGAGTATTCTATTGTAGGTGCAGGTTCTGTAGTTCCTCAAAATGTTGAAATACCTCCATACAGTATCGCTGTGGGTGTTCCTGCTAAAGTTATAAGAAAAGTAGGTGAGGCGGAAAAGAAAATGATTGAGGAAAACGCAGAAGAATATTTAAAACATACAAGGAGGTTTCTTAAATTATGAATAGAGATATTAAAGCGTTTAGATGGTTTATAAGAACACAAGTACTTAAAGACCCTTTTAATCCGGCTTATGCTACGTTTAAAGTTACATCAAGATGTAACTTGCACTGTTCATTTTGTAACCCATCATATTATAATGGGGAGCTGGGGGAGAGTAGTACAGAAAAAGTTAAGAAAATGATTGATAATATGCGTGATTCTTCTATAGTTGTGCTGTCTTTTGAAGGTGGAGAACCAACAATAAGACAAGATATACTAGAGTTACTTGAATATGCTCATGATGGTTCTTTTTATGTGATGCTCACCACTAACGGATATAGACTTAATGACGAATCGTTTTTATCAAAGTTGGCTGATAGAATTGACTTCTTACATTATTCGATTGACGAGTATCATTGGAACGCAAAAGCTATTGATAATTTGCAGAGGTTCAGAGATTACGGTCTTAAGGTTAATGTTCAAACAGTGGTAACTCGATATAATTTACATAAGCTTGAAGAAAAAGTAAGAAAAGTTCACGAGTGTCAATATAAAATAGTTATCCTTCCGGCAATAGATTACCCTGGTTCCAAAGTGAAATTAGAACCAGATCCGAATGAATTGTATAAAGTACTTTCTGAATTGAAGAGAAAATACGGACCGACTATAAACAATACATGGGGATTCATAAATGCTTTAGTAGGTAAGAGTGCTCCTACGAGAGTGGTAAGTTATGCTATTACTGTGTATCCGAATGGCGAGATTCCTTACCCTGATGATATCAATGGAAAAATAGTAGGCAACCTAGTTGAAGAAAAACTCCAAGATATTCTAAAGAAGCAAATAGTGAAAGAACTACAAAAAGACATGTTAAATAATCAAGCAAAATTTGAGTATTTACATCTGCAAACGTACTCGTTCAATAGTATAAAAGACTTGGCAAGCTATGTAAATGAAATGTTGAAATGGAGATTTTTAGGTAGAGCCTAACCAAATGTATTTTTATAGGCCTTTTCCACATCCTCTATGACTAAATGAGTATAAACTTGAGTTACTCTTATGTCTTTGTGTCCTAATATTTTTTGTACTACTGGTAATGGTATACCTTTCCTTATTGCTTCTGTCGCAAATGTATGTCTTAATATATGTGGTCTTAGATCTATTCCTATTTTCTTTCCTAGTCTTCTTAGTTTTCTATATAGAGCCTGATACGTCATATTTATCAGTTTGTCTTCAGGCTCCTTTTTATTTTTCTGAATATATTTTTTTAATAATGCACCAGTGTGAGAGGTAAAGAAAACTATTCTTGATTCGCCGTTCTTTGTATTTCTTATTATAATACGTCTTCTTTCAAGGTCTATATCTTGAACTTTAATAGACAATAGTTCCTTTGCTCGGATTCCAGTGTCAATTAGCAGGTTTAATATTACCGCATCACGAAGTTTCTTTGCACTGGCTTTTAATTTCTCTAGCTCTTCGTACGTAAGTGCTCTTATTTCATTTTTCCTCGCTTTAGGTACCGTTGGCTTTACATCTTTACCTAGCCATTTGAGAAATCTAAGTACTGCAGTTAAGTAAATCTTCGCGGTAGTTAGTTTCATTCTTCTTTTTTCGTTTTCTTCTCTAACTCTCTTACTCCTAGTGCTGCTCTTAAGGATTTTTAGCAACCATGCGTTTACGTCTGAATTAGTTACTTGGCGGGGATCTTTCTTCACAAAATCTAGGAAATCCTTTATTGCGATGGAATAGAGTCGTATTGTATTTTCACTTGCGCCTGCCAGATTAAGTGTAAGAATAAATTTATTATAAGGATCGTCCGAGTTAGCGTCTCCTTCTAACTGCAACCTCATGTTTTTATTCTTTGTTGGTGTAACGCTTATTAAGAAATTAGAATATTATTCCTTGTTTCTCTATTTTTATTTTAGCGTTATAACGTTATTTATAATACAAAACTACTTATACCCCGAGGAAAATGAAAATATAGGGTATCCAGGGACCCTTGAAAAGGAATGATGTTCCCCCTGACCCCCCAGGTCCCTGGATACTTCTATACGTGATATAAAAAGCCCATATTTCCTCTTCTAATGATATAATATCTTTCTATGAATCTCTTCATATATTGTCTAAGCTTAGATATTTTAACAACCTCTTTATTTCCGCCCCAAGGTCTATCACTTCTTATGTGAATTCCTTCACTTCCAGTATCTATAATAGTTACAAAAATGGGTGAAAATTTTCCGGCTCTGTGGTCATTAATAAACTTACCAACGTAAATTCCAGTTCTCATGGCTAATTCACCTAACTTTGGCATATTTTCTATTAGATCGCCGATTATGAATGAGTTCTGATA
Source organism: Sulfolobus acidocaldarius DSM 639 (assembly GCF_000012285.1). NCBI lineage: Archaea > Thermoproteati > Thermoproteota > Thermoprotei > Sulfolobales > Sulfolobaceae > Sulfolobus > Sulfolobus acidocaldarius. Next base: position 1,268,697 of record NC_007181.1, read on the forward strand.
CTGTAAATATTCATTAACCTTGAAGAATTGAAATGGACTTAGAGGCTTACAGGCAGGGAACACTAAATCAGCTTTTTCTGTATATTGTATGTGTTTTTCGTTCATCTTATTTGCCAGCACTTGAGCTACTCTGTCACCCAGGAAAGATAAATAACTTCCATGGTAGTATACTTGTTTTCCTAATTTTTTCAGATAAAATGCTAACTGTACTACAAGATAACCGTCATAAAATTCATTTTCAGCTTCTATAGAAATTCTATCTAGTCCTCGTAATTTTTTTATAAATTGAATTTGTTCTTCTCTATTGCATCCTGTTGCTATAATTAAGTTATCAGCGTTGTACTCATGATTTTGGGTTTTTATCCATTTTCCCTTCAGGTCAAATTCAATAACCTTATCCACGGTAACAAAAGGTATGTTTACAGTATCCATTAATGGTTTGAAAAGCAAACTTCTGGTTAGTGAAGTGTAAAATACAAATTTATTATGCTGTGAAATTATGATTGGTTCTTCATTCAGATTATAATAAGCATTTAATCCTGCATAGCCTGAGCCTACTATAATCGTCTTCATAATAATAGTTAAGAAATTAAGGGAAATATAAAATAAGGAGATATGGTAGTATACTAGATGAGGATAAAAATCGCATATTCAAGGGATGAGGAGATTAAGATACTCCAACCTGTACTTAATAATGAAGTAGATACTAAAGGTTTTTCGTTCGACATTTTAAAATTGAAAGAGGACGATTTAAAATTTCATGTAGATGAATACGAGTTACTTTATCTTCCATTACCCCTAGTTACTTTTATAGAAAATTTAAAAGTTTTGACTAACGGAGCATATGTGGTAAATGATATTGGTATAAGGTATAAGAAAAAGACAGAAAGCAAACTTAAAATTCTAGTCCCAGGTAGTAACTCTACCGAATATTATCTTGCTAGGATGATTTACGGTCATAATGTCGTCCCTACTACCTCTCAAGAGGAGTGGACAGCTGAATTAACATATGATGGTACTTCCGAGTATAGCTTTAAAGATTTCTGGAATTCTAATTGCGGTAATTTACCGTTTGTAATTAAACTGTTAGGTTCCAAGATCTTAGATGAAGAATCATTATCTAGAATTAAAATAGTTATTAGAGACTCTGCTAATTTAGCATATGAAAGAGGATATGTAAATAGTTTTTCTAAGGAGTTGGGCTTGAAAGGAAGAGAAGCCTTGGATTGCTTTTTCAAAATTTGCAGGCAAAAAAACCTATGTGGAAAATTTACTTCCTACCTCCTTTGAGTCTTTTTGATAGTCTTAACATTTCTAAAAGAATAGGTGGTGCTAAAATAGATTGAAATGGGTAAGGAATATCAAAACATATCATTAAAGCCGATGATATGAGGAGTATGGATAATAGTAGCAGAATAGGTTTCATAATATATATAAACAACGGGATTTTTTATGGTAACCACATATAATCTCCCATATTACTATTGCCTATCTCGTTAATAGTATTTTCAAACCACACTCTCTGTATATTTTACAGCATCGAAGAAATAAATGATAGTCAGCATAGAAAGCAAAGAGGATTTAATATTCCCTGATTCTTGTATTGTATGGATTACTAAGATCAATGATAAGTTATTAGTAAATAGTGATGCGATATTATCTCCCCAGATCGAAATTTATCCAGATATACGTCTAAATGGAAAATGGGTAGTATATGATGGCTATAAGGTAACTGAGATTGATGAAAACGGAAATAAAAAAATACTAAAAAATAGTATAGAGGATAAGGTAGTAAGATATGTTTATGCTGAAGATGGTTTGATTCCTATTTACAAGTCATTCCTTGGTTTCACTTTTGGAAACGAGAAATTTGACGAATACAAAAGTAAGTACGGTTTTATTATGTTGCTTAATGGTAAAAGAGCGAGAGTAATTTTACCATATGGACAATTCGTAGACGTAGAACACCCTAAATTTTATAAAATATTTAGGGATCATGTAGATTTAATATATGATAATGAAACTTTGATAATATATAGAGATGGTAGAAGGGAGAGATATAAGGGAGAAAAATATCTAATAGCGCTCACAAGTGTGGGTAGAGTATTTTTAAGCCCAAATGGTAGGATCTTACTTGATTCTTCTGCCTACGATTTGATGGGAATATGTACAGAGGACATGGAGTTCATAGGAGAAACTAGAAATGGAATCATAATTTCATGTGGTAACAAACTCAAGAGCTTTTACAGAGGTGGCTGGTCTTACATAGGATCCTTTTCTTACTTACCTGTAATTGATGCTGATTATAACCATATAAGTATAAATGACGGAAATGTAGTGAATGTATACGAGTTAGATAGTGATAAATCTTCTAAACTCTTTAATGTCAGAGCATTAAAGTTCAAGGATGGTAAGATTATATTAATATCTAAGAGTGGTACAGTATTTAAACTGAGTTTCTCTAAAGATACTGATTTTCTAAAGATAATTAATGATAAAAATTCTGCGGAATTACCTTATATTATAAGGATAGATAAAAAAATAGCGAGTGATTTTAGTCTGAGTAAAAACTTGATCGATGTAGAAAAAGTGGCTGATGGAGACGGGTTTGTTCTTAAATTGGAACCTTTCAAGCTTTCAAATGAAACTGAAGGAAGTATAACATTTAAAGAGGAGATATTTGAATATCAGTTTCCACTAAAAGTTTTTAGTGATTTACCAGATATAGAAGTTGAAAGTGGACATATAATTATGGCAAAGAACGGTCATCTGAAAACAGATCCTTCTTCTAACGCTATTTTAAAACTTAAGATGAGATTCAAAATTCCGTCCTTACTAAGGAAGTCAATATTAATTGACGTTGGTAATAAAAAAACTAAAGTCGATCTAGATAGATCAGTAGGAGAGTTAGACTTATCTATACCTTTTTTTAAATTAAGTTTAGATGAAGAAGTGGTGAAAATAAGTGTATTAAGGGATAATAGAGTAGAACTTAAAAAAGAATTTATAGTTAAAACTAACCTTAAAATGATGAGTAAAAACTCTAAGAAAACTTCATATGCAGTGATTCAAGATATGTCTAAGAGGACTTATAAAGTGTATAATGATGACCTATTTAGCTGGGAAGAGTTTAGTGAAGAGCCAAACATTTACGAGAATATTTATTACGCTAAGGTTGGTGATAAGTTACAAATTGAAGACAAAATTATTGAAGTCAAAGATGGTCTAAACCAGGTTAAGGTTGAAAGGCCTAATTATAGTAGAACTTATTTCATATATG